>CAYQXZ010000167.1:0-1239 GCA_964421645.1 uncultured bacterium
CCGGTTTTTTGTATGTGATTTCCGTGCACGGTCGCTTTTTCACCACCCGAGAGTCTTATGCCGCCTGCCCCTGTCCGGTCAATCTCACAGTCTTTAACTGTCCCACCGCTGCTTCCGGCAACAACGATTCCATAACCGGAGACATTATTTACGTGGAGTTTTTCCAGATGTGAACCTCCTGAAGCATTCAGGTTTATTGCTCCTGGATAGTTGTTCGCGCCGAACCCGCCGCTGCTCAATGCAGTGGTTGTAGCTGAAATTGAGAGGTTATTTACGGTTATATCCCTTACCGGGCGTTCAGGGCTCCCCTCCGAGACAATCAGCGATTCCACGGTGGGAATAACCATACTTGCAGCCTTGATGTCTTCACCGGGAAGCGGACGGTAGAAAAGCCTGGATTGAGTTCTGTCAAAATACCATGACCCCGGGGACAGGGCTTCCTTGAGGTTCCAGAGAATATATTTTCTTACACCGAAGGCGCCAGGAGGATGGCCCAGAGGGGATGTGAAAAACATGGTGGGAGATTTCGTGTCAGCTCTTGCTACGCCTGTTCTTGATTCATCCCACTGGTGGTAAACGGTAATTTCTGCATCCTGCAGGTTAATGCCTTTTAGGTCGGAGGCTCTATATCTCATGGTAGTAAGCTCTCTGCGGGTAGGCTTGCGTTTCCATGCGCCCCCTGTGGTGCTCATCCAGGGAACCAGGAATTCGTTCAGATGGTTCAAAGTGCCCCTGAGCGGATAACGGGAAGGCAGTGTAATCCTTCTATTGACAAGAATGGACCTGAAATTCCAGCTGTGTGAAGGAGGAAGTTGAAGAATCCAGTCTTTACCCTCTTTTTTCCATCCGCTTACGGGTATCCCTCCGTAAAGGAAGGCGGAATTTCCTTCGGCGGATGTGATGGTTATTCCGGAATCCGCCGGGTTCAGGGTAACGGGTTGCGGTACAAAGTGGCTGCCGGGTAGAAAAACTATCCTTTTGCCGGTTGCGCTTCCTGATGAATGGACCGCTTCGAGAGCATCACCAAACGATTGATAGGCGTTTCCGCGAATTTCTCCGGTTTGCCTGCCTGAAGGCAGAACATAAAAATCCTTGTTCCTCATTTATACGAGTTCTCGGATGTTCAATCGTTTGTCAGCGTTACGCGCAGTGCCGGGGCGTTCTCCGGATCCCCTTCCTTTATGCCCCTTAATATGATATATCTCTGGCCGCCGTCCTTATGCGTGCATCCTTCGGAAA
>CAYQXZ010000167.1:1249-4349 GCA_964421645.1 uncultured bacterium
CCTCAAGCGATAGGATACGGTTGTCTGCCCTGTCTGCATGTCTTTCTTGAAACTGTCGGTGACATCAAGCAGGAGCTTCTGTCTGGCGTTCTCTCCGGGAGGCGGCATTACCGCGACCGCCGGCTGAAGAACCCGGGCATTATAATCTTCCTGCACTACCTTTTCAGGATTCCTGGAATCAATCCTGTCAATGATTATTGAGTCATAAGGTTCCTTGTTCTGTGCATTTGCCCTGTAAAGTTCAAGCACAGCCTTCTGCACTTTTCCTTCGTGTTCCTTGAGCTGCCGGATATCAAATTTTACTATGCCGCGAAGTTCTATCCAGGTCTTTTCATTCATATCCCTCTGTCCGATGATAAAATAATCTTTTTCTTCTCCGGTACTGACACTTAGAGGATTTGAGGGCTGATCCGGTTTTATCCCCGATGCGGAAATGTATCCTGTCTGGGATTTTGAAGGTGTTATCGTGACGGTCGTTTCATTGCCTGCGGAAGTGCCGAATTGCAGCCAGCCGAAACGCGAAAGAGGATAGTCCCACGTACTCAAGAGTGGAGACCATACGGTGTGGCGGTATCTGTCTTTTGCGTTCCACCGGATAAACTGAGCGCGTAGCCTGGCGGGCGGGATGGATTCAGTACCAGGCAAGCTTTTCCACGGGATTGCGGCCGCCGCAATCCATGCATCGTCATGGATTTTTCCAACAACGGCTATTTTTCCCGTATCCCAGTTCAATGTCTTATGGGTTGGGAAAAAGCCTCGTTTTTCACTGGGCATAATATTGAATTTACTGCTGAAAGCTCCATTGGGATTGATGATAAGCTCTATGTAGCCGTCTGCTTTTTCAGTCTGGATGTGGATTATGAATTTGTCATCTTGCTCAACCGCCGGATTTTCCCTGCCCTCGGCCCTTGCAGTTATCTCCCGGTCGCGGGCTTGCGTTTCCATTCTCGCCGCGATGTAGATATTGTTCCTGTCATAGCCCACCTTTATGGTGCTTTTGTCCGGGATTTCGGCGCCGGTGACGCGTTCAACGGTATTTATGGAAGTCGGTACGCTGTTCCATATATCCCCGTAAAGAAATTGTGTGTCCGTGCGTATCTTCTCAAGATAACCGACCTTGTATGAAGGCAGATTGCCTGCCGCGAGGTGGAATTGGCCTGCCCTGGCGAAAAACGGTCCGTATGCTTTTTCGTAAAACCAGTCCAGGCGTTTCCTGTAAACGGTTCCTTCTTCCGTTTTTGAAATGGCTTTCTGATACAGCGCCTTGAGCTCTCTGACGGAATCAGGGGGATAAGTTTCAAGATAGACGTCCGGTTCCGGCACGTTTGCCCGGACCGGCACCTCCTTCCATTGAGTCTTTTCCCATCTGTCTTCAAGGAGTCTGTAGAACTTTTCCATCTCTTCGCCCGCAGGTCCGAAAAGATCATAAGACCAGTCTTTTCGCGCTTTGTCCAGGTCCATCCCGGGATCCCACAGCAATCTGTGCATTAACCAGACAATCCTGTAGGTCAGGTATAACTGCGGAAGGTCTGCTCTCGTGGAAGGATTGAAGCCGTTGTTGAATATGCCCAGGGCCTTTCCCTTGAGGAAATTAACATGGTCTTTCAACACGTGGGGGATTTCTGTCGGCGCAACGAACCACCCGTTGGGATAACAGAAATAATCCCATATTATCAATCTTTCCGGATTCCTGTTGACAAGGTTGAACCATTGCTCAATCAGTTCCCTGTTCTGTTTCATCACTTCTGCCTGGTTCTGCACGACAACAGTAGGAATAAGACACAGGGTTATTCCAACGTTATCCGGGAACTTTTCTATATTGGTAGGGGGCAGTTTATATTGTTGATAGGCGAGGGACCATATGACTGCCTCCGGGTGCCGCTTCTTGACTTCCGTTGCATACCTGTACAGGAAACCAAAGACAAGGTTTGACGCGACTCCGTGCTTTCCTCTTTCCGGATTGACTTTCTTAAGGCATTCGGGGCATACGCAGTATTTTTGACACGTCGTTGGGACCGAAAGGAATATTATTGCCCTGCGGGCGGACACCTCCCACCCACGGTTTATCATTGCCGGTTTTGAAATACTCGTCTACGTTCTCTATGTGCTGGCGCAGAACCCCGGGCTCTGAAAAACAGAGATAACTCCGGTTTTGTCCGCTGCTCGCCCTGTCGGAAGTTACCGCCCTTGTCCCGTCTTCCTTGAGGGCGAAATATTCCGGGTGTTCCTTGCCGTAATACTTGTACCAGTTTTCGTGGGTGTGGTTTGCTCCCATGCCTTTGGAAGAACCGAACCGCAATGCCGGGTGCCACTGCTGTGCCACTTCTCCCTGCCAGTGGCTGATGCCGCCCATCCTGTACGGGAAAAACGGATGTCCGGAAAGAGAAAAATCATCGGGCACGTTCAGCGAGGAAGACGGCGGTATTACCGCGCCCATCTCTTCCGGCGCAAAGTACCATCTTATGCCGAGCGTATCTTCAAGAAAGCGGTAAATGCCGTTAAGCGTGCCGCGGTCAATCCCTTCTTGCGAAATCTCTCCGACTATGGCAACGCCGTCCTTAAAAGACTTGACAAGATATCCCTCGGCAGGCAGTCCTTTTGCTGAAATGCCGAGTTTTTCACCCATGGCTGTTCTTCCGACAAGGATATAGGGTGCCTGCGGGCCTTCTGATTCCCGTTTAATGGGAATGACGGCACCGGTGGCCTTCTCTATGTGTTTCTGCAGAAATTCCGCCGCATAAAGAATGCCGTCAGTCACTTTTAAATTGAATGCAAGTGGACCGCAAGGCGTATCTCCGATGACGATGCTTCCGCTGACTTTGCCGTTTTCAACGAAAGAAATTGAAGCGTCAAGATCCGGCGCGATGCAAAAAACCGCTGCACAGATCAATGCTGCAAACAGTAATCCTGAAATCCTGTTATCCATTTTTTACTCTCCTGAGCATTGTTGCGAGGAGTTAAGGTATTACCCAGTCAAGTTGAGTCTCATCCGCGCGCGAGAACGTGGCGACATGCCCGTCAACGAAGAGAATGTTCCTGACGGTTCCTGCTCTGTGGGTATAGCGTTCATTTGTCGTGCTTGAAGGTCCCACTACGTAGG
>CAYQXZ010000168.1:0-4344 GCA_964421645.1 uncultured bacterium
GAATACTTTCTCACAAGGCTGTAGACCTCGCTGTCTTCCTCAACGTACCGGGTGAGTCTCTCAAGCATTCTGCCGGTTTCTTGCTTGACCCCTTCAAGTTCTTTCTGGCAGGCGGCGTATTTCTCCTTGCCCAGGGTAAAACTCAAAACCATGTTCAGGAGCGCGGTAGCCAGGGATGCCGCGTATGCGGCTGCGCTGCCGCCGCCCGGTGCAGGGGTCTTTGCAGAAATCCTGTCCAGGTAACTCTTGAGCGATTCGTCCAGGTAATTGAATTTCTTTTCCATCGTAAAAATCCTTTTTTGCGTTTAATCCTTGCCATGGACAGCCAGAGCAAGGCAACCTAAGCAACCAGCATTTTGTATTTCTCGTAGTTCTCATCCCACAGGGAGGTATCTTTCGGCTGGTATACAAAAAGCGGGAAAGATTTCCTTACGATTTCGCGCAGCTGCGGAACATCCGAGATTTCCTTGTTCGCCATCGCCTGTACCAGCAGGTTGCCGGCTGCTGTCGCCTCAATCGGACCCGCCATAACGCTTTTCCTGGTTGCGGACGCCGTAAACTGTGACAGAAGCATGTTCTGTGAACCGCCTCCCACTATATGCAACGTTTCAACACGGTTCCCGATTGTATCTTCCATATTCTCCATTGCGTACCTGTATTCCATTGCAAGACTTTCAAGCACCACCCTTGAAATCTGGGCAATATTTTCAGGTACCTTCTGCCCGGTTTTCCTGCAGTATTCCTGTATTTTTTCAGGCATATTGCCCGGGAAAAGGAAAGTGTTGTCGTTGACATTGATGAAAGATAAGAACGGCTGTGCCGAAGAAGCCATTTCAGCCAGTTGTACGTATGTGAGAGATTGTCCGTTCTTTTCCCAGCGCCTTCTGCACTCCTGCCATATCCAGAGACCCATTATGTTCTTGAGGAATCTTATACTGCCGCCGTAGCCGCCCTCGTTGGTGAAATTGTATTTAAAACTCTTTTCGTTTATTATGGGATTTTCTGTCTCAACGCCGAGCAGAGACCAGGTCCCGGAAGAAAGGTACGCCCATACGTTGTCCCGCGCAGGCACTGAAACGACTGCGGAAGCCGTGTCATGACAGCAAACCGCGTAAACCGGAATATCCGAAGTGATGCCCATCTCCTCTTTTATCCCTGCTGACAGGTTGCCGATCAGCGTACCCGGTGAAATCACATCAGGCAGAAAACCTGTTGGTATTTGCAGGCTTTCCAGTATGTCCTGTGTCCAGCCGCCCCTTGGAGCCGAAGGCTGTCCCTGGCCGTTGGAACTGTACATCTGCGAGGTACTGGCGATGGTATACTCGGCAGACTTGCTGCCGGTAAGGAAAAAATTGAAAAGATCCGGCATGAAAAGAAGTTTCTTCGCAGAATCCAACAGATACGGGAACTCTTTCTTGGTGGCGTATAACTGGTAGAGCGTATTCAGGGACATGAACTGTATTCCGGTCTCCTCAAATATTTTTTCCTTTGGAACGATACCGAAGACCTCATCCGGAACGCCTTCGGTGCGCCTGTCCCTGTAATGAAAAGGATTGGACAGCAGGAGGTCGTTGTCCCCGATAAACCCGTAATCAACTCCCCATGTGGTAACACCCAGGCCGGAAATCTCACCTTCTTTTTTTGCCTCTGCAAGAACCTTCTTGATTTCGGAAAAAATTGCAAGTGCATCCCAGTAAATATGGGAGTGAAGCCTTACGTTGTGGGTGGGAAACCTGTGCAGTTCCTTTATGGCAATCTTCTCGCCGTTCCAGCTTCCGAGTATCCCTCTTCCACTCTCGGCTCCGAGGTCTATCGCCACGAATTTTTTTGTTTTCATCCGGTATACTTTACATCTAATTACCACCCCTGTCAAACCACTATTTACTACAGGTTTCAGCCTCAAGCCAGGAGAGATAATCCCTGCTGCCAGCTGTGACAGGAACGGAAAGAATTTCGGGGATTTCGTAAGGATGGTGTTCCGGTCAGTACCTGTATGTAATCAACTTTCATCTATTTTCTTTTTTCAAATATTGCCTTACTGCGCGTCGTCTGCAATTCAATATCCGCCTTTCTCTTTTCCAGAATGCTCAACGACAATTCTATAAGCTCTTTCGCTTCGTCCGGTGACATAGTTCCCACCGTGACCATATCCTGGTCGCGCAGGGTATTCCACACGAAAGTCAATGCCTGGAAAGGCCTTATGTGGCCGGAAGCCATGGGTTTTATCGTCATAACCGGTTTTTTTGCCTCATGTATGATTTTTGCTGTCCAGTCAACCTCTACCTGCATGAGAAATCCCATTGCATTGTAGATGGATATATACGTCTCAACGTCCAGCCCGGATTCATCCGCAATCACGATGGCTTCCGGCATATGGGTGCTCAATCCGGGTATCATACCGCGTTCCCTTATCATTGCCGCAACCTCGCCAAATTTCCTTATTCTTCTCGCGCACCTGTCAACCATTAGATCCGTGGTTCCCTGGTGAGGCATGCAGAAAACGGCATTGTGTGCAGCTTCGTTATCCAGTATCTTTTTCGTCTCGTCATTGATGAAGCCCTTCACAAGCGTATTCGCATCCGGGGACAAATGCGGCGTGGATATGATTATGGCTTCTGTTCCGGTTCTATCTTCAGTTTCTCTTATGGCCTCATACAGGACTGTTTCCCTTATCTGCCCCATGACGGCATTTATCCCGCTATTGAAAAAGACCTCAAGGATGTCCGCTATGCTCTTACGGTTTTTTACGTTCTGGATGATATAATTCGTCTTTGACTGGGTACAGTGGCTGTACCCGAGGAACCAGTTTGTTCCCACAATCATCCTCGGCACTGAAACACCCCCCACATCTGTTCTCGGAAATCCCTTCTCCATATGTCTCCCTTGGAATTATGTGAATTCCATTTATTTTATAACCTGGCGAGAGTTTGTCAAACCTCCGGTATGGTTCTGAACAACCCGACTTGACAAAAACATACCGTATGTTATAAGCAATTAGCAGTTCCGGAAGGTCAGGCGAGGATACTGCCGATGCAGTGTTCAGGCAAACGGACAGGTGTTAGAGAAAATTGCCTCCGGGAGAAAACCGACATGAAGATAGAAACCATTACCAGGAATGACATACCTGCTGTAACAGATGTCTGGAATGAATCTTTTCCTGAAGCGGTAATCTCCCCGGAAAGCTTTGACAGACAGATATACAAGGATTTCCTGCTGGATGAGAGAGGGATGTTCTGTGCAAAAGAGGGTTCTGTGGTGACGGGCTTCTCTATTGCCACCACCGTGCACATATCGTACGCCGGACGCAGCCCCTTGCCGGGATGCATCCCTGTGGTCGCGGTACGTGAAAAACACCGTCGCAAAAGACTTGGTACGGCACTGCTAAAAAAGTCAGAAGAATATCTTGTAAAGCAGGGCGTTGAGAAAATGCAGATCGGCTATCCCACATACCTGCGCGGTACCGTTTTGTCCATTCTCGGGATAGACACCCGATGGCAGGGGGCGCTGAAATTCTTTGAGAATCAAGGATATGCTCCCAGGGAAGCTATTGATTCCATGAGCCTGAAGATTGAAAGCCGGAAGATTTATGAAGAAGTTGCAGAGAACATGGAGAAACAGAAAGGAATTGTTTCCGGATCCCTCGCTCCCGACGACACCGATGCCTTCATGAAATTCCTTCAGAATGGGTTCCCGGATTCCTGGTATGAACAATTCTCTCACCTTTACAGCAAAAATCTCATCAACTGCGAAGAAGTGCTTATTATGAAACAGAACGGAAAAATTGCCGGATTCGCGGGTCCGTTCCATGTCGCCGAGTGCGGGGATACATGCGGTATCGGCCTGGGAATAGATCCCGAACTGCGCGGCAAGGGATTGGGACTTGCGCTTCTATACGGCATCATACGCATGGTATGTCAACACGGAGGGAAGAAGATAACCCTTTTCGGGGCCGTTGACAAAATCAACTACTATGGAAAAGCAGGTTTTGTACCCGATGCGGTCTACCTGTTCATGGAAAAAGAAATACGCATGAAATAAAAAGGAGTATGACATGTATAGTGACCCTTTTTCAAAGATTCATGATGTTGCCGTATTCGGCGGAGGAATGTGCGGAATAGCAACTGCCTTGATGCTGGCAGACAAAGGGAGAAAGGTCATCATCCTTGAAAGACGCACCCAGCTCGGATGGGAGATAACATCTGCATTCAACTGTGAATTCGGAGAAGACGTTTCGCATGCGGCTAAAGAAATAAGGGCAGCGTTAGAGTTAACGGGCGGGTATAAGAAAAACCTCATTTCTCCGCCTGTCGCCGAGATTTGCCTTAGCGAACTCATGAAAAAGAA
>CAYQXZ010000169.1:0-4332 GCA_964421645.1 uncultured bacterium
AGGAGAAAATGGGATATCTGACGAGAGAAGAAAGGGACAGAAGGTTGGAAAAGGTCAGGAAAATAATGGACAAGAAAGGATTGGATGCGTCGCTGGTTTATTACGACGAGTTCAACATCGGCAACGGCTGGTACCTCACCGGCTGGTGCCCGCAGTTTGAAAGCGGGGCGGTACTGGTGGTCCGTGAAGGGGAACCGATGATACTGGGAGGTCCGGAGAGCGAGCCGTTTGCAAAGCTTGACAGCGCGATTACCGATACCAGGAATGTACCGGCATTCATGGTTCCGGACGAGGAGTATCCAAACGCGGAAATAATAGATTTCCCGAAACTATTCGCGGAACTGAATTCAAGGATGGGCAAGGTGAAGCGAGTGGGTCTGGTTGGAGCGGGAAAAATGCCTGCGGGCTGTTACAGACAGATTGCGGAAGGATTCTCCGGCGTGGACATCGTGGATATAACGCAGGATTTCGTGGAATTGCGCTACATGAAGTCAGGATGGGAGATAAGCCAGATAAGAGAAGCATTTAAACTGGCGGATTTCTCTTATGATGCGATGAAATCCAAAGTGGCGGCAGGGATTACGGAGATCGAGGTCGCCGCGGCGGGCGAGTATGCCGCGCGTTCAAGAGGCGCAAACGGATTTGGCTTTGACCCTATAGTTGGAAGCGGACTGAGGAGCGATGCGGTCGTGCCTACGGCCAGCAGCAAGAAGCTGTCTGCCGGGGAAATGGTCATGATAGGCATCGCCCCCAAGGTGCAGGGATACAACGGAGTGGTGGGTGATAACCTTCCCGTAACGGGGACCTATACCGGAAGACAGAAGGAGTGTATGAAATATCTGAAGGAGTCCTTCGCGCTGACCAGGGAACAGCTCGTTCCGGGTAAGACAGGCAAGGAGATAGACAGGCCTGCCCGCGAGTATTTCAAGAAGCACAGTTTTTCTCGATACCTGGTGTGCCCTTTCTGCCATACCATAGGCCTGCACGAGGCGGAGTCGCCATTTTTCGGGCCGAACAGCGAGGATGTGTTGAAACCGGGTATGACAGTCTGCATTGACGTGAGCTTCTTCGGGCACCCGGAGTTCCACGGCGCCAGGATTGAAACAGGATACGAGATAACTGCAAAAGGAGCTGTTCCGTTAAGTACTAAAATGGACGGTTACTTCATGCAGTAAAACTTATATAAAGGATGAAATGACTGAAAGGGAACGGTTTGTGAAAACCCTGACATGCGGCATGCCTGACAGGCCGAGTTACGGGGACTATCTTTATTATGATTCAACCAGGGAACGGTGGGAGCGTGAAGGCATGCCCAAAGGCCTGGATAACGATGGGCTCTTCCGGTATTTCGGGTTTGACCATATCAACATATGGGGCGGTGACCATATGCCCGTCAATGGAGGAATAATACCCCTTTTCACGCCTGCCGTACTTGAAGAAAATGATGAATACATGGTGCAGAGAGATGCTGGCGGTACGGTCACCAGGACGCTGAAGAACGTGCCGCCCCCGGCGATGCCGCAGTTTATTTCACATCCTGTCACCGACAGGAAATCATGGCAGGAGTGGGTCAGAAGGCACAATCCGGATATGGCGGGGCGCCTGCCGGAAAATCTCGCGGAGATCGGCGCACAATCTCCGGAAAGAACAGTGCCCCTTGTTGCGTGGCTTGGCGGGACCTACGGATATATACGCGACCTGTTGGGCATGCAAAACGCAAGCTATCTGTTTTACGACGACACGAAATTGGTCGAGGAGATGATAGAACACTTCACCGGTTTCTACGCTTCTCTTGCCCGGCGGATATTTGCCGCGGGTGTTCAGCTTGATGCAGTGGTCTTCTGGGAAGACATGGCTTACAAGACAGGCTCTCTGATCTCACCTGTCCTGTACCGGAAATATTGCCTTTCCTTTTATACTGAACTTGTCGGCCTGTGCAGGGAGAACGGAGTGGAAGTTTTCATCCTGGATTCCGACGGGAACATAAATGAACTGATTTCCGTCTGGCTGGATGCAGGGATCAACGTAATGCATCCAATGGAGGTGACTGCCGGAATGGATGTCAGAGCGGTGCGCAAACAGTACGGTAAAAACGTCTCTTTTCTCGGAGGTATAGATAAAAGGGCGCTGGCAGCCGGGCCCGCGGCAATAGACGAAGAGGTTGCACCAAAGATTAAAGAACTGGAGAAAAACGGTGGCGGCTTCATCGCGGAGTGTGACCATGCTGTTCCGCCTGACGTTTCCCTGGAGAACTACGCTTATTTCCGCAACCTCGTGAAATCCCTCTCCGAATAAAGGGAGTTGGGATTATATCTTAAGAAGGTATTTCCTTTTACCTGTTTTTTGTATTATCCCGTCCTTGTACCATCTCTCCCACTTTTTCTTTGTTAAAATGAAAAAGGCCTTCCATTCTTCTTCCGGTCTCGGTCTCTTTCGCGTGGTTCTCGTGCAGTCCGTTTCCGCTCTTTGGATGCTGAAAGCAGGAAGATGCTTTTCCCTGTATTCGTCAAAATTATATTTCCTCATCTTTCATCTTCTCCAGCGCTTCGGCAACTCCCTCTTTCTCCGCCCTCCGGGAGAGATATTTCGCGTCAATCTCTTCCTGGTGCAGTTTCAACATTTGTTTCGCCCATTTCCCGTCTTCTTCAGATTTCCACCACACTAATGCGTTAAGGCGGTCGACGATCAGATCTTCTATCCCAATTATGTAAACCTTAAGATCGTCCACAGTAATTTCTGAAATTCTTGAATAATCCCCGTTTTTCAACGAACTGCTTACGACATCTATCTCGATGTCATATTGAGCGTCAATCCACAGCCTGTCAATCTTCTGAAATCCCCAGGACTTTAACAGGTTCTCTATCTCTGCCTGCCCTTCGCTCACAATGTCTATGTCCCCTGTCGTATATGAGCCGAGTGTGTAGAATTCAACGGCATGTCCCCCAACGACTACCGGCTTTATATTCTTTTCTTTAAGATATTTTGTGAGAATGCCGGCAAAATACAACCGCCGTTTGAAATCATTCTCAATTCCACCCAATTTCTCAAATTCTTTCGGTGATTGCTGCATGTCAGTATTATATTATTTGACGGTGGTTCGGTCAATTGTTTCAATCCGGCATACTGCTTGAAATCCGTGGAAAAATGGACGGGTGCGGTGTAATGTGATATAAACTATACACTATGAAAAAGACGCTTGAAAAGATTTCTTCGTGGTGGAATGGACAGTACAAGGGAAACAGGCCGCTACTACGGGTCGGAAAGGTCAGAAACGGTTCTGATTTGCTTGACCTGAACCAGTTCTGGCAGAGAGTCGATTCCGAACCGGACATTAAAGGGCTTGTCAGCGCGCAGATTGAAAACCTGTCCAACATAACTTTTCTTGGCGAATCGTATCCTTCCGTTCCGCACTTGTGGGGAAGCAGGGGTACCCCCATGACAATGGCGGCCTATCTCGGCGGAAAGGTGAATTTTGACGTCAATACCGTGTGGATTGACCCGACGATTGACGATTGGGGGAAGTTCGAGGTGCGGTTTAACCCGGACAACTACTGGGTGCGGCAGAGCAAAAAACTCATGGAATGCCAGCTGGCAAGATGCGACGGCAATTTCATTGCATGGATGCCTGATTTCGGAGACGCACTCACGGTTTTTTCCATGTTAAGGGGTGTTGAGAGGTTACTGATAGACATAATCGAGATGCCGGACCTGATAAGAGAGAAGGTGTCTGATTTTGTACGGGCATGGACGGAAGCCCATGCTTATTTCCACTCGCTGTACAGGAAGGTTCTGCCCGGGGACTGCTCCTGGCTTATGTGGGCGCCCGGAAAGACCTATGCCTGCCAGTGCGATTTCTCTACGATGATTTCCCCGGCGATGTTTGAGGAATTTGTTGTTCCGGAGATTAAGGAAATAGGAAAATATCTTGAATATATTATCTGGCATCTTGACGGTCCCGACGAGATACGGCATCTTGACATACTGTTGGACCTCCCTGAAATCAAGGCTATCCAAGTGACTCCCGGTGCAGGCAGACCCCCTTGCGTTTCCCCGCTCTGGATGCCGCAGATGAAGAAGATACAGGAGAAGGGGAAACTGGTACTTGCATATGCTGAAACCAGGGAACAATTGAAAATCCTCACCCGGGAACTGTCTCCCCAAAAACTTTTCATCGGTTGTGCAGACTTCTTCTCATCGGATGAAGAAATCGACCAATTCCTGAAGGAAAACGCATGAAAAAGGTCTTTCTGTCGCCCTCGACGCTGAACCTTTACCGTGAGTGTCCCAGGTGTTTTTATCTGCACATGAAGTATGAGATAAAGCGTCCGAGGG
>CAYQXZ010000170.1:0-4289 GCA_964421645.1 uncultured bacterium
GGGATAAGAACGCTTGTACTCGGTCAGCTGTACACCTTTGACGATATCTGCAGGAACCTCATTCTCCTCGGAGAGGGACTCGGCGCCAGGCAAAGTGCGGAAAGGATAGTTACGCGACAGAAAGCACGCCTCCGTGAGATAGCGGATGAGTCCGGGAAAAAAGCTGCCAGAAAAAGGGTTTTTTTCATACTCGGATTCAAACCGCTGTTCACCACGGGCAAAGACACGTACATCAACGAGATGATAGAGTATGCGGGAGGACAGAACATCTTCGGAAATATAAAAAAGAAATGGTTCTCCTGCAGCGTTGAAGAGGTGATTAAACGAAACCCGGAAAATATCGTGTTTCTGCGGATGGAGGAAGAACAGACCATTCTGTGGGACCGCCTGCGGGACGTTGACGCGGTGAAAAACAGGCGGATGGCAGGCATTGAACCCACGGTTATCGGCAGTCCCACGCCCGTAAGCTTCGTGAACTCGGTTGAACGCCTTTACAAACTGATGTATCCTGAAACGATAAATGAAAATTAAATACGCCGCCGTTTTCCTTCTATTCGGACTGGCAATCCTTGCAGGACTTTGCCTGGGGACCGAATTTTACGGCATATCACGGCTCCTTTCACTCTCCGGCATTGACAGGACAATCCTCTTGAGAATAAGGATACCGAGGGTTCTGGCGGGATTTATTGTCGGAGCCGGATTGTCCGTAACCGGGGCGGTACTGCAGGCGATGCTCAAGAATCCCCTGGCAGAGAGTTATACGCTGGGTATATCGGGCGGCGCTTCGCTGGGAATTTGCATAGGGGTAATACTGGGCAAGACGGCTGTAATACCCTATTTTGCATTTCTCGGCGCCGTAATCAGTATCGCCACAGTTCTTGTTGCATCAATAAGAAGAAGATTCTCCAATCCCACGGTAATCCTCCTGGGCGTGGCTATGAATTTCCTTTTCTCGTCCTTCGTGCTTTTCGTCATGGCTGTAATAAAAAACGAGCAGTTCCAGTCAACGATGCTCTGGCTGATAGGGGATATCTCATATTTTCCGGGAAGTCTTCTTATCTCCGGCATAATAGCCATAACCGCAATCTCCGGTTTCCTGATCTTCTCCGGCAGAATTTACGACATAATGAGCATCGGGGAGGAGAAAGCCGCTTCAATGGGCGTGAACATGGAAAAGGAAAAGAACCTTGCGCTCACGCTTTGCTGCATCATCGTGGGGTTCTGCGTCAGCCTTGCCGGAATTATCGGTTTTGTCGGGCTTATCATCCCGCACGTGACGAGATATTTCTTCGGCCCCATACATAAGCGCTCCCTGCCGGTCAATTTTCTCCTCGGCGGCAGTTTTCTTGTTCTCGCTGATACTTTCGCAAGAATAATCATAAGGCCCGTGGAGATACCCGTGGGAGTCATAACCGGATTCTTCGGCGGGCTGTTCTTCCTTGCAATCCTTTTAAAAGGAAAATACAGAGAGATCTGGTAACGGGAATGAAATGTTAAGCATAGAAAAACTGAATTTCTCATACGGCAAAGAACCGGTGCTGAAAAACCTCTCGGCAGATATCAGGAACGGTGAGTTGCTCGGCATCATAGGGCCCAACGGTTCAGGAAAAACCACGCTGCTTAAGCTCCTGACGAGATTATTGAAACCGTCTTCAGGAAGACTGTCCCTTGACGGGACAAATGCATATGAGATACCCGCCGGGGAATATGCAAAGAAGGTTGCTTACCTGCCGTCAAGCATTGACGTTTCGTTTTCATACACGGCGGAGGAATTCGTATCTATGGGAAGGTTCCCGTATACCGGAAGGTACGGCAGTCTTGCGGTATCGGACAGAAAAGTCATAGGCAATACCATGGAGAAATTTGAGATAAGACGCTACGCGAAAAGAAAAATATGGGAGCTCTCCGACGGCGAAAAACAGCGGGTATTCCTTGCCCAGACCGTGGCGCAGGAACCTTCCCTGCTCATTCTTGACGAACCCACCTCACATCTTGACCTCGGTCACAGCTTCAGAATACTGGATATCATAAAAGAGCTCAATACCGGCGGCATTACGGTGATTGCGGTTCTGCATGACCTGAATATTGCATCCGAATATTGTTCAAGACTGATCCTGCTGAAAAACGGGGAGATATTTTCGCAGGGCACTCCTGAAGAAGTGCTCACCTACCAGAACGTGGAAGAGGTGTACCAGACCAGGGCGCTCGTATACAAAAATCCTTTCTCAAAGAAACCGTATGTTTTCGGCATCCCCGCTTCACTCATGTCATCCTCTCTACAACGGTAGCAATGCCCATGCCGCCTCCGATGCAAAGCGTTGCGAGTCCAAATCGTTTATTCCGCCTTTTCAATTCGTAAAGGAGCGTAACCAGTATCCTTGCTCCGCTTGCCCCGATGGGGTGACCCAGCGCTATTGCCCCTCCGTTGACGTTTACCTTCTCCTCGTCCAGACCCAGCTCCCGTATGACTATCACCGACTGTGCTGCAAACGCCTCGTTCAGCTCCACCAGGTCAATATCTTTCAGTGTGAGGCCTGCCTTTTTCAGCGCCTTCCGTGTTGCTTCCACAGGCCCCAGGCCCATCAGTTTCGGATCAACCCCGCATGACGCATACGAGACTATCTTTGCCATCAGGGTGTGTTTAATCTCTTCCGCCCTGTCGCGTGACGTTAGGACCACTGCCGCCGCCCCGTCGTTTATCCCGGATGAATTGCCTGCGGTAAGTGTACCGTCCTTTTTGAACACGGCTTTCAGATCCGCCAGTTTTTCAAGCGTGGTATCGTGCCGCGGAAACTCATCTTTGTCAATCACCATCTCTCCTTTCCTGCCCGCAACCTTGACTATCTCGTCATTGAACCTGCCTTCTTCCTGCGCCCTTCTGGTTCTCATCTGGCTTGACAGGGCAAACGCGTCCTGCTCCTGCCGGCTTACCCTGTACTCGTCCGCCATTGCCTCAACCAGAATTGCCATATGACAGTCGTTAAACGCATCCCATAAACCATCGCTTATAAGACTGTCTATCAGTTTCCCGTTTCCAAGCCGGTAGCCCCATCTTCCCTCACGGAGCAGGAAAGGCGCCTGGCTCATATTCTCCGTGCCTCCGGCAACCACAATATCCGATTCCCCCGATTCAACGGATAGGGCGGCAAGATTCACCGCCTTCAATCCTGAACCGCACACCTTGTTAACGGTAATGGATGGAACTGCGCACGGAATGCCGGCTTTTATGGCAGACTGCCTTGCAGGATTCTGCCCTGTGCCTGCTCCCAGGACATTCCCCATTATTACCTCGTTTACTTCTTCAGGTTTAACGCCGGCTCTTTTCAAAGCCTCCGCTATCACCAGGGAACCCAGTTCAGAACAACTTACATCCTTGAGTTTCCCGCCGAATTTTCCTATTGGCGTCCTCGCCGCCCCGATTATCACCGATTCTCTCATGGTTTCATCTCCGCATTTTCACAGACATTCATTACCGCATCGCCGAAGATCCTTGAATCCATTGTTTTCAGTTCACCGTCAATCACAGGCTCAAAATCCATGAACGGCAGCACGTGTTTCTTCACGTCAATACCCGGAGCGATTTCCAGGAGATGCATCCTTCCGTCTTTCAAGGTAAACACAGCCCGTTCCGTAACATAAAGGACCTTCTGTTTCTTTTCAACTGAATACTCGCCGCTGTATGTAATCTGTTCAACCTTCCTTATAAATTTCTTATGTTTACCCTCCTTCTTTATCACCAGCCTGCCTCTGTCAACAGCAACCTCCAGGTCTCCGGCCGTGAACGTCCCGCAGAAAACAACCGTCTTCGCACACTGGCTGATATTGATGAACCCCCCGCATCCGGGTATGCGCGTTCCAAACTTGCTGACGTTGACATTTCCTTTTTCATCCGTCTGGGCCATGCCCAGAAAAGCGATATCAAGCCCGCCGCCGTCATAGAAATCAAACTGGTACGGCTGGTCAACCACCGCCTCCGGGTTGGCGCTGGCACCGAAACTCATCCCCCCGGCAGGAACTCCGCCAATGGAACCTGCTTCCACGGTCTGCATCACGTACCTGTTCATGTTTTCCTCGTTGACCACCGAGGCAACCGCTTCCGGCATTCCTATGCCCAGGTTGACTATCGCACCGGGGCAGAGCTCAAAAAAAGCTCTTCTTCCGATTATCTTTCTTTCGTCCATCGGCAGAGCCGGAATATCTGCGCACGGCATCCTTACTTCACCGCTGTATGCAGGATTGTAATCCTCGGCAAACGTCTGCTGGTGATTCTCCTTCTTCGCAACAACGAT
>CAYQXZ010000171.1:0-4288 GCA_964421645.1 uncultured bacterium
TTCATCCAGCCGCCTGGACAGAGCCGGTACATCCAGTACGTCGCGTCACTGGACGGCTGCCGCTTCGACGGAACAGGCCTGGGCAAACAAGCTTTCGAATGGAACGGCCAGTGGACTTCCGGTATCAGTGCGGAGACAGACCGATGGTTTCTGGAGATTATGGTTCCGGCCGCCGACCTGAACCTTGAAAAAATTGATTCAACTGAAGGATGGAGGCTTAACGTGGTAGATAACAAAGACGGCAACTACTCGACATGGGCGGCGGTAGGAAATAACTACCACAACCCGTTCAACTTCGGCGCGCTGGTGACGAAAGAATTCCCTCAATGGCGGAGGGAAAAGATAGAATTATGGGATGCGATGCGGAAAAAAGCCGCGGAGCAAGCGGACCGGCCCGGACTGAGGTTCACGGAGCGTCTTGAGAAAACTGAAAAGTTTACCCGGACGTTCGCGGCGCAAGAGAACGGGGAGAAATTGGATTGGGCGACAGCCACCCGCATATATGCGCTGATGAATTTCGTTGATTCCGTCTACCGTGTCATGGACGCCGAAATACTCTACGCAGATTATTTTCACCGTAAATGAAAAGACCTGAACCTTTTTGGTCATCTGTAAAAAGAAGGGGGATAAGACAATGAAGAGAACGGTAAGTTTTTTTGCTTTATTCGCGGCAATATCAGTATCAATTTTATCGGCGCAGACGGTTACCGAGTACAGCAGGCATACGCCGGAGGGGTACAAACACAGCAACACGCGCTTCGGCAATTATCCCATGAGCTATTTCACCCCCCGGATAGAGTGGGCAAGACCTTTCGCCGGCGGACAGCTGAACATTCTCGTCTTCATGCCCGCGAGAACTGCAAGGGAAGCGGTAGAACTTGCTTCCCGTCTTGATGCCAAGGTGCACATAGTGACCGCTAAAGGACATACAAACTGGTGGACAGGATGGAGCGGCAGCACCCCGAACTTTTACGATGACATACCTTCCGAGCAGGCATTGAACGAAAGGGCAGGAATTCTGCTAAGTCCTGCGTACAGGTACAGCGCCATTATCGTAGGGAAACTCAAGTGGTCCGTTATCTCTGAAGATATCCGCAAGGCAATACTCGAAAAGGTAAAGGCAGGAACGGCTCTTATCTTCGTTTCTCCGTGGGGCGTTGATTCGGACTTGCAGGATAGTTTCGGGCTGACAGGGAAAAATCCCCTTGCAGAGAGTATCAGTGCAACCGTGCCGCTTGCAGAACTCCCTCTGGATAAGGACCTTGAAGAGATATCTCCTGCCAGGGACGACCCCAAATCATATCCGCCGTATAAGATAGGTCCGTTAGAGATAAGCACAGGCAAACTTGGCGAGGGAAAAGTGGTTTTTCTCCAATACAACGATACTTTTCTCAAAGACGGAAAAAGAGATGTATTCAGCACAGGTTCATGGACCCGTTACAGCCCGGACCTCGCCCTGACTCCTTTTACCGGCGTCGAGCACAATGAACTTTTTTACAACTATTATATGTCTATACTGAGCAGGGCTATTATTTATGCAACAGGAAAGGAATCTGACCTGAAAGTCCGTCCCCATGCCGTGAATGTCAGCATAATGCGCGGAAATTTGCCGGCGACTCCCGTAACTTTCAATATATCTTACGAGAACAAGATTTTACCCGGTACTTCTATATACTACGAGATACGCGACAGGGAAAACAAAGTGATAGCCAAAGGCGAAGAGGAAATAAAACAAAGAAAGGGTAATATTTCCTTTGCACCTTCTTTCCCGTTACTGAAACAGGGTCTATACATGGCCGACGTGTGGATAAAACGCCATGGCATGGTACTTGACTGGGCATCTGCCGCAGTGACAGTCACCGATACAGGTTATCTCAAATCTGTCGCTGCTGACAGGGAATACTTTAGCAGGGACGAGGGGATAAGCGGCAGCATAACCTTCAAAGAACCTGTTCCTTCCAATTGCAGAGTCGTTGCCGAGTTATGGGACACTTACGACCGTCTTGAGCAGCGCGTGGAATTAAGGGGCGGGGACAGCAAATTCAAATTCAACAGGATACCCTACCCTCTCTCACGCACATACCGTATTGTCTGCAAGGTGCATGACGGAGATTTTGTACTGGATGAACAGGAGGCATGGACAGGGCTGCCTTCAAACGACTTTGATGAATTCCAGTTTGTCCTGTGGGGCTGCGGGTGGAGCGGCAGAATAAAGAATATCCACATGCAACTGCTGAAGGAATACGGACTGACAGGTTATTTTGACATGGCCCAGTATATAACCCCGGACATAATGAAGCAATCGGCCGATAATCTTGTCAGAAATAATCTTAAAGCATGGCCGCTATGCTGGGGTTTGTGGAGCTTTCCCACCTATTATGGCTATCTGCAGGGAGACTGGAAAGAAATGTTAATGAAAGTATATCTTGCCAGGACAGCGGCATATAAACGTTACGGCACCCTCGCCTACCAGATAGACACCGAAAGCAGTATAGAAAGTGATGAAAAATGGGATAACCCGGCCATTCTCAAAGATTACAGGATATACCTCAAGGGCCGTTACGGCGATATTAATAACCTTAACAGGATATGGGGTTCAGTCTTCGGTTCGTTTGACGATATAGGATTCGTTTCCTTCATAGATGCGAAAACCGGCAGGCAGTCCACAAGATGGATGGAACAGGAACTGTACAAGCGCGATAGGTTTAACAGTGTCGCAGAGTACACCGCAGAACTTGTCAGAAAACTTGACCCCGGCTCACGCGTGGGAATAGATATAAACTGCCTGGGGTCCCACGATTCTTTTGATATTCCCAGGATGACAAAGGTAATAGATGCCTTTATACAATCAGACCTGGAGTATTTTGACAAATACAAAGATAAATACAGGGTCGGCGCAGGCTACTGGATTGGTTTTTACCAGGGTGAAACCAGCGAGTGGCAGATGAGGACCAAGCCCTGGGAGTCTCTGTTCCGGGGCGGCAACGCCCTTGCATGGTGGCCGTACGAGAATAATTTCACCAAGGATTTGACCGAGCCGTACCTCTGCTTCAAGCAGACCTCGGAAGAAGTCAAGGATATCCGCGGCGGGATTGACAGACTCCTTATGTCCAGCGACAAACGTATAGACCCGGTACTGATTTTGTGGTCAAACAATTCGCGGATTGCAGGCACCTACAATCCTCTTGAGATAACCTGGGCCGGTGCAATAAATAATTTCATCAACATGCTGAGAAGAACCGGGCTTGATTTCCAGTGCGTCGGCGAAAATTTCGTTGAAGAGAAACTGCGGTTCGGTGATAAGCAGCGTGTATTAATCCTTCCTGCAAGCCAGTCCATATCGCACAGGAGCGTGGAAAAGATAAAGGCATTTGCATCTGCGGGCGGTCTGGTCATTGCAGATTACATGCCAGCGACGATGGACGAGTACCTGCGTCCCTACGGAGAAGATACCGGAACGAAGGGCCCTGTGCAATTTGAGACCTGCCCGAAATGCAAGGGTGCAAAGATTATACACCTTGGCGGCGCCGGCGACCCGCTGGGCAACTGTCCGGTATGCGGCGGCACGGGCGTGGTGGCAAAAGGCGCTACGTTTGCACTGAACAGGAGCGCCCTGCAAGACATATTTGATTTTACGGCAAAAGGGATAAAAAAATACGGGAATGGCTACGGGCTTTTCCTCGCGCGTGCGCCCGCAGTGGACGAGTACCGCGCAATCCGCGACACGCTCATCAAGTACGCGGGGGTCAGGGGAGACATAGAGGTGCTTGATATACTGGGCAACACAAGGACAGACCTGCAGACATACCTGTTTGACAGCGGTCCTGCCATGTTTGTCGGGGTATTGCCTGACAGGACCATCGCAGACCCACCCGGAGAGGAATTTACACTCAGAACCGACAGGAAGATGCACATATACAATGTCAGGATGCATTCTTATCTGGGATATTCTGATTCTGTCACAGCGGGCATGCTTCCTGCGCAGGCAAAACTCTTTGCGCTGCTTCCCGCGCGCATAGACGGACTTGCGATTGAATCCGCCAGGAAGGAGTACAGACCCGGCGATGTGGTGACACTTGATATCAGGACCACGCCTGACGCTTTAAAGGACGTAACGCTGGCGGTGCGGATAGAGGTGCTGAAAGACAACAAACCGATAGAGGCATATACGAAAAAGGTTGCCGTGAAAGGTGCAACAAGTCACCATATCCCGATTGCGCTCAACCAGGAAAAGGGCGAATATGTTATACGGATGACTGAAGTAGTATCCGGAAACAGGCAGGAGATA
>CAYQXZ010000172.1:0-4285 GCA_964421645.1 uncultured bacterium
GTTCAGGGGGAGAAAGGATAAAAATGGCGGGATTCAGTAAAATCCTCGTTACCGGAGGTGCTGGTTTTATCGGCAGTCATCTTGTGGATAGACTTGTCAGGAAAGGATACAGGGTTTCTGTTTTTGATAACCTGGAGCCGCAGGTTCATCCGGACGGACTGCCTGGATACCATAACCTCAAAGCCGTGTTCATAAGGGGAGACGTGAGAAGCAGAAAGGAGTTGAAAGCAGCTGTTATGTCTGCGGACGTGGTTATCCATTTTGCCGCCGCTGTCGGCGTGGGGCAGTCGCAATACCAGATTGCAAAATACGTGGAGACCAACATTCAGGGAACTGCCAATCTTCTTGATATACTGGCGAACGAAAAACACGGGATAAAGAAACTTGTCGTGGCTTCCTCAATGAGCATCTACGGGGAAGGCCTTTATAAGTGTAAAAAATGCGGTAAGGTAAAACCACCATTACGCAATTTTAATGTCCCGACTCCCGACTCCCGAATCCCGGGGTCTAATTACTGGGAGCCGAGATGTCCCTACTGCAAAGGTCGCTTGAAACCGGTACCGACCACCGAAGATACTCCTCTTGTTTCCAACTCAATATATGCGGTTACCAAGAAAGAGCAGGAGGAAATGTCACTGCTGATAGGCAAGGCCTACGGTATCCCGGTGGTGGCTTTAAGATTTTTCAATGCATATGGCCCCAGGCAGTCACTGTCAAATCCTTACACAGGTGTTGCCGCAATTTTCCTCAGCAGGATAAAGAACAATAATCCCCCGGTGATATACGAGGACGGCCTGCAGACAAGGGATTTCATATGGGTTGGGGATATCGCTGATGCCTGCATCCTTTCCATGGAAAAGAAAGAGGCGAATTACCAGGTCTTCAACGTGGGGTCCGGCAAACCGATTACAATTCTTGATATTGCGAAAACATTCATAGGAATGCTCGGAGCCCAAGGCAGGGTTTATCCGGACGTAACATGCAGATTCAGGAAAGGCGACGTAAGACACTGCTATGCGGATACCGGGAAGATAAGGAAGATGCTGGGTTTTGAACCGAAGGTTTCATTTGAGGAAGGTTTGAAAAAACTTATGGACTGGTCAAAGAAAGCGAAAGCCGAAGACCGTTTTGCAAAGGCATCAGGGGAACTGGAAAAAAGAAATCTCATATAGTATTGCATAATCCTTCAAAATGCTGTATAATACCTCAAGAGGTGATAAGAAATGTTAATAATTGAGGAGAGAGCTGTTTACACGACAAAAGAACTGGCGGAGATTTTGAAGATGACTCCCGTAACGATAGAGCGCAAGATAAGGAGAAAAGAAATCAGGGCGTCAAAAATAGGAAGGGAATACCGCATTCTTGGAAGAGACGTTCTTCTTTTGTTTGAATGGCAGAACAGATTCAGAGACCTTATGAATGAGATAGGGCGTGACATGAAGAAAAGAGGCATTAAAAAGGAAGATGCCGTTTCCGCAATAAAAAAGGCGAGGGGCAATGCCCGTCTTTAAGGTTGTGATAGACACGAATGTTTTCGTCTCATATTTCTGGGGTGGCAATCCGAAAAAAGTAATTGATTTATGGATAGACGGAGAACTGGTCCTGTTGATTTCTGCTCCAATAATTGATGAAATCGGAAGAACTTTGATCGGATTGGGGGTTGCTGAAGAAACAATTGCGGCTCTCTGTGAAATGCTGCTAATGAAATCCGATTTGGTTATACCAAAACGCGAATTTCATGTTGTCAGGGAGGACCCGGCGGACAACAAATTCGCGGAATGTGCCGTTGAAGGAAATGCTGATTATCTGATAACGGGCGATAATCATCTCTTGAAGCTCGAGCGGGTAGTTAAAACACGGATTGTAAATCCTTCGGAATTCTTGAAAATCCGCAATGAACATAAAGCTAAGCGTTGTGATACCGGCAAGAAATGAAGAAGATAACATAGAGGAAACTGTGAACGGTTTGATTTTGTTTTTAAATCCTCATGAAGCGGAGGTTATTGTCGTAAACGACCATTCAACCGACGGCACACGAAAGATAGTGAAAAATCTGGCGGAAAAGTGCGGATTTGTAAAGCTTGTTGACAATTTGAAATCCCCGGGTTTCGCCAATGCCCTGAAAACAGGATTTGAAAATGCGTCCGGGGTATTTGTCGTACCGGTCATGGCGGATAGATGCGATGACCCTTCAACCGTGCCGGGGATGCTTGAGAAGGCGTCGGAGGGATATGATCTTATCTGCGGTTCAAGATACGTTCGTGGAGGCGGAAGGATTGGCGGACCGCTGGTGCAGGGAATTTTTTCAAGGTTGGTAGGGGTTACGCTTCATCTTTTCACAGGCATAGGCACAAAGGATGCATCCAATGCTTTCAAGATGTACCGGAAGGAAATCCTGCTTTCGCTACCTCTGGAAGAGAAGGGATTTGCAGTGTCAATGGAAGCGTGTGTCAAGTTTTTCATGCACGGATGCCGAATCGCCGATGTACCGACCGTATGGTATGGCAGGAAGAAAGGAAAATCAAAATTCCGTCTCTCCAAGACCTTGCCCTATATCCGGCTGTATTTGCTAACCATAGTAAAAAAATCCCCCCTCACCTCAATCCTCCCCCTCGAGGGGGGAGGAAATAGGAGGGGGTGAAATGGTAAAAACATGGACGTTTCAATAGTTATTCCGGCATACAACGAGGAAGGAAGAATCATACCGACGTTGGAGAAGATATGCAGTTATTTTCAATCAGCGGGCATGAGTTTTGAAGTAATAGTGGTTGACGACGGCAGCAAAGACGGCACGGTTAGAACAGTCACACAGTGGCAGAAAAACAAATTGTTTTCCTCCCCCTTGAGGGGGGAGGATGAAGGTGGGGGTGAAATAGTGAGAATTATTTCTCACCCGGTGAACATGGGCAAGGGGGCGGCTGTAAGGACAGGCGTGCTTGCGGCAAAGGGAAACCTTATACTTTTTTCGGACGCGGACCTGTCAACGCCGATAGAAGAATTTGAAAAACTCAGGAGAGTAATGGATGAGGGATATGACGTTGCGATAGGTTCCAGGGGATTGTCAGAATCAGACGTGAAGATAAAACAGAATCTGCTAAGGAGAATGATAGGTGTTGCGGGTTCATATATGATAAAACTCATGGTGATAAAAAGGTTTGCCGATACCCAGTGCGGTTTCAAGATGTTCAGCAATGAAAAGGGGAAGCTGCTCTTCCGCAGGCAGAAGATACAGGGTTTTGCCTTTGACGTGGAGTTACTGTACAGGGCTGTCAGAAGGAATTACAGGATAAAAGAGGTGCCTGTCGTCTGGATGAATTCTGTGGTCAGCAGGGTTGATACGGTGAGAGACCCCCTGAGGGTATTGAGGGACCTTTTCAGGATACGTACAGGGTTCTGAAATGGATAAAATGAAATTTTCCGTCGTGGTGGCGGTGGCTCCGGATAGAACTCCGGAGGTTATTGAAAGTCTGAAAAGACAGGAATACCCGGCCGAAAACTATGAAGTGATAGTCAAAAGAGGAAACAACACTTCGGATAACCGCAACAGTGGAGTGAAAGAATCCAGGGGTGAAATCATCGCTTTCGTTGATGACGATGCGATTCTGGAAAAGGACTGGCTCAGAAAGGCAGATGATTTTTTTTTGAGACATCCCGAGGTTGATGTTGTCGGAGGACCCCAGTTGACCCCGGCCGACGACACGCTTCTTGGACATGCATCCGGCGACGCTCTTGCAAGCATCCTGGGAGGGGCGTCCATACGCAACAGGTACAGAAAGGGTGAATTGAATCTGAATTCCGACGAGAGAGAACTGACTTCAGCCAACGTCTTCTGCAGGAAGAACGTTTTTGACATAGCGATGTTTGACCGCCGGTTCTGGCCCGGGGAAGACCCTGTTTTTTTCAATGAACTTGTGGCAAAAGGGCTGAAACTTGCGTATTGCCCCGAATTGTATATCTATCACAGGCGGCGAGGTGCGATGTCAGGACTTGCCGTGCAGGTATTCCGTTACGGTTATGTCAGGCCGCAGATACGCAATACAGGAAAGACGGAAACCACAAATTTTTTATTCCTTGTGCCTTCTGTTTTTCTTGTCTATCTGATTTGCCTGCCGATTCTGATTAGACTAAACAAGGTTTTCTCAATGCCGTTGCTGGCGTACGTGATTCTGGTTATTGCCGTTTCTCTTATTCTTTCTGCAAAAGCAGGAAGATACCGGCAGTTTCTTTTGCTTCCCGCAGTTTTTTTCACCATACACGTAAGTTACGGAACCGGCTTCCTCTGCGG
>CAYQXZ010000173.1:0-4269 GCA_964421645.1 uncultured bacterium
GTTCACCTCAAAGAAAAAAACGCGTCCGGAGAAGTCTATACTGAATGGATTCTGTGCAAAAATGGCCCGGCTTTCAGAGTCTATTCTGGTGACAATGTGCATGTGAGATTTTTTTCGTGCCTGTCCCAGGACAAGCTCTACGTATCCTGTAACCGAAATTCTCCGCCTTCTGGCGGAATGGTTTTTCACTTTTATAGATATGAATTTAACCGGTGCCCCGGTTGCTACGTACGTCCACATCTCGGAGTTTATTTTCTTTTCGCTGTGCTCGAATACAGAATACCCGAGTACATGTCTGCTTACGTAGGGTGTTTTCCCGCGGGCGGGCAGGGGCGTGGCAGACCAGAAGCGACCGGTTTCCTCGTCTCTGATGTAGAATGCTTCGCCTCCCCTGTCGGTTACCGGGTCATTGTACCAGGGCGTAAGGCGGAACTCATGTGCGTTCTCGCTCCATGTATAGGCAGTACCGCTTTCCGAGACAACGGTGCCGAAAGACGGATTTGCGAGTACGTTCACCCAGGGCACTGGGCTCTGGTTGGATGGAGTTGTGGTTATCACGTATTCGCGGCCGTCGCGCGTAAAACCGCCGATGCCGTTCTTGAAAATCAGGTCACGCTCGGGAATTTCTTCCTCTCCGCGGGGTTCCTGTACCAGAATGTTCGGCTTGAGCTCGGGTATGTTCAATTCGGGGAAGCCTCTGCGTTCCAGCTGTTCGGAAAGACTTGCGATGTCAGTAATAACAATGCGGGCGGCCGCCTGCATCAGGGTTTTATCCTCGTCCGATATCTGGTCGGTCCTCCTGACGAAAATGCCTCCCGGAACATCTACCATGGCAGATTTTGTGCCTGTGGTAATCATGGACATTATACGGTCGTGGAGCAACTGCCGGTAACCCGACTGGTCTTCGTTCCAGATAATCAGATCAACCGCAAGTCCTTTTATGTGCCAGTACGCGTGTGCGTCAATCAACTGCTTTGCAAGCTCAATTTTTGACTCGTCGCCTATTCTTAAGAGAACGATCGGCAGGTCTCCGGAGATTCCGTAACCCCAGAGTCCGGATTGACTGCGGTAGTTTTTTGCCAGCAGGCCTGCACTTGCTCTCCGAATTGCATTTGCATAAAGAAGCGCACCGGCAAGCCGTCCGAAGAGTTGGGCGTCAGGTTCAGTGATACCGAGTTGATGGAGAACCACCTGGCTGTGAGTCCATGCAAGAGCGAAAATATGGTCTGCAAAGTGCCGGTCATGGTACTTACCTGCCAGGGCGACCGCATCCTCACGTGTTTGAGCAATTGCGAATATCAGATCCACAACCGCAGTCTGCTCAGGTTCTATTGTCATGCTCACCTGGATTGCAGCTATGGGATCCAGAACGGATCCTGCACTGTCAGATAGCTTTCCATCAGGGCGCATTGCCTGCGGGTTGCGCAAGGTTCTTCCCCTTCCGATGAAGCGCATCCTGTCGGTTTCATAGGAGATTTCGTTCAGTTCCGCATCGCGGACCGCTGCCAGGTGTGCCATTGAAACGGGAGTTTCGTTGTCTGAACGCGGTCTGCGCGTACACAGGATTGCCTGCCGTTCGCGCAGAATCTCGGTTTCAAGGAAAAGGCCGTTGAAGAGCGGGTGTGTAATCTCGGCCTCCGGCGGAGCCAGCACAATCTCTGCATAACTGGTGAGTTTCAATGTGCGACGTTTACGTGAGCCATTGGTTATGCTTACTCTCCGGATTTCAACATCCTCTTCGGGCGAAACTGCAATTTCAGCGTGTGAAATGAACTGTTCATCTTGGCGCCGGAATTCGGCTCTTGCCTGTGAGAATATCGCCTCGTAGCTTTTTGATGTTCGCAGGACAGGCTGATGACCGACTGACCAGAATTCTCCGGAGTCCGGGTTCTGGAGATAACAGAATGTGCCCATATTGTCGCAAGTGGCGTCCTCACGCCATCGCGTCACTGCAATATCTTTCCAACGGCTGTAGCCTCCGCCTGCATTGGTCACCATTACGTGGTAGCGTCCGTTTGACAGCAGGTGGACTTCCGGAACAGGCGTATCGGGATCAGCGAAAACGCGCATGAGGAAGCCGGACTCACCGGTTTCACTGCGGACCTCCAGGTCTTCGGGCAGGCCGGGGAAGAACGGTTTGACGTCCGGGATTTTTTCCTGGAGCAGAAGTTCTGCCGCTTTAAATGCCGTGTCCCGCTCAAAACGTTTCTGCATCGGTCGGTTCAGAATCGCATGGGCGATTGAGAGCAGAGTCATGCCCTGATGATGCGTCATGTACGAACACACCACCGCTTTTGTTTTGCCCCGTTCCAGCCGCGCACGGGTATAATCCACCGCTTCATACATTCCGTATTTCCCAATACAACCTTCTTTTGCGAGCCGTTCCAGATTGTGACAGGCGGTTTCCGGTTTCACCATGAGGGCCAATGCCGAAGCGTAGGGAGACACGACAAGGTTATCCGCCAGACCTCTCTTGAAACCGAGTCCGGGCACACCAAAGGCGGAATAAAGGTAGTTTTTCTGTGCATCCACTGAATTATATCCGGATTCGGAGAAACCCCACGGGATTCTATGGTCTGATCCGTGCTTAATCTGCCAGTCAACGACAGTCCGGTATGTCTGATTCAAGAGGGTGTTCTCAAAATCAGTCATCACAAGCAGAGGCATAAGGTACTCAAACAGTGAGCCGCTCCATGAGAGCAGTACAGGCTCCCCGCTAAATGCCGTTACCAGCCTGCCGAGGGAAAACCAGTGTTTCAGCGGCAACCGTCCCTGGGAAATCAGCAGAAAGCTTGCCATCCTTGATTCGGATGCGAGCAGGTCATAGTGTGACGTGTCCCGACGGTGTTCTCCCACATTAAACCCGATGGCAAGAAGGTTCCGTGACTTGTTGTAAAGAAAATCATAGTTCATGTCGGCGAATCCTGCACACTGCGAGGCGAGAGCTTCTATAGTTCCGATACGTTCCTGTGCGTTTGTAACCGCATCGGTTAAGGCCTGGCGCAGACGTGCAAGAGGGGTCTGTTGCGTCTCTCCCGGACTCTGTGTACGGGGGATCCGATCCATGAGTGAGAGAAGTGTGGATCCTGTCCGGACAATATCATGGAGTGCAGGCATGTTCTCCAGACGTGCAAGCATTGAATTAAGTTCATCCGCGGTCTCCTGGGGCAGTCCCTCCGCGGAGAGTCTGGCAATCGGGAGTATCTCCAACCAGGGCGCCAGAATATTGAATTCCTCAAGCAGTTCCGTACAGAGATTTTCGATATAGCGGCCCCACAGAAACAGTTCGCTGCCGTCCGGGGGAGCAAGAACGATGAGAGCCCGCTGCGTTTCCGACGGAATCCGTGACAGGAATTGCTTTATTTCAGCGGGACTCTTGAAATTTTCCATCATTTCCTTTCTGAGTCCGGCCAGTAACCGCGTCGCGTCCTTTGTCCAGCGTCTTGATAATTTGCCTTTTATGACGGATTGTTCGGCAGTATCAAGGAACATGTCTATTGTGTCGGCAAGTCCATCCAGCATACGTTCCGGCAGGATGTTCTTCCCAGGCAGTTCAAGTAGTCCCTGCCGGAGAATCATGAGAAGGAACTGTAAGTTTCCGCTGTCAACCGTGGAAACGTACAGCGGGTGCAGTGGTTTCAGTGACTGCGTGTCATACCAGTTATAGAAATGGCCGTGGAATCTGTCCAGTTGTTCCATCGCGTTGAATGTTCTTTCCGTTCGCTTCAGTAGCCCTCCGGCTGAAAGGTATCCAAAATCATATGCCGCCAGATTTGCCATCAATGAAAAGCCGATGTTTGTAGGTGACGTGCGTCCCTCAACTTTCTCAACCGGAGTTTCCTGATAGTTGTCCGGGGGGAGGCGGTTGGCTCCGGTTCCATCAAACGTCTCAAAAAAAAGCCAGGTCTTGCGCGCAATCTTGCGCAGGAAGGCCGCATGGCGGGAAGAAAGGACGGTTTCCCGTCTTTTTCGCGGGATGCTTATCCACCATGCAAGGAAGGGAGAAAACATCCAGGGCACTATGATTGCAAGAGGGAAAGGATGGACCGATGGGGCGAAACCGGCGAAATATATGAAAACGGAGACGGCGACGGCCGGGGCAATCCACATTGTCTTCCAGAAGTAATTTTGATTTCGCAGGGACCTTAGTTCCACAGCTTTTGCTGCGGTCCACTGCAGAAGCCCTCGTCGCGTGATGAATAACCTTGTTATCGTCCGCATTATGGCATCCAGATTGACATATGACTCATATGGAAGGAAAAATAGAGT
>CAYQXZ010000174.1:0-4234 GCA_964421645.1 uncultured bacterium
GGATACCCGTAAACGTCAGGCGCGCCACGGATTACCTGAGAGCCAATGAGCATAAGATAAGAGTGGACAACCCGTACGAATAGCAATCCGTTTGACAAAAGGAAAAACAACATGAAAACAGATATGACTTCCTTCATGGATTCAAAAACCGCGAGCCCTGCATTTTATGAGGGATGGATTAACGCCGCCGATTACGGCGCATCGGGATCGGAATTTGAAGGCAGGGGGATAATCCGGGCAGGTTCCAATAAAATAACGCTGGAAAATACCGGTGATTTCCGTGCGGGCCAGGAGGTAACGGTTTACGGATGCAACCCCCATTATTATGGAATGGTGTATAACGACCGTGAGCCCTATTTCGCCAGAAATCAGAGCGTTCTTTCCGGCGAGATAGAACTGCGCGGGTTTGAAGCCGGTAAAAAATGGCAGACCTTTATCGTGCATTTTACCAGGACCGAACCGGCCACTTTCAACTGGATGGTTGTCGACCCGGCGCATCAAAAACTCGCTTATAAATATCCCTACCTGCACAATGTGTGGAGCTGGCAGGGTGAAGGCCTGCCGGTCTCCGCCTCGTGGATTCCGCTGGCAGACGGTGTCGAGATGCGGTTTGAAAAACTTAATTGGCTTGCCGGCCAGAGTATCTCGTTTCACGCGCGCAACCGCCTGATTGCTCGTATTGCCGAAATCCGCGGACGGACGGTGCTGTTGACCGAAAAAGCAGGCGAGTGCAGTGAAACAGCGGTTATCCGCCACCACGACCAGGAGGCGATGCAAAACGCCCTGGATAAGGCGGTTGAACAACGAAAAGGGCTGTTTATCCCCGCGGGCCGTTACAGGTTGAACAAGGGGCTTTTCTTACGCAACGCATCCGTGGGCATAGAAGGAGCGCACAGAGAGCATACGACACTGGACGTCAGCGATGATAACACGTCGGTTTTCTGGATTGGCGGAGGGCGCGATATAAGCATACGGAATCTCGGGATGGTCGGACATACAGGTTTCAGAGAACTTCCTACCAACACAAACTTTTCTACAGCGACGGGATTCCCGTTCTGGCCTACCGCCAATCAGCAGATGGAGGTTAAAGGGTGTGCGGCAGCTAACTTTGTAAGCACGGAGCACCTGCTTTTTGAGGACCTGAAAGTCAGCAGGATGGCCTCGGAAGCATTTTATTCCCATGGGTCCGACAGGTATGGAACGCCGCCTTATATCCAGGCGCAGCATGAAGGACAGCCTGAACTGCAGAGGCAGTACACAAGATCCTGCGTTTTTAGCCGCTGCATAGTCAAAGACTGCGGGTTTAACGCGTTTAATAACAATGACAATGCAGAAAACACGAGTATTCTGCATTGCCACGTGGAAGGAGCCTTTAACTTCTGTGAAAACGCCAGCAGATTTACGCGTATCATAGGAAATTATGCAAAAGACTGTCATGCAACCAGCGTGCATTCCTGCCATATTGCCGCCGGACAGGGCAAGATAGGTCCTACTCAGGCGGTAATAGCGGACAATGTTTTTGAGGGCGGACAATATATCGGGTCATTAGAGATTGGAAATCATGCGACACAGGTTACAATTACCAACAACATTTTTATAGGATACAGCTCGGAATCGGCGATAAGCCTCATCGGCGGGCGCAGGATTATCGTTACCGGAAATCACATAGACCTTACACGCATAGAGAACAATCCGGACAATGAACGCTGCGGTATTTCGGTGGAGGCTTCAAATGTGACTATTGCCGATAACCATATTTATTGCAGGGGCGAAACATCGGAAATCGTAACCGGCATCAACATTGCAGAGGATGCCGTGAACGTACATATTCACAACAACCTGATTGAGCATTGCAACACCGGAATTATGGCGGGCCGCAGAGTTTTCGTCGGTACCCGCACGCAAGGGCGGTATGAATTCCTCCATACCGAAGCGGTAGTCACGCATGTCGGCAATAAGGGCGCCGTACGCATAGAGGGTCTGCCGATGCGTTGCGACGACATTAAGCCGTACAAGGGATGGATATTGCATCCCATGAAAAACTCATTGAAAAAGAAATCCGTGCAAATCAAAGATTATGACCCTGCAGCCGGAACCCTGCTGTTACCGGAGAATCACGGATTGAAAGCGGGAGACCGGTTGTCTGTCGTCCCGCTCATGGCAAACTGGCACATAAGCAATAACACCTTTGCTGATTGTTCCAAGGACATGGTCATGAACGTTCTCAGACGAGAGGGCATGATATTCAGGGATAATATCACATTTCCGGTTTCTTAAGGCAGGTTTCTTCATTGTGACAAAGGGCAAAAAAATGTTATATTTTATTGTATAGGAGGTAAATACCATGCTGTGGAATTCTTTTGACCGGGATCGCAGGCACCTTGAAGTTCAGTACCACCATCCGGTTTGGGATGAAAAGAGCGGATGGAGTCTGGACAGGATTGAGGAAGCAACTGCGCAACTGGTGCGGAACGCGGAAAGGCAAGCGCAGCCGCGTATTGTTATTAAGGCAAGAGTGTTTGAGTTGCTTCTGTTGAACGGCCGAATTGAAGTGGACCCGAAGGACTGGTTTGCGGATCGGCTGCAGCATGGTGACCTTCTTAGAAAGCTGCGGGACCGATGGACAGCAGAAATTAACAGAACTATCCTGTCTGAAACACACAGCAGAGCCGGCATCGCCTATTCGGCAGGTGCGTATACTTCCGGACCTAATTTCAGCCATACGGCGCCCGACTGGGAAAGGGTTTTATCGCTCGGTCCGTCGGGGTTGCTTGACTTCATCCGGGAGACGCGGCAGAAGAGAATTGCCTCGGGCTGCTTGAGCGAAACGGAACAGGATTTTTATCAGTCTGCCGAAATTGTGTACGGCGCTTTCATCCGTTTCATCCTGCGGTTGGCCGAGGGGGCAGAAAAGAAGAAAGGTCTGCCCGCCGCAGAGCGTACCAGGATGCTTGCTTTGGCAAAATGCCTGCGCAACATCGCAACGCGGCCGCCAGAGACGCTGTATGAAGCCATGCAACTTGCCTACCTTTGCCACGAACTAATGGAGATGGAGGGCGAAAACGTCCGTTCCATGGGTGGATTTGACCGCCTCTACTATCGCTTTTACCGGTCAGATCTGGCGCGAGGGCTTTTTACACGGGAACAGGAAAAAGAACTGATAAAGTACTTTTTTATCAAGTTTTTTGCCAGAACCGACGGGCGGCAGTTCGGAAAAAACTTCGTATTCGGTGGCATCAGCCCGGATGGCGGAGATGCGGTAAATCCGTTATCCTATGCGGCGTTGGAGGCCTTTGCGGAAATGCGGACTGTGGACCCCAAACTGTCCGTCAGGGTACACAAGAACATGCCCGCCGACTTTTTGCGGCAGGTGGCCAACTGTATCCGCAAAGGGTGCAACAGCATTGTTCTGGTAAATGATCCGGTAGGGATAGCCAGTTTGGTGAAGCGGGGAGTTCCCGTAGAAGAGGCTCGCACATATGTCCTGATGGGATGTTATGAACCTGCCGTTATAGGGAAAGAGGTCCCCTGTTCGGGTTCTCAGTGGGTAAATATTGTCAAAGCCGTCGAGTGGGCGCTGTATAACGGCGTTGATCCGTTGACCGGACGGCAGATGGGGCCCCGGACCGGAGATCCGGAGAGGTTTGCGTCCTTCGCTGAGTTTTATGCTGCGTTCAGGACGCAGCTTTCTCACTTGCTGGAAGATGCGATGGATGTCCAGGTTTCCTACGAATCCCACTGGAAAGGGATGAACACTTCCCCCCTGCTTTCCGGGACGATGCTGGAGTGCGTTGAGCAGGGGCGCGATATTTCCGCAGGCGGTGCAAAGTACAACAATACCGGATGCTGTATCGCCAGCCTCGCCAGCACGGTAGATGCGCTGGCCGCAGTGCGCAATATCGTATTTGACCGTAAAGCCGTCACCATGCGCGCCCTGGCGGAAACACTCAAAAACAACTGGGAGAATGATGAACTGCTTCGCAGGAAAATGCTGAGCAGCCGCCTGAAGTTCGGCAACAACCTGGAAGCGCCGGATACGCTCGCCTGCGAGATAGCGGAATATGCAGCCCGGATCATCAACGGCAGGCGGAATGACCGGGGAGGAAGATTTACCGCGGCTCTGAACTCAATAAATTATTGTCACTGGTTCGGCGAAAAGGTCGGCGCACTGCCGGACGGAAGGAAGGCCCATCAACCGCTATCCAAGAATCTGAGCGCTGTTACAGGGATGGAC
>CAYQXZ010000175.1:0-4209 GCA_964421645.1 uncultured bacterium
ACAGTGTCTTCTCCACCGTTTCAACCGGCACAACCTTTATGTCCGGCGCCCAGAGCAGGCGCGAGTACCGGGTCTGGAACTGGAAGGCCGGCATCAAACTCGGGGTGGGCGCCATCCAGAATATGACATGGTGCTGGGTGGCGATGACATGGGACATGAAGTAGTTCAGCGTCGGCCAGGCCCACTTGGAGAGGCCGGGCGCGCCAAGGTCTGTGGACACCGGGGTGGCGAGATAGCCGATAACCGCATTGCCGCCGTACTTCTGGACGATGTAGTCGCGGTTGCGGCAGAACTGCTCGAAGCTGCCGGCTGGCCGGCACCAGGGCGAGTCCGTCTTGTTGAAATGCCCCGTGGTCTCGTCAAGGCAGGCAACGTTCTTCCATCCGAACATGGCCCGGACCCATGCGTCGCTCTCGCCTTTTTCGATGCCCGACCCCATGAGCAGGGTGCGGTCCCTGGTTCTGGCATATTCAGGATACCGTTGCGCGAAGTTGTACCACGTCCCGAAGTTGGGGTTGTCTTCCTTGAGTATGCGGTGCCAGGCGTTCTGTATGCGGGCGTTGATCTCCGCAACCTTGGCCGGGTTTTCCGGGAGGTTGATGCTGCCGTCGTACCTGTATCCCCTCATAGCGACGATCTGGCCGTCCACGTACACCCCGTCATAACCCATGGCCTTGGCATACTCTTTGACGCCGCGGGCCGCGTGTTCGATCGAGCCTTCCTCAGACAGGTTGGCCACTGTGTGTTGCCAGGGCTCATACTTGAGGTCAAGGTAAGGCTTGACCTTGCGCCCCGGGCCGGCCTCGACCGGACCGGCAAGCTGCATGGGGCTGGGATAGCCGCCGTAAACCGGGTCCACCGCGAACTGGCCGTTCCCGTCGTACAGCACATACTCCGGATACTTCCGTATCTCCTCGTAGCCCATGGGGCCGCCAGGCCCCCATCCCTGGTAGAACGTCACATGCATGCCCTTGTCCTGGAGACTCTTGATATAGGCCCCCCGCGACCGCCGGTTGACGGTGTTGGCGTAATAGGGCGGAATCCACGTCTCGGCATCGTGGGGCCAGATGAACCAGTCCGTGGGCTCATTGGCGAAATAATGGAACATGTTCTGGTAGGGGGCGATTGCCGAATGCATCTGCACCCTGAGCCATTCTTTTGCAACCTGGTAGTAATCCCGCCAGCTGTCCGCCTCGTTCCCCGATTCATCAATCACCTTCACCTCTAAAGCCCTGCCGTAAGTCTCGGGGCCGACATTGTAACTCAGCGCCCAGGACGCCTCCCCGCCCGCAGGCACGCTGATACTGCCGCGCCCTACCTCGCGTTTCGTATCGACATCCAGGTGAAGAACGGCGACAATCTGCACGGAAGCATCGGCCTTTCGCGTATTGTTTATGATAACCTTTGCCGAAGCGGTTTCATCCTCTTCATAGAGTATCTTGTTATGCTCTATAGAGACGACCGACAGGGAGTTGACAGGGATATCGCGCCCCCCGATAACGTACTTTATCTTTTTCCCGGTATCCGCGGCGGTTACCTTTACGGGTTCTGGGGGCCGGGCATCGATGCCGGCAAGTCGGTTCAACACCTGCGTCAGAACTATCATCTCGTTGTAGTGTTGGGCAAGAACTGTCGTAAGCCCTGCGGTCGTCACGTACGGCCCGAGGGCCTTTATCTCTCCGTCAAGCGACTCCGCAAGCGCCCTGTCAAAACCGCCTTTCTTTTGTTCGAATCCACCCATGGCTTCCCTGTAAATCTTTAGACGCTCGTTAAATACAGCGTCTGTCTTTACCCGGTACGCACCCTCTATCAGCGCGCCTGTGCCGTACAGCGCGGATTCCGCCGGAACGATAAGGTCAAGCGCAGGATTTGAAGGTACTATGTCCACTAGGTCAAGGTCCAGGCTTCCGCTTATCACTCCCGCCATGGGACGCACACCAATAAGCGCAGGCGTCTTTTTTACCAGGTGCCGGTAGCGCACCCATTCCCCGCTGTCAACGTTTACCTCAAGCAGCCCCGGAAGTTCTTCGCCCTTCAAACCCCTGAGATTGCCTTCTTCGTCCCTGCCGAAAGAATGAAGGTTGAAATACAGCTTTCCCCTGCCGCGCGCCCGGATTGTATAGACGGCGTTGCGCCCTTCCTTCTCCATCCCGTTCCATAAGGCCGGCTCAACGTAACCGTACAGGTAGACGTTATTGCCCGTCAGGCTCGCATAGCCCCCTGTTACTCCCCCGCTTTTCGGAAACTCCACCTTGCCCGGCCCGCCGCGCAGAAGCCACCACTGCGGCCAGTCCTCTATGTCCGGACATGTCCAGCCCCAGGAACGGTACCTTTCAATCGTGTCGGTCTGCGTCTCCCCGCTCTGCGTAAACCAGATGGGGTGAGTGCTTATTCTGCCCCTGCTTCCGAAGTTGCCGTTGCGCACCTGGGCAAAACCGCCGGCGCTGGCCATGACAAAAAGAAATACGGCAAAACCGGAAATCTGTTTCTTCATTCCTTTCCTCCAGTAATTTTTTCATAGCGGGCGTAGGCGTCCCGCCACAAATCTCCATCTTCCGGTTCGTATTCGTCAAGAACAACGGATTTTCTTATAACGGCCCTTCCTTCTTCCACGGAACTTATCGCTCCGTCGGCAACCATCTGCATGATAATATTGCCGAGAACAGTGCCTTCCGCAGGGCCCGCTATCACCGGTATACCTGCGGCACTGGAAGTAAACTGGCACAGAAGCCGGTTCTTCTTGCCGCCTCCCTCTATGTGGAGAATTCTGTAATCCCTGCCTGTCAGCCGGCTGATATTGTCAATAAAATATCTTTGCTTCATGGCTATGCTTTCCAGTATCACCCTGGTCAGAGTTCCCCTGTCCCGGGGAATTTTCTGCCCGGTGTCCGAACAGTAGCCGGCAATAGCCTGCGGCATATCGGTAAACCCGGAAAATCTGCCGTCGTCAACATCAATAAACGCAGAAAACGGCGGCGACTGTTCCGCAAGTTTCAATAAGCCGGCGTACTCGATCCTCTCCCCCCTGCTCTCCCAGATACGCTTGCATTCCTGTATCAGCCACAACCCTGTAACATTGCCGGCAAACATGTATTTCCCTTCAGCGGTGGCCGAGTTGACTATGTTCTTCTCATATCCTTCCTCGCTTATGACCGGTTTTCCGGTCTCCACTCCGACCACGCACCATGTCCCGCTGTTTATGAAAGCCCAGTCAGTACTTCTGTCCGCGGGGACGGCTATGACCGCGCTTGCGCTGTCATGCGTGGAGGGCGCTATCAAGGGGACATCCCGCAACCCTGTCTCTTCAAGTATTTCCCTGCTGATGCTCCCTATGCGCGTGCCCGGTTTTACCACGCTTCCCATGAGGTCCGGTGAGATGCCGAGTTTAACAAAGAATTCCTCCGCGGGTTTGTCATTATTGATGTCGTACAGGCAGGAGGGAGTCACTATAGAATGCTCCTGCACCGCATCCCCTCCGAGAAAATAACCCAGCAGGCAGGGCATCATCAGGTATTTCCTGGCAACGGAGAGCTGCGGGCAGGAAAGTTTCTTGAGCGCGTACATCTGCGTGATGGTGCTTATGTCGGCCGCTCTCATCCCCGTGGTGCGGTAAATCTCGTATCCGCCCATGAGCCGTTCAACCTCTTCAGTCATCCCGACGCTTTTTTTGTCCCTGTAATGATATGGATTACCCAGAAGATTTCCCCGCTCGTCAAGCAGTCCGAAATCCAGTCCCCATGTGTCTATGCCCACGCCGGACAGTTCCGCATCGTATTTCTTTGAATAAGCCGCAAGCCCTTTCTTTATCTCGGAAAAGAGCGAAAGTGCGTTCCAGTGCAATCCGCCCGTGACAGAAACAGGGGTGTTGTCAAAGCGGTGGAGTTCCTCCTGCAAAAGTTTCTTCCCGTCAAACCTCCCGACAACCGCTTTTCCGTTTGACGCGCCTATGTCAAAACCCAGAAAGTTTTTTGTCGCCTTCATTTTTTAAAGGACGGTCTTCTTCGGATGGAACTTCGGCGCCACCCTCAGCCACGGGGATTTTGGACGTTCAATATACCCCCATTTCTCTATGGCTCTTCTCAGTTCCCTGTTCTCCGGCTTGCGCGCGAAACTGAGAAAATCCTCTTCCGACAACGCTCCTTCAATCGCCTGCTGCCATGCCCTGGCGCCGGCGGTGTAGCCGTCGGGATGTCCGAGCATCCCTCCGCC
>CAYQXZ010000176.1:0-4205 GCA_964421645.1 uncultured bacterium
CAGCAAGCAAGCCGTCATAAATCTTCTCCGCCGCGTTCATAAGGCCGCCGCCTTCAACGTTCACAGGGATGACAAGGACGCTGAAAGGCGCTATGGACAACGGCCATTTGATGCCCTTATCGTCGTAGTTACCCTCTACCGCGGCCGCGACTATCCTGCTGACTCCTATTCCGTAGCATCCCATGACCGCGGGTTTCTCTTTCCCGTCCCTGTCCACAAATACCGCCTTCATCGCCTCGCTGTACTGTTTTCCCAGCTTGAACAGGTGCCCGACTTCCAGTTCCGGGCACTCGCCCTTTGCCACGAACTCCTCGGAGAACTTTCCGCCTATCACCCCTGAATCGGCCTGCTGTATTGAAAACGTCAACCCGCTCCTCGTAAATATGCTGTTGTATGCCTGTTTCATCCTTGCATATGTCTCGTCAAGGCCTTTCTCGTCAACGTCAAAACTGTAGGCATCCTTCATCAGGAACTCCCTCGCCCTTATGATGCCGAAGCGCGGTCTCATCTCGTCGCGGAACTTGGTCTGGATCTGGTAGAGGGTAACCGGGAGCTGTTTCCATGAATTGACGTACCTTCTGACGATGTCGGTAATAACCTCTTCGTGCGTGGGCCCGAAGACCATGACCCGTTTGTGCCTGTCGGTAAACCGTATCATCTCCTCGCCCATCTTGTCCAGCCGTCCGCTCTCCTTCCACAGGGTTGCGGGTTGAAGCGCGGGCATAAGAAGTTCCACGGCACCGGTCTTATTCATCTCCTCCCTGACAATGTTTTCGACCTTCCTTAAAACCTTGTAGCCGGCGGGCAGGTAGGTATAAACCCCCGAAGAAGTCTTGTCTATGAGCCCGGCGCGGAACATAAGCTTGTGGCTGATGATTTCCGCGTCCTTGGGCGCCTCCCTGGAAGTCGGCATGAAATATCTGCTCCATCTCATTTTTCTATTCCTCCGTTTTCCCTTCCTTCTTTCCCTCGCCCCCTGGGGGAGAGGGTCTAGGGTGAGGGGTGCTTTTCCTCAATTCAACCCTTGCACGTAAATAAATTATTCGTCCACGCGCGGCGTCCGGCCTTATCCTCTATCTCAAGGTATACGAATGGCCAGTCAGCCGGGATTTCCATGGTGGCGGCTGTCATCAACTTACCCTCAAAATTTCCTATCCGGGCTCCCTGTGAAGCCGTACCGACAAGCCGCACGAACTGCACCGGTGACGTTTCAATGCGCAGTTCCTTCCCTTCAAGTGCCATCGAATGAATCTCGGGCCCGCAGCTTGAGTAGAAATTGCCCCTGCGTATCGCTTTCATAATCTCTTTTGCAGTACATTTTCCGGCATTGACAACGATCCAACCGCCGTTCCACCCGGGATGTTCCTCCCGGATGTGGGCATCGTCAACCGAGAACCCGAAGACCTCCGGGTTGTTCTTCAAAGCTTCCGTCCAGAAAACCAGCCCGCTGCCTTTACCGTTAAGCCACCGGCAGACGTGATTATATATCTCTACGCCGTCAAATTTCCATCTTGAATGGTCTTCAAAGGAATTACCGGTCCAGTGCGGGTGCGCAAGGATAGTGATTGCCCCCTGGGAGCGAACCAGCTGCAAATCCGCAACAAAATCCTCTCCTTTACCGGAAATGCCGATGAAAGATCCAAGGCATACGACATGAAAATATGCCCCTGTACCGTCGGTTCCTGCCAGTTCCACTCCATCAATCCAGAGCAGAGGGTATTTCGCCTTATCCTTTGACACATCCGAAGCAACCGAATGATCGGTGCGGAAGAGGAAGTCATATCCCATGGAAGAATACATTTCCGCAAGTTCCTTGAAATCCTTGCCACCATCCGAAACAGTACTGTGAATATGCGTGTTTCCTTTGTACCACTTACCCGAAGTGTCGTACCGAAACTTTTTCACGTCAATATTCCTCCCAGAGTTCCCATTATGATACACTCACACCCCCAACATTTCAAGAAAACACCGCTGAACATCGTTCTCTTGACAGCCAGACATTTTTGTAGTATATTGTCTTACGGAGGTAATACAATGAGCGACACAATCACCATAAGACTGCCGGATGAATTGAAGAAAAACCTGGAATACGCCAGCCGGAAAAACAGTGTAAAGGCAAGCCAGTTGGTCAGGGAGGCCCTGGAGCGGTATCTTGCGGTACAGAGATTCAGGGAACTGCGCAAGGAAACCATACCATACGCCGAGAGAGCGGGTTTTTATACGGACGACGACATCCTTAATCAGCATAGAAAGAGGAACAAAAACAGATGAAGATTGTTCCCGATGCGAACGTGATAATCTCCGCCTTCGGCGTTCAGGGATTGTGCGCCGAAGTATTTGACTATTGCCTTTCGGAACATGAAATTGTTACCAGTTTGTTCATCATTGAAGAAGTAATCCGGTCATTGAAAGAAGATTTCCGGATACCGGAAAAGAAAACCAGGGAACACAGGCAGTTCCTTATGGATGAAACAAAAGTGGTAACACCCCTTAATGTTTCCCCTTCCGCTTGCAGGGACCGGAACGACCTCATGATCCTTGGTACCGCATGGGCGAACAAAGCCGACATCATAATTACAGGAGACAAAGATCTGCTGGAATTGAAAGAGTTTAAGGGCATTTCCATCCTGACCGTCCGCCAGTTCTGGGAACGACGCAAAAATCTTTGAGAATAGCAATACCTATCTGCTGGTTCTAGAAGATTTTGCCGGGGTTGAGGATGTTTTTCGGGTCAACCAGCTTCTTCATATCCCTCATCAGGCGCAGGGCAGGTTCATCCGTGAATAAAGAGATATATTCCTTCTTTGCCAGTCCTATGCCGTGCTCGCCGGAAACCTTGCCGCCCCTCGTTTTTGCGTCCAGGTGGATTTCCTTGCGCACCTGCGGGTAAATTTCCTCCCAGCCGGAGAGTTCTTTCCTTTCCCTGTCCGCCTTCATCAGGTGAGTATGAAGATTCCCGTCTGCGGCATGTCCGTAGGTGGGAAGCCACATGTTGTGTTTTTCAGAGATCTCTTCAATACTGTGCAGGTGCCCTTCCATCTGACTGCGGGGAAGTACCACGTCCAGTATTTCTATCGTGCGGGATTTGAGCGCCTCGTAAACAACGCTTCTTATCGCCAGGATTTCATCCTGCTTGTCCTGCTGTTGGGCGACAAGGACGTCCGCAGCGTTGTGCTCAAGGGCGATTTCGGAAATTTTCTCGCTCACTGAAAGCAGTTCGTCTTCCTGTCCCTCCAGTATTATCATCAGGAAGAATCCGCCCTGCGCCGCAGGCCAGTGTTTTCCAGTATGGCCTTCGGCAACCGTCACGATTTCCCGGCTGATGAACTCAACCGCCAGCGGAAGGATGCCGGAACAGAGCATTTTGGGAACGGTCTTGAAGACATCAAATATGTTGTCGTACGGAATGACAAGAGTCAGTATTGAGGCAGGGGCGGGCATTATGCTCAAGGTGGCGCTTGTAATAACACCGAGAGTTCCTTCGGAACCCGCCATCAAGTGCATGAGGTTGTACCCGGAGCTGTCCTTCAGTATCCTTCCGCCCAGTCTCGTTATGCTTCCGTCGGGAAGCACCACTTCCATGCCCCGGAGAAAATTCCTTATCGTGCCGTACTTTACGGCCCTGGCGCCGCCGGCATTTGTCGCAATCACGCCCCCGACCGTGGCGCTCTCCTCTCCCGGATGCGGGGGGAAGAACATTTTGTGTCCCTTGATAGCCGCATAAAATTCCCTCAAGGCAACCCCGGCTTCCATCTCCGCCATAAGGTTGCCGGTATCAATTTCAACTATCCTGTTCATCTTCTCCAGGCTCAAGACGACGCCGCCGAACGACGGCACGCACCCGCCGCAAAGTCCGGTACCGCCGCCGCGGGCTACCACGGGAAAAGACTCCCTGTTGGCAATCTTCAGTATTTCCGAAACCTGCGCGCTTGTCTCCGGCCTGACCGCCGCCTCCGGGTAGTTGCGCAGGTACGGCAGGGCGAATTCGTCATGGCTGTAGTCCTCCAGCTGTTCCCTCTCCGCCACAACGTTCTTCTCCCCGGCTATATTCCTTATCTCCTCTATAACCCCCGGCGTCATCTTCTTATACATTTCTATCTCTTTGCAGTGATGAAGAAAGCTATTCCTCGCACGACGCTCCAGGATAGATAAAACTAAGTATTTGAGGAAAGGGGAAACCCCATAGAAGACATGGGGATGCGATG
>CAYQXZ010000177.1:0-4198 GCA_964421645.1 uncultured bacterium
AAAAATCCGCCACCAGAACCCCTCCGCGTCGCACGAATTCTTTCATGGTCTCCGATTCCTGTATGGAAATTGCCTGCGAAAAAGGAAGAATAAGCACTTTGAGATCATTCAATTTGCCGTCACGGATATCATCAGGCGATACGAAGAGAGAGTCGTAAGCTGCGTCCTGAAGGAGTGTCATGATATCGGACAGGGAAGATTCCCACGTGGTTTCCTTCATGCTGAAGGTGGATGCGTGAAGACATGATGTTGAGTAATAGACCCCTATGGGGTGAGCCTGTCTCCGGGAGGCGATAAGCAACTTTCCGACGCCGCTTTTTATCTCCCGGATTTCCTCGCAGGCCTGTCGCAGGTGCCGCAGTGGCAGATAGTCCGGGCTGAATCCTGCTGGTCCGCCCAGCCATTCTCCAACCAGCCCGGTCCACCATGAGACGGAATTTCCGCCGATGCACAGCATGTGCCATGGGAAATACCTCATCCGCCCTTCATTAGTCTGGTTCTGGTAACAACCGAACCAGCCGCTGACAATGCTTTCCGGTGGCATGAAAGACTGAACGGCTTTGGTCTCATGTATGAAACTCACGTCGGTGGTGTACAGGCAGAAATAATGGAAGCCGGGAAGCATGCGATAGAATGTAAAACCGGCGCACGACCTGGAGGGATAGAAAGGACCGTGTATTCCAACCTGCGCGGTCTTATCCTGACCCCGGATAGTCCCTATCATGGCAGAATGAAAGTCAGCGAACAGGCGGTCCATGTGCAGACGGTGGTCCATCCACTGCGGATAGCGGTTGAGCCGGTAGGCGTCCTTGAGGGTAACAGGTTTGACTTCTGACCAGTCACGGTAGTCCGTTCCCCACTCGGCGTTAAGCGTTTTGATGTCAGGGTACACGTTTTGCAGGTACCGCCGGAAACTATCCTCACAATAGCGACAGAAACACACATCCGTTGACGTATACGAAATGGCACTTTCTCCGCCTATGTCGTAGTAGGCGGGACCTATCGGTGCTGCTCCTTCAGCCACCTTTGCAAGCTGGACGAATCTACCGGTCTTGCTTTGTTCCGACAGCGGCAGGGAAAGCGGGCAGTCCTTTATTTCAGGGCCATCGGCGCCCGTGACGGTTGGGTTGTGTTGCCAGTCCAGTACAACATGGGAAGCAAAGAGCCCCATTTTGAGGTGGGACCAGGCCAGTTCTTGTGCCGCTTCACGGGTTTTCTGAACATCATCATAAAGTGACCTTGTGTTATACAGGATATCCGCTCCTGAAGCCGCAAACTGGTCCAGATAAATTTTTCCACTTCTGCTGTCTGGCTGGACACCTGCCCATATACTGAAAGTGAAATCACCGGAAAGTTCTTTGAAATCCGTCATGTTGATGAAGAAAGGAACCTCTGCACGGTCGAGAATTTCGGAGCTTTTTTCCAGGCGCACTCTCAGGGTAAACGCGACAGCGAGAGGATTCGCCACCGGAAGCGAAAAATCAGCAGTATTATTGATGGGTTTCGTGCGTAACGATGCCACCTTTCTCCCATAACTGTCTTCCGCCTCCATGACAACTTCATACCCTGGTCCGGCAGTGTCGGAGAGCGTAACATGCCCGGTGACCGGCTCGTTTCTGGTGTAGAAATTCTTTGTAAGGGCCACCCCGGTTATGGTTACCGGACTGGTTATGCTGAGGGGTGTTGACATCCATGTGACCGTCTGGTTTTTGCTCAGAAGCCAGACGTCCAGCATTTTCCTGCCGGCAGGAATGCGGGGGAACGTTAAAATGATATCGGAACCCGCAAGTTCCGATGTATACTCATAATCCAGCGAGTTTGCCTGATTTCTTACCACCCAGCGCGCCGACAATTTGCCTGCTGGGGGACGGCCGTTGATGTGAATCCGGAGTTGGGTTCCCGGCAGCTTGTCCCGGGGGATGGACAGGTCATCAGGCAACCCCGTCAATGAGACCTCCGATTCCCGTCCTGCACACCAGAGACAGGTTTTTGCCAGTAAACTATGGTAATAATCATAAAAGACAATATCATCCCCGAGAGCCGGGGTAAGACTTTCCGGGGAGTTGTATCTGTCCGGTGGTGAGATAAATTGCTCCTGATAATCAAGGATGGCAACCCGTCCTTTGCCGAGGACCCCGGTGCGCAATAGTTTTTCACGGGGAATATTCCGAAGACGGGGAATTGAAGACAGGGGGATACCGGCGAGAATCATATCGCGTGCCGCGGGATCATCCGTCAGATTTGCAGTGGAATCATTATCTGCCCCGGGAGGAGAAACATATAGCAGGCCGGTGCCGCGAATCACCCGGTCAACAATGTTCTTCCGGACAGACTCCGGGAATGTATCCCAGGGCTGCTTCCCGATAATAATCAGGTCATAGGTAACCGTCGTTTTCAAACGCTCGTTCACGAGATTCTCAAATTGTTCCCTGGTTATGACCATATATGAAGCCGGCTCTCCGGTTGCCGAGGAATTATCAAAAGATTTGAAACTCTGGGTCATGATGGGCATATCTTAACATGCCCATTTTCCTCCTTTGATTCGCCCTTTTTCCATCCATTGCATTACTCATCATAGTACCTGACCGGGGAATAATACAGCTCCGTATTACCCCTTCCGTCGTACTGATGGTGGCTGTTCGTCCGGCTTTTCCTGTTGTTATTATATTACCTACCAACCTTTAAGAATTGTAAGTGTATGCAGGGACATTATCTGCCCGGAGGGACAATAATAAACGCAGCCGGTCCCGGTTCTCCCTCTGCCGGATGTCTATATTATAATACGGGTGAAAACAATGCAAGATTTCCAGGTGTGGCTCAGGATTGACGGAGTGGGGAAAAGTGAATAGAATATCATAGGGGAAATACGCAAAATAGGTTTTTAATAGACTGTCACGAATAAGAAAAGATATGGTAAACCCTTTTCAGCACAGGAACGACTATTATAATGAAGAGGCAGATAGATGGCAGGGAAGACGAACTGGTCAGTCTTGCCTGTAAGGGTGATTTAAAGGCATTTGAGGAATTGGTGTGCATCCATATGAAATGGGCTTACTATCTTGCCTACAGGCTCAGCAACGACCACTACTTGGCTGACGAAATCAGCCAGGAGGCATTCGTTGCGTTATACAGGAACATTAACAGATTCCGGCGGCAGGCAAGTCTCAGGACGTATCTGTACAGAATCATAGTCAATTCATGGCGTCAGCATCTCAGGGGAGTTTACAGAAAGGAAAGACTGAATTATGCGCTGAGCCGCAGGGTCAGGAGCGAAAGGGATATGTTTGACGAAATTAAGGCGGACGAAACAAGGGGAAAGATTAATTCCGCAGTTGCTGAACTGCCAGTCCGACAGAGGGATGTTTTCATTTTGAAACATATGCAGGGTCTCAAGATTTCGGAGGTGGCTTTAATGATGGGATGTCCGGAGGGAACCGTCAAGGCAAACCTTTTCAAGGCAGTCAATAACCTCAGGAACAAACTGAAATGAAAAAAAATTCCTGTAGCAGAATGAGAAAAAGACTGGTTGAATATTTTTACGGGGAAATCAGCGGACAGGAAAAGGAGATGGTGAGAGAACACCTGGAAGTCTGCAATTCCTGCCGGGAAACATGGGAAGGTATGAAGGGCATACTTAAAGCGCCTGACGGTTACGCCGAGCCCGAGATGACAGAGGGTTTCTGGGAATCCTATCCGAAGCGCGTTCTTGACAGGATTTCGGAAGAACAGGTCTCCCGGCAGGCATTCCGCAGATACAACCCGAGAAAATTACTGGTTTTTTCAACAGCAGGACTTCTGTTTTTGTTAATGGTGGCCGGGAGCAGATTCTATCTGACTGAACGGGAGATAGCCAGGAATCCCGAACTGTACCATAATCTGGAGGTCATCCAGAACCTTGATTTGATCAATCAGGTAATAGGAAATCAGGTTTTTGACCCGGAGGTTATTCAGGAATATTCCGAGACAGCGGCTCCATATTCAAAAAGGGTGATTCATCACAGGTTCCACCAGTTTCGGCGACTTGAAGAATCGGAAAAGAATGCTGTTTTTGATAATTATCAGGAATGGGCCAACTATTCGGTATCGGACAAAGAAGCCAGCAGGAACGTGTACAACCTTCTCAAGGCGGTAAGTCACCCCGATTTGAAGCAATTGCCCTGAAGTAAACCTTTTCACCTTCCCGTTACACTATATATTT
>CAYQXZ010000178.1:0-4178 GCA_964421645.1 uncultured bacterium
CCATTTTTATCTCCTTTTCTTTTCAACTCTGAAAGGCTCGGACAGAACTGAATATAGAGGTTCAGGATACCTGATGTTGAATATCGCCTGCGCCTTCACCACATCCAACCCCCCCGACCTGTCAATAACAGATTCTTCTATATGACCTGCCACACATCTGCCGATAACGAATGAATGATACCCTATTTCCAGCTCTCTCTCAAATCTGCACTCAATGCTTGATACGGATTCTCTTATTATCGGCACGGATATCTTTCTTGGAAGCTCCGTTGTGAGTCCCGCGTTCCTGATCTCGCTCTCTGACGGCGGTACCTCTTCCGCGCAAATCTCCGAGGCTGCGGCAATGGAACGTGTCACCACGTTTACGGCAAACTCCCCTGTCCTCTTGATGTTCTTATAGGTATGGCTCGGCTTCCCGATGGCGATCCCGATTTCGTCAGATGAAAGGTTGGTATATGCACCAAATGTTCCCGCGTTAACCGTGCCGTCCGGATGCAGGGTGGTAATGATGATTACCGGCCTGGAACGAACAAGTCCCGTCAACCCTTTTTCCACGTATTTCTTTGCCATTTTTCGCCTCCTTTACTTTAATAAGATTTGATGATATTATACCACATCAAGTCAGGTAACATGGAGCGCTATACATGACATTTTTTGACAGCAACTGCGGGCTGGGAAATTTCTCAAAACCCGTGCTGTATACGGACCCGGACGGTCTTTTGCGCCTGATGGAGAAATCGGCCATCGCGAAATCCCTGGTTTACCACAGCCTTTCAAGGGAAATAAGCCCTGTAGAGGGCAACCGCATGCTTCTTGACAGAATCCGGGGATGCGATTCACTCTATCCTTCATGGATCATTCTGCCAGAGGAATCCGGAGATATTGCCGATACCGAAGATTACATGAAACGCGGAATTGAGTCAGGCGTTTCGGCTTTCCGCATATACCCTAATACCTACAGGATACCGCTCGGTCACTATGTCAACACCGGCACTTTTTCCTTCCCGGAAAAGAAAAGAATTCCGATAATAATAGACCCGGGCACAGGTCTGACATGGAATACGGATGCCGGCGACTGGGAGAACATACGGCTGCTTTGTGAAAGGCATCCCGCCCTTCCGGTCATCTTCTCGGAATTCAGAACCCGCTACCAGATAAGAATTGTCACATATTTCCTCAAGAAATACAGGAACTTTTTCTTTGACATCGGCAGCTGCTGGAACTACAAGGTTGTTGAGAAGCTTTCAGAGATGACGGACGGCGCAAACCTGGTAACCGGAACCAACCTGCCCTTCGCGGAACCCGGCCAGAGCATCGGCATGATACTCATGGCTGATGTTGAACAGGAGATAAAAGACAGAATAGCGCACCTTAACCTCAAGAATCTCATAGATAAAATAAAAAGATGAGTGAACTGAAAAAACGTTTCCTTGACGGAGAGCCCCTGGATATCCCCCTGTATGATATACATGCGCATCTGGGAGAATACAACAGGGATTATCCGGTTTTCTACGGAAGAGCGGGTGAGATAGCGAAAGAGATGGACAGAGTGGGCATAGTCAAAGCGGTCGTTGTTCCGCTGGGCATATACGGAACCGAGGTTTCATTTCAGAACGATAAACTCATTCATGACTGCAAAACCTATCCTGGAAAATTTGTCGGTTTCCCTCTCGTAAATCTTAACAATTCGCACGTGGATATTGAAAAGGAGCTTGAAAGATGCAGGAAAGCCGGGTTACACGGCATAAAACTCATCGCGGCTTACCAGAACAGCCCCGGCGACGGGAAAAACGTTGAATTCGTGTGCGAGTACGCAGACCACCATAAGCTTCCCATACTCAACCATTCGTGGGTAAGTACGGATTTCCTGGAGAAAATGGTGAAAAAATATCCCCGGGTTGAATACATCTGCGGACACTTCGGTTTTGCGTGGAAGGAAATCGTCAATGCCTATGATAACGTGTGGCTTTGTACCTGCAACTGGCTTGCCGCAGGGACTGTTGATGAAATGGTGAAAGAGATACGCACGGACAGAATCTGCTGGGGTTCGGACTTCTCTGACCTGGAGATTGGATTTACGCTGGGTCCCATACTCCTTTCGGATATAGACGACGCGACCAAGAAAAAAATACTTGGAGAGAATACTGCGGCATTTTTAGAGAAGACACAAGGCGGGGTTTCATGACCGCCGGCAATCTATAAACCTTTTCTCCGTCAATATGACATCCACTTTCCTGTCCCATGAGTCAACCGGCAATTCCTCATCAAGTACCTGAAAATCAAATGCAAGAGAAATTTTTAACATATCCTGTCTGCAACCATCCAGAAACCTGTCATAGAAGCCCTTTCCCATCCCTGTTCTGTTCCCGTATACGTCGAAGACAACTCCCGGGATGACCGCAAGTTCTATTCTGCCCGGGGGAAAAGGCGTTGATATAAACGGCTGTGGAATCTTCCCGGTGTTATCTACATCCTCAAGGGAACGAATCCTTGAAGGAGTAAAAATGTTCCTTTTCCAATCGTTAAAAGGGACGCAGACAATTTTCCCGCAGTCAAGCGCATTCCTTATGAGCAGGTCAGTTTTCACTTCCCTGTCAAAATGGCAGTACAGGAGAACGGAACCGGGCTTCTTGTAGAAATCCGCATTCAGAAATTTGTCCTGTATACTGCGGCTTTTCTCATTCCAGTCACTCTCACCGAGCATTGCCCTTCTTTTCAGGATTTCTCTTCTTATTCTGTTCTTCATATTCTCTTTCCAGCCTCTTTATGTGCTCCATGAAAAACTGTATTTTCTTCTCATGACCGGAGTCCGAAGGAAAATAGAACTTTTTCTTCACCGGCATATATTCCTGCGGCACGTAATGTCCCGGAAAGTCGTGGGGGTACAGGTATCCTTTCTCTTCAGGGCCCTTGTATTCCGTTTTGCGCAGATGGTCGGGCACAGGATGTATCTTTTCCTTCTTCACCTCCTCCACTGCGTTTTCAATCCCCTTGTAAGCGGAATTACTTTTGGGTGACGTGGCAAGATATATAACCGCCTGTGCGAGTATAATCCTTGCTTCCGGCATCCCCACGACCTCAACCCCATGGTAGCAGGCACTTGCAACAGGCAGGGCCTGCGGGTCGGCATTACCCACATCTTCGGAAGCGAATATCAGCATGCGCCTCGCTATGAATCGCGGATCTTCTCCCGCAACGACCATCTTCGCAAGCCAGTATAACGCCGCATCCGGATCGGACCCGCGCATGCTCTTTATGAAAGCGGAAATTGTGTCATAATGCTGATCTTCGCTCTTATCGTAAGCAACATACCTGGTCTGCACTGCGTCTTTTACCGCCGCGAGGCCTATCTTAACCGCCTTTCCGGCCCCTTCATCGCGCACGGAGGTCAACACAGCGGTTTCAAGGGCATTGAGCGCCCTCCGTGCATCTCCCTGGCTGGCTGAAGCAAGATATTCAACGGTATCCTTATCCATTTCTGCGTTCAGAACTCCGAGTCCCCTGTTACGGTCTTTCAGCGCATTCGTAAGAATTCTTCTCATTTCTTCATCGCCGAGAGGGTTAAATTGAAATACCATGCTTCTTGAAAGCAGGGGGGTATTTACGTAATAGTAAGGATTGTGTGTCGTTGCGCCAATAAGGATTATGACACCCTCTTCAACGTCCTTCATCAACGCATCCTGCTGAAGTTTATTGAAGTGGGCAATCTCGTCAAGAAAAAGGATTGTCTTCTTCCCGTTTTCCCTTATTTTCTGCTCTGCAACCGCTATGACATCTCTTACGTCCGCTACGGTGGCGGTAACGGCATTGAGATGTCTGAAATGGTTTTCGGTACGGTTTGCTATAAGCATGGCGAGCGCAGTCTTTCCGCAGCCCGGAGGACCGTAGATAATCAACGAAGGTATATTGTCACTCTCTATTATTTTTCTTAAGATTTTGCCCTCTCCCAGTATATGCTCCTGGCCTATGAATTCATCAAGGGTCTGCGGTCTCATCCTTGCCGCAAGTGGCTGGTTTCTTATTATATTCTCGTCAGATGTGTTGAAGAGCTCTTTCATTATCTGGATTTGCGGTTATAAGCCCCTCTCTATGTGAGCGCCGCTTGTAAGAGTTCGGGGTGCAGTGGGCGGGACGCCCGTCTCACATCTCGACGGGCCTGCTAAACGATGCTCATTACT
>CAYQXZ010000179.1:0-1964 GCA_964421645.1 uncultured bacterium
TGCCGAACCGGCAGTTGCTGATGTACACGTTCTCAATGATGGCCCGGCGGCAGAGGGTGTTGTCCGGCGCGCCCGCAAGATTTCCGAAATGAATCCCCGACAGGGCCGCGTCCGGGGGCATCGGGCGGGATTCCACGGCTTGCCCGTCGTGCCGATTTGACCACATCGGCAAGTTCTCGCGATAGCCGGAAATCGTCAGGTCGCGGAAGGTGATCTGGAAGTTGGGATTTGACGGCATGCCGGTGCCGCCCTTGACCCAGAATACCGGCTTGGATTCCTTGCCGTACCAGCGGATTGTCGCCGTGGCTTCATATCCGCCCTTCTCGTTCTTGAACCAGCGATCCCTTTTCGTGAGCGCGCCGTCGCCGTAGATCACCAGCCCGTGCGTGCCGTCCACGAGCAGTGAGTCGGTGACCCTGTAGAACCCGCCGGGGATACTGGGAAAGTAGAGCGAAAAAACCGTGCGGCCTTCCGCCGTCCCGTCCTTGCCCTTCGCCGCGTTCAGCGCCGCCTGTATCGCTTTCGTATCATCGGCAACGCCGTCGCCCTTGGCACCGAAATCCAGCACGCTCACCATACCGAGGGAACCGCCTGCCGGAGCGCCGAAAACCATGCCTGCTGCAAAAAATACAAGGAAAACCAGGATCCTCTCTGCCCTGTGATTGAACATCGTCTCCCCCCCTTGTCCTGTTCTATTTGCCCAGCGCGCTGTTCCTGATCACCAGCTGCCCGCCGGTGATCCGCACGCCCTTCTGCAGCCGGTGCTCGCAGTTCTTGTACTCCGGCTGCTTCGCGTTGAACATGTCAAACGCCTTCTGTATCGACTCGGTCTCGTCGCTGCCGTCGCCCCTCGCGTAGCCCCCGAGATTGATACGGATAACCCCGGAAATATCGGACTGCACCGCGGACTCGCCTGCAAGAGACAGTGCCCGTACTGTCAAAAAGATGGCGGATAAAACGCGGAGAAGGACTATTCTCTTGTTCATGATAATCTCTTCAGGGAAATTTTTGTGGATGGTAAAGCAAAGGCAGGATGCACACACATCCTGCCTTCGTTAAAAAATCTCGCCTTGCATCTCTTTCAGGCATTGCCCCTTCGGATTCAATCCATGCTCAAGGACCTGCATTCATGCCCGACCTGCAAACGCAGCGTGATAACTTTTGCGCTACCTTGCATCAACCCCGCAATACCATGGTTTCTGGTTATACCAGCCCGCAGCATTGCTGAAAACGTAGTTGTCGTCGGACTTCGCCCAGGAAACATGCCCGTCTGCCCAGCATATATTGGCTCCGCTGCTGTGCCTTACGCCAACCCCCCCGGGGGCACCGGCCGCCGGCGGCCAAATAACAGCGTACGTTCTATAGGCCGCGTCTCCCACAAGGATTGTTTTCGAAGGTTCGGTAATCCTCGAAGTTCTGACAAAGAAGGACGGGGCATACCACCAACCCCATCCCGCAGGCCCTCCGGCCAGCCGAACATTCATGCCGTACATGGAAAACGGGGCAGTTCTGTAGTCGCTTGTTGTGGCCCATGTGCCGTTTTTCTCGCTTCTGATGCTCGGACAGTACCACGTACCCTCCGGCCTGTCTCCTCCCGCTCCGCTGGGTCTTCGAGGTATGTAATATGCGTTCAGCTTGTCTATCCAGGTGCAGGCATACGCGGATACATCCTGTATCCAGTGGTCCTTGCGGCAGGGTTCACACGCAGGCCCCCACATATTGTCATACAGCGGAGGCAGGTATTCATTATAATCATTTGTGTACATGAAAATGGCAAGTCCTATCTGCTTCAGGTTGTTTATGCATACCGCGGCCCTTGCCCTTTCCCTTGCCTTGGAAAGCGCAGGCAGAAGCATCGCCGCGAGTATCGCTATAATAGCCACCACCACCAGCAGTTCTATCAGGGTAAATCCTGATTTTCTGTTCCTTTTCATTTCTCTTTCCTCCTTGTCCCGTTCTACGGG
>CAYQXZ010000179.1:2064-4138 GCA_964421645.1 uncultured bacterium
TCTACGGGCTGAATAGCACCGCTACTGTTTCATCACCTCCTCCCGCGGCAGTTGAGTATCCATGAAAACTGTATCACTGTCCCTGCAATTTGTCAAATTACTTTTACGCCCTTATTATACCCCCCCCCCATTTTCTGTCAAGTTAATTGCATCTTATAAAAATATTTCTAAAAATTTTACCGAATGAACCTTGATATTTTTCAGCTTTTCTTCAGGCGGTTGTTTTCAGCCTTCCGGGAAAACGGTCTCCCACAGAATTTTGGAAGAGCCGACCGCATTCATTTTTTTCATTGCCTCTTCCAGACCGCATCCCTTAAGCTTCTCAGCCATCCCGAGAAATCTGAGGGAGTTGGCAACCGAGCGCTGGAGTGCAGAAAGCCCGTCTTCCCTGTAAGGGAAGGTATCCATAATGTACCAGCCGTTATAGCCGGTTTTGACAAGCCAGTAGAAAAACTCGAGCGTCTCCCAGAAAGAGACCGCGCCCACCATCATGTCGTGGTCCCAGTCGCGGTAGTTGTCGTTCACGTGGACGCTGAAAAGCTTTTCTTCACGGGAAAGAAGAACGGCGGCTTCAGCAGGGTTCTCTCCCGCCACCAGGCTGTGTCCCAGGTCAACCACCCCGCCAACATTGGGCATATTGATACACTTAAGGAGATACAAAAGCACTCCCGCATTTCTTACGAAAATGTTCGTCCGGGGTTCTTTCGGCTTGTATTCTATCCCGATTTTCACATCCGGGTTATGGGACGCCACTTCAGCGATGCCTTCCACAAGATGTTTCCACGACTGCCGGTAGTCCGCCTGGAACGGGTAGTCAAACCCGTCCTGCCCGGGCCAGAGAAGAACATCATCGGCTTTCATCAGCGCCGCCATGTCAAGCCCCTTCTTAGAGAGCTCAACGGCCTCCCTGCGGATGCCCGGGTCCGGGGCGCAGAAACTGCCCATCTTCCATTTTCTGTCCGGGTATATTCCGAGTTCAAGGGTGCAGAATTTCATCCCTGTCTCTGCAAGCAGGGATTTTACCCTTGCCGCGTCCTTTTCGGCAAACTGGAAGGGGTAATCAAGAGCGATGCCGGACAGACCCTCCACGCGCGACGCCAGCTTTATCTGTTCTTCAAGGAATACCGCCGGACGGTAGCCCTCTGCCACGAACCGCTCCTGGCATGGAGAAAAAGGGGCGAAACCGCTTCCGATCTTGTATTTTTTCATTTCATCTCCTCCGTCGAAGTCTCCCTGTTTCGCAGGCTGAAGACCTGCGGCTGCCGTAAGATTTTCCCCCTCACCCTTTCCCTCTCCCCCAAGGGTAGAGGAGAAAAAAGGAGAGACGGTTACCTCCAGAGGGTCCGGCCGCCGTCGACAAGTATTGACTGCCCGCATATGAAATCGCCGTAAGGGCTTGCGAGGTACGCAACCAGGCCCGCTATGTCTTCAGGCCTGCCCAGCCGTCCCGCCGGTATCTGTTCAATGAGCTTCTTTTTATCTTCCGCCGTTTTGTATCTTTCTTTCAGAAGGTCTGTTTCAATGACGCAGGGATGGATGATGTTTGACAGTATCCCCTTGCGCGCATAGGACTTGTTGAGATATGTCATCATGCCCGTGATTCCCGCCTTGCCTGCCGCATAGTCAATCGCCCCGCCGCCTCCGTCATAAATCGCGGACGAACCGATAAAAATTATCCTGCCGTAACCGGCGGCTTCCATGAAGGGAAGAACGGCGCGCACGGCGTAAAAGGCGGACGAAAGGTTTATCTCCAGGAATTCCCGCCACTCTTTGTCAGGGATATCTTCGGGCCGCCGCGCGAGGTTCCTGCCGGCATTGCAAACAAGGATATCAATCTTACCTGTTTTCTTCACAATCTCTTTTACCGCCTTTGACGTTCCGGCTGAATTTGCCGCGTCAAGGATTATCCCTTCCGCCGTCCCGCCGGCATCTCTGATCCTGCCTGCCAGCCCGGCGACAGACCGTCTGCCCGTATGGGTGAAAAAGACCTTCACCCCCGCAAGCGCAAGGTGTTCGGCAATGCTTCCGCCTATGCCGCGGCTGCCGCCCGTTACCAGTGCGACTTTTCCGGCAA
>CAYQXZ010000180.1:0-4076 GCA_964421645.1 uncultured bacterium
TACAGCAGGGAAAAGGCCGACGAGTTGGTGTTTTTGGACATAAGCGCCACGATAGAGGGAAGAAAAACGATGGTGGACGTGGTGAAGAAGGTATCGGAGGTAGTATTCATTCCCATGACGGTCGGCGGCGGGATAGGCAGCCTGCGTGACATAGAGACTCTTCTGAAGGCGGGCGCTGACAAGATCTCAATGAACACCTCCGCAGTGAGGAATCCGGATGTGATAAAGGAAGGCGCAAAGAAGTTCGGAAGCCAGTGCATCGTCATAGCGATTGACGGTAAGAATGTCGGAAAGGACAAGTGGGAGGTATACGTGGAAAGCGGAAAGACTCCCACCGGCATTGACGCCGTTGAATGGGCGAAGAAGGTTGAGGGATGGGGGGCAGGAGAGATACTTCTCACAAGCATAGATATGGACGGCACACAGAAAGGATATGACGTTGGAATGACGCGGAAGGTTTCCGACAGCGTACGTCTTCCGGTTATTGCGTCCGGAGGCGCAGGCAGACTGGAACATCTCTCGGAAGTTGTGAAGGAAGGCGGGGCGAGCGCGGTACTGCTGGCGTCGCTTCTACACTTCAGGAAGTACACGATTGCGCAGATAAAGGACTATTTCAGGCGACAGAATATAGAAGTCCGCCTCTAAAAATGGACATACTGGTGCTGGATGACGGGCTCAAGGGCAACTTTAACCAGGCATACGGCATAGCATCTGCATTCCCCGGAGCGAGGATTGAAACAATTAAGGTCTCGCTCAAGGGGCCTTCATACGCGCTTCCCGGAAGGAAGGGGAAATACCCGGCCTCTGCAAAATTACTTGCGCTGTTATGCACCTTCAGGATGCGCAGGACGGCTTCGGCATTCCTGAAAAAAACACTGCCGGAGGCAAGGTCGGTATCCGGTAAGAAATTCAATCTTGTCATATCAGCCGGGTCGGTTCTTGCTCCGATCAATCTTGTCCTCGCAAGAGAAACCAGGGCAAAATCCGTATGCGTGATGGTTCCCGCTCTGCTGGATCCGGGACTCTTTGATTTTCTTGTAATCCCTTACCACGATTATATAAAACTGCCCGGCAAGCGCATTCGCAAAAACCTGATCGTTACCCTTGGTGCGCCCAACCGCATCACGGAGGCTTTCCTCAAGAAGGAAAAAGAGCGTCTCAAGAACACCATCAATTTTCATGAGGGCAGGAAGACCGTCGGCGTTATCATCGGGGGCGACGACCAGAACTATCACGTTTCAACAAAGTTTGTCAATGCGCTTATCTCCGCATTGAGCATCCTTGAGAACAGGTACAGCTTTATCTTTACCACGTCAAGAAGGACGCCGGAGAAATCCATCATTTCCCTGCAGGAACGCCTCCTGAAAAATCCCATGGATGTGATTTACTCGGAATTCCCGGGCTATTCTGCGGAATCGCAGTACCCGGGGATACTCTCTCTCTGCGATTACATACTTGTCACCGAGGACAGCATTAACATGATATCCGAGGCGGCGAGTACGTGCGTGCCGGTGATAATACTGGGGGTTGAAAGGAAGAACCCATCCAGAAAACTTGTTTTTGACCTTTGCCTTGAAAAACTCACGGAAAAAGGTTATGCTGAATATCTTCCCGGAAACGAGCTGTACAGACTGAAGGAAAAACTGGAGCGGAACGAAGGTGTTTCATTCAGGAAACTTAACGAGGCGGAAGAATGTGCCCTAAAAATCTCAAAGAGCTTAAGATAAAGAAGGTTCTTGTTATCGGGTTGAGCTGTCTCGGAGATAACCTGCTGCTGACGCCCGCTATTGCAAAAATACGGGACACCTACAGGGATGCGGAGTTTGACATCATTGTCGGATTGAGAGGCATTGATTTCGCAAAGGATAATCCATGGTTTGCAAGGTATATCGTGTTCAACAAGCGCGAGAATATCTTCAGGTTGATAGGACAGGTAAACAAGACGCGTTACGACCTGATTGTTGATTTCAGGAACAGCCTCCTTCCGTTTTTCCTGCGGGGAAAATACAAGATGACTTTTTACAGGCAGGAATTTTTTTCGGAAAAAAACTACACTCATGAATCTAAGCGTATGCTTGATTTCATCGCTCCGTATTTCGGAAAGGAGCAGGATATACGTCTTTATTTCCCCCTGCCTAAGAAAGACAGAGACTCCATGGAAGAACGCCTGCGTTCCATGGGAATCAGGAATTCCGACATGCGCATCGTGCTGAATCCCGGGGCAGGCGGCTCCGACAAGAAATGGGCAAAAGAGAAGTTTGCCGCACTCGCAAATGAACTGTTCAGCACTTACGGAGACGCCAGGATATTTATCACCGGCGTTGCGGGCGAAAGGCCTCTTGGCGAGGAGATAAAAAAGCTTGTCAACCATGGCAACATATACAATCTCGCGGGCGAAACAACATTGAGAGAGCTCGGCGCACTTCTTGAGAAAAGCGACCTCCTGATCACCAACGACTCCGGCACAATGCACATGGCAGCCGCGGTAAATTGTCCCATCATCGCAATCTTCGGCCCAACCAATCCCTACAGGTACGGACCCGTGGGCACCAAGAACATCGTTGTACACAGCAAGATTGACTGCTTCCCCTGCAAGAACAGACGAAAGTGCAGAAAGAACTTCCTTTGCCTGGAGAAGATCTCGGTAGACCAGGTCATGAAGTCCGCCATGCTCATCCTGGACGACAAAGAACAGCCGCTCCTTTTCGACCTATGAAGCCAACTTTCCCCTCTCCCTTGAGGGGAGAGGGTCAGGGTGAGGGTGAAGAAAGATATTCCTATGAAAATACTGCGAGTGCTTCCCTCAATGGATTTCGGAGGCATAGAACGAGGGGTTTACGACTTCGCACTGAAAGCCAGAGAGACCGGTCACAGCGTTGCTATTGTCAGCGGCGGGGGAGCTTTTATCCGGCTCCTGCAGGGAGCGGGTATAAAATGGCATAACGTTCCCATGGACAGAAAGAACCTGTTCGTTTTTCTTGATTCCTGCCGCCGCCTTAAGAAAATAGTAGAAGAGGAAGGGCCGGATATCATTCATTTCCAGAGCCGTTTTACCTGCTGGATTGCATCTTCCGTGATGAAGTTTTTCCCGCACATACCATGGGTTACGAGCATTCATAATTTCCACGGTATGCGCTGGTACAGCCGTTCTGTGGCAAAAGGAAACCTCGTAATAACGGTCAGCAAGGCACTGGAAAGGTATGCGGTTGAATATCTGAAAGCCCCGGCGGAAATTTTACGGGTGGTTTACAACGGAATTGACGACAGGTTCCTGGATATCACCAGGACCCCGTCCGATATCCCTGTAATCGGCATGATAGCGCGCCTTACAGCCTGGAAAGGCCACTTCATTTTTCTTGAAGCAATTAAAAAACTCCATAACGAAGGTATCCGGTCCAAGGCGCTCATTGTGGGAAGCGGAAGCGATGCCTACAGGACTAAACTGGAGAAATGGATTTCCGAAAACAAAATGCACCCGTACGTGGAAATCGTGCGTATGGACGGCATGGAAGCTCTCGGAAAAATAGACCTGCTTGTTGTCCCTTCTCTTGAGCCGGAAGGCTTCGGCAGAACCGTGGTTGAAGCGCAGATGGCGGGGACGCCGGTAATCGCCACCAACCTGGGTGCGGTTCCCGAGCTCATTGAGGAAGCCAAAACCGGATTTCTCGTAGAGCCCGGAAATATAGAGCAGCTGGCGTACAAGATAAAATTTATTCTTCAAAACCCCGGTGTCGTTTCAAACGCGGTAAGTACAGCCCGGCAGAATGCACTGGAAAATTTCACTGTCCGCCATATGACGGAAAAAATTCTTGGCGTCTACCGGGAACTGCTTTGAATCCCACACAGGCGCGAAGGATACCCTTTTTCCTAAAGGTTGGAAATGCTTCCTGACAAAAAGATTCTTGACATTACGCTAAACGCCGCATTTACCCTGCTGGGCATCCCCAGATTAGGCAGGAAACCTAAAATGTACCGCAGGGCCAAATTGATGTACAACACCTCAAGGGAAAGAAAGATACTGTACAGGATAGCGGCGGTGAAAAGGCCTGAATACATCCTTGAGATTGGCACGTGTT
>CAYQXZ010000181.1:0-4074 GCA_964421645.1 uncultured bacterium
AAGTGATAATTTATGCGGAGGGGAGAAATGCGGGTTAACCTTGAAACGGAACTTCAGCACAGACTTCTGCTTACGCCGAAGCAGCAGTTGTTCCTCACGTTCATCGGCATGCCGTATTCTGAACTGTCGGAATTTATAAAGAAACAGGTGGAGATAAATCCTTTTCTGGAATTTGAGCAGGGCAGGGCAGAAGGGTTCCCGGAGCAGGACGTTACTGACGATGAGGTGCATCTTGACCGTTTGACAGAGCAGCTGCGCCTGTCTACGGATTCTGAAGAGACGATAAAGATAGGGGAATACATAATTGATAACCTTGATGACGACGGGTATTTCAGAAAACCGCTTTCAGAGGTTGCCGCCGAACTGAAAACCTCCGTGAAAAAAGTTGAGGAGGCTCTGAAAATTGTACAGTCTCTTGAACCTGCCGGACTCGGTGCGAGAGACCTGCGGGAATGCCTGCTTCTGCAGATTGAGAGGTATCTCGGGAAAAAGCAGGCAATCTATCTTATCGTTCGCGACTGCTGGCAGGAACTTGTGAAGAGGGAGCATCAGAAAATCGGCAGGCGCCTGCACCTGGGCACCGCCGATATCGGGAAGGAAACGGAGAAACTGAAGAAATTTCAATCTGCTCCCTTGAAGGGCATTTTCAAAAGATCCGCACGCAGGATAATACCCGAGGGGAAGGTGATCAGGGAAGAGGGGCGTTTCCGGGTTCACGTTGACGAGAGAATCTATCCGTTTCTGAAAATAAATTCCGTATATGAAAGGGAATTCAGGAACCCGTCCATGTCGGCAAGGGAAAAGGCATTCCTTGAGAGACAGTTGAAACAGGCAAGAATCGTTTTGAAAATTCTCGGCGAAAGGCAGCAATTCCTCACCGATGTTTTCCAGGAGATCGTGGAGTACCAGAAGGATTATCTTGAAGGCGGGATTCTTCTGCCTTTGAGGGAAAAGGATATAGCTGACAGGAAGGAGGTGAGCATATCCACCGTCAGCAGGGCGGTGAACCGTAAGTACCTTGATACACCCTCGGGACTTCTGAAGATAAGGGATCTTTTCTCGGGCACGGTGGGTGATTCAATAAGCAAGCATTTCGTTGTTGACAGGATCAGAGAAATTGTCGGCAGGGAGAAAAAATCGCTTTCAGACAGAGAGATTGTCAGAAAACTTGCAGACGGCGGCGTCACCATCTCGGTCAGGACCGTGAATAAATATCGCCACCAGGAGGGGATTCTCAATTCGTATTTAAGGGTTGCTTCTCAACCCTTAAGGGCAGGTAGATGATGAATTCCGTACCCTTGCCCGGTTCACTCTTGATCTCCATCCTTCCGTTGTGATTTCTTATCACTCTGTCGGTAATTGAAAGTCCCAGTCCCGTTCCATCCTTCTTGTCTTTTGTGAATGACGGTTCCGTTATCTTGCCGAGTGTTTCCTCCGACATCCCCCTGCCTGTATCTCTGACGGATACGAACAGTTCGTTATTCTGCGCTATCCCGGTCTCAATGTGAATCTGCCCTTTGGAGCCTACTGCCTGGATGCCATTGAGAACGACGTTGATTATCGCCTGGTGCAGCTGGTTGGGATCTGCCTTGATTTCAGGGACGTTCCGTTCATATTTTGTGGTAAACCTGACGTTTTTCGCTATGTTTGAATTTTCAAATAATTCAACGATCTTGCCGACTATGCCGTTTACGTTTACGTCGGTCACCTCCATTTTGGTTCGCGAAAGCTCAATTACGCTTCGTGTTATGTTCCGGCAGCGTTTTATCTCGCTCTCTATGATGTTTACGTATTTCTTGTTGCTTGAGGGGAAATTATTCCGTTCTATCTCTTTCATCAGGATCTGTGCATATCCGTATATGACCGTGAGCAGGTTATTGACGTCGTGGATTATCTCGGCGGAAAACTGTCCTATGGTAGCCATATTTTCAAGCTGTGCCATCCGCTCTTTCAGGCTTGCATTCAATTTGTTAAGGTCATAAACGAGTTTTTCCGACCTCTTTTCAAGGTGCCGTTTCTCGCATCCGTCCTTGACGATCTTCCTGATTTCCCCGATGTCAAACGGTTTGCTTATGAATTCCAGCGTTCCAAGGTGTATCGCTTTTTTTGCAGCTTCCATGTCGCCATACCCTGTCAGTATTATCACGGGGACTTTTTCGTCTATATCCCTTATCTCTTCAAGGGTTTCAAGCCCGTTTTTGCCGGGCATCCTCAAGTCAAGTATTATCATGTCAGGGTCGTATTCTTTCAGGGCGGCGATTCCCTTTTCACCGTTGTCAGTCGTGATGACCCTGTAGTCATCCTTGAAGAGTATTCTCAAGGATTCCCGGGGACCCAGCTCGTCGTCAATGACAAGTATGGTACCTTCTTTTCCGTTCAGGTCAGAATGATTTCTTATATGCGAGGGTGCAAAAATATCCCGTGGAACTGTATTTTCCGTCATACGGACCTCCTTCATCTATTTCTCTTTCCATGAAAAGATTCAATCCCAGGGAAACGTCCAGCGTTCCCATCCTGCCGGAGAATTCTCCGCCGGCAATCACCACGATGCTGTCCGCGCCGGGCAGGCTCGGATCCCACGTTGAATCCGGCATGGAGTTTGTAAGATAAGCAATGCCGCCTCTCAACTTCACATTATCGGATTTTCTATATTCTGTTCCCATTGAAAACGTGTAGCAGTCATCCCAGTTTTTCGGCATCTCATAGGAGGCCAGGCCTGTTATCTCTACAGGTATTTCTTCCATGCAGGAGTAACCCATCCATTCCGCATCAAACTCAATCTTGAGTTTCTGGTTTGGATACAAGGCAAGCCCGATCCCGGCAATGTGGGGAAAGTCCATTTTAAGCGATGCGTCTTCATTAACGATGTTCGGTACCTTGTAATCTCCGTCATAGTCTATGCTGAAACCGCTCTTGTATTTCAGGCCGATACTGTAGTTTTTGCCTCTGTACAGCAATCCGAGAGAACCTCCGTATCCCATTCCGTCAGCGTCTATTTTTGAGGTTGTCTCAAAAGGTTGTCCGAACATACCCGGGTATACGAGGTAATTAACACCAAGCCTGCTGTAGTAGATGTCTATGCCCGCACCCGCGGAGAGTTGCGGCGTAAAACGGTATGCAACCACGGGAGAGAAGTCCAGAGTCTGCATTGATGCATAATAAGGGACAAAATATAACCATTGAGTCCTGACTATTTCCTTGCTCCATTCGGTTGCCTGTCCATAGGGGAGGAAATTCCGAGCCCTAACCTGAAATTGTCGGTCCCGAAATCGGTTGAATAATAGAGGAAAGGGATACATGCCAGGTTGGATACTGCGTCTTCGCTTGCGTCACCGTACTTGTACAGGGTGGTCGGGTAAATGAACGTGCTTCCGAATATTACCTGCTGTCCCTCAATCTGGACCAGTCCTGCTGAATTATGCGTGACGGCGGAAGCGTCATCGCATTGCGCGATGAAAGCGCCTGCCTGGGATATTGCTGAACTTCCTTCCGGGGGATTCCGGAATCCCTGTGCAAACAGGGAAGATACGGTCAGAAAAACACAACAAATGATGCCTGATGACAACTGCACAAGCCCTGCGCGGTTCGTTTTCATTATGGTCGCACCTCCGCATAAATATATGCAAAAAGTGTGCCAACCACAAGAAAACCTGCTGGAAAGCAGGATAAAACGGCCGGCGATTTTTTTAAACGCATGGAGCAATTTGTGGCATGGCGTGCAAAATTAAAAAAGGAAAGAACGCGGAATGATTTTGTTATCTACGTTAAATTTACCTCATACGGATATACCCCGTTGCCTCATTAATAAATCTATATAAGGAGGGGGTCATTGCCTCATTAATATTTCTATATGTAAGCGGGCTCATTTTTTTTGCCTTTTTTCCGCTGATAAGGCGGTTTTTTTATAGCCATATTATACAGTCTTGACTGTAACTGAACAATCTCCTTTTTCAGTTGCACTGGATTGAGGGAATCGTATAATGTTGTGAGATTTCTTTTGATATCCTGGGATACATCTATGTAAATATTCAGTGAACCACGTCTTGCTTACCTTCTCCGCACCATGCGAACAAG
>CAYQXZ010000182.1:0-4069 GCA_964421645.1 uncultured bacterium
GTCTCCGCTGAAGACAACAGAACTGTTCTTAACCTGTTCGTCATAGCGCCGGGTGCCTAATCCTGCGAGACGGACACGCTTGCCGTCTTTTCCGAATTTGATATTCCGGGAACCGAGGTAGTCTCCGATTCCAAAACCGGGGACCGCTCGGCCGGATTGGGCATCGCGAATTTCCGCCATTATTTCGCCGTTTATGGTGCAGGCATTTACATGGAGTCTTTTCCCTTCCATAACTATCGGTTTGGTCAATACCGCTCCTTTCTTGTCACGGGCGCGCATGGACACAAATCCGTCCAGCCGTAAACGTGCCAGGAAGATACCGGCCTGTTTCTTTTCATAAGCGTAATCCATACCTGCCTTTTTCAACAGGTCCGGTTTGATATGGCTGGTGCGGTTTCCTGAGTAGTAAAACCACAATTCCTTGTCCATGCGGATAGGGGGACAGGCAAAAATCATGCCGTTATCGTAGATATCCTTATCCGTGCAGGGTGAAAGAGATATGAAGGGTTTTCGCCGTTCGGGGCGTTTCCAGTCTTTAAGGTCATTGCTCCAGGTAAGGGCAGGCCAGATAAGACCATCTTGATTTGCGCTGTACTTGCCTGCAATCCAATAACCTGAATGATGGAACACGGCTGGAAGTCCGAAGTACGTGCCGCAATATGGAAAAACGGGCATGTTGTAAATATCTGTCCAGGCGTGTTCCGGATTGATGCAAAGCGGCGAACGATAATTAGTATCTGCGATATAGTTCTGTAACATTTCATCTCCGTCCCTTCGGTCTGCCTCGTCAGCGTGATAAATGAATTCAGGCGTGGTCCATGTCAACCCGTCCTTGCTGGTGGATAATCCCACCTCCCTGCCGTATTCCGGTACGGAAAGAGGAAGGTCCATGCAGAATCCGTAAACTTTAACGGTTGCTATGAGTAAGCGCTTTTCCATGTCAGAGATTAACCTGTTTTCATCAGAAGTGGGAATCAGCGGATGGTCGGCCGATAACCGCCATCTTACAGCGTCCTTTGATGTAAGCGGTATCAGCCCGTGCGGTTTGGCTCCCCCTTTGAATGTGAGGCCGCAGTAACGAGTGTCATCAGAACCGTTCCATGACGGGTTGGTTGCCACAACAATATCAAAGTTAAATTTCTTGTCATTAACACCCAGCCCGGCATCCACAATGTTATTGTTCCTGCTTCCCGCGTATTTAACAAGTTTAAGGTTGGGGCGACGCCAGTTTAGTCCGTCCTCGGATTCAGCATACAGAGGCAGGTGGTTATCTCCGGCACTCCCTGTATACCAGATGCGCCAATAACGGCCATCCTCTGAAGGCAGCGGTGCGTTACGGATATCCACGCGATTGCCTTCAAGTCTGGTTTGAGGTGCAAGAACCGGCCGGCCGTGCTTGACAGGCTCGTGAAAAATACGTTCAGCGTTTTCGCTCAACTCCACATGCTCGTCATCAAGAAAAAAATACTTCTTCATCGACCCTCCTGTTTATGGAGTGATTACAGAGACGGTATACATGAGGCAAATGCCACAGTCTCATCATCATAGGAAACGTCTTTTCTGCAGCGCATATACCCGCCGTATTGTCAAATGCTTATTTCGATGGGCTGGGTTTTACCACCTGTACGGGCCCCGGAACATCCATGCTCTTCTGCCCTGCCGGCAATTGGGGAGGCATCACATCCGAACTGCCGCAAACAGGACAGTGCGGTCCCATAGGCACAGCGTTGGGTGAATTATCAGGAGCAGGCTCCACATAAGCAAAGACCGTTCCGTCTTTCACGCATTGAAAAGCAGGATAAGCGTTCTTGCCCTCACTAAACGGAGAATCTGCAGGAATCTCAGTCGATGCGCTCACAACCGTTGGCTGTATAAAAACCTTGTTTACCTTAGTATCCACCATTATCTTATCATAGGTAGTTGGCGAGGTAGATGCCGTAGATCTAATCTGTTTCGCCACAAACCCCAAGGCGATAATGATTATCACAACCAATACTGCCCCTAACAATTTCTTCTTCATTTCTACCCCCTCTTGCTTTATTACCGGTTTACGAGGGCCTCCGCGTTCGCGGCCAGGATGCCCGTGTTTGCTCTGGCAAAATCCCCTGTATACCTTAATGTATTCATATATTCTGTAACTGAACAAAATTGCCCATGTCCGTCAACAAACACGAAATTGTTTCCAAAACCATGATGTGGATTTTCTGCAACCATATACGACTTATCCGAGTTCCAGTTGTCATTCCATCCCCAGATAAATACCCCCGCAGGATAGGCACCATAATTAGAACCCCAATCAGACCGGGCGATAGGGCATCTGTCTACTTCCGCCACCAGGATAGACGCACTTGGTTTCCTTAATTGCGACATTCTAAGTCCCGGGAAATAAGTCGAAGGGTGACCATTCCCGCCAATTTTCAGGTTGTAGCCATAACTGATGTTGTCTACCGTCCAGGAAGTAGGGCAATCCTTAGTCGTCCTTGTCTTGTCTGAAGGGCAGCCCCACGTTTTGGTTGTTATGCCATAGGGACTCCGGGGATACGGTTGGGTATAACTTGCAGGAATAATACCCATTGCAAAATAGAACGCCGAAGTATCATAACCGGGCGCTGTAGCCGGCGGTAGCCAATCCTTCCAGTCTCCTGTATACATCAGAATAGCAAGCCCTATCTGCTTCATGTTGTTCATGCAGGTTGCCTGTCTTGCTTTTTCACGTGCTTGTGAGAGCGCCGGCAGTAGCATCGCCGCAAGGATTGATATTATCGCAACTACCACAAGCAGTTCTATCAGCGTGAATCCGATCCTTCTACTACTCTTTCTTCTTTCCATTTTCTATTCCTCCTTGCAGTCTTATTTTATACTGATAAGGACTTTATATCTTTTACAGCATTTACCACAACTTTATTTCACAAATTTTTACTTTTCACCACCTCCCTCTTTTTCTTCCTGCTGTTTTCATACATGGATTGAAGCATCCTGTCTCTTGACCATATAATGTGATTCCTGAGTGTTTCAGCCGCAGTTTCAGGATCACCTGTGGCGAGCGCCTCAATTATTTTGTCGTGCGAATACGGATTCAAATCGCTTTTCTTGTCCTGTGACAAACCCATTCCCCTTTTATCTGCGTGAAAGAGGATGTCAAGCATACGAATTTTTTTTATCATGTTCTTCAAATACCAATTTCCGGAACACTCAATTATTAGCTCATGAAAAAATTCATCCGCTGTTACTGCTTTTTCTCTATTCTGTCCATCATGGGCATCCCTATATGCACGCGCGTACGATCTGAGTTTGTCAAGAATCCCGGAAGTAATATTCTTCACGGCATCTCTTGCGGCAGTTTCTTCAAGGGCAATCCTGACAGCACAAATTTTTTCGATATCGTCGGCTGAAAATTTCATGAAGGTAATTCCCCTGCACGGTCTTGTACGGATGAGTCCTTCGTGTTCAAGGTGTTTTATCACTTCTCTGACGGGAGTGCGGCTTATTTTGAAATGAGATGCTATAGTCTCTTCGGTCACTCTTGGTTGGCCTTCAGGGTTGGAAGAGCTGGTCATTACGAAATCAATTATCTTTGAGGAAAGTTTTCTGGTCTTGGTTTTCATGATAATTATACCGTCAATTTTGCATACTTTGCATACAAAGGGCAATCTTTGTATACAAAATATCATGGAATATTTTTTTTGTCAAGTCGAATTTTATTTACCTGCCCTAAAGTCCTGTCACGGGCGATTTGTCATTGCGAACGCTGCGAGGCGGTCGGACGCTTTTTGTCATCCCTGCTGATGCCAGTGTGCTGTTTCCAACGGATCTTTACATTTGAAAATCCGGTACGGTACACTAAGGGAGTGCGAGGGATAGGAAGTATAATTCTCGCTTCAGTTTGAGTTGTAAGAATTATCCCATACCGTGAACTCATTTCAGTAGCTGGTTAAGACCGGCACGGAAATGTTCCCTGATCCCTTCCTGTGTAAGTGCCTGACGGTAGTAGGCAAACTCATCTATCAGCCCGGCATAGTTGCTGCCGAACTGGTTGCTGCCCAGGGTTATATCTCCGAAGTCGGGTATA
>CAYQXZ010000183.1:0-4051 GCA_964421645.1 uncultured bacterium
CCCTGTTCTTCTTCCCTCCAAAAAAGAAATCCATGTTCCACCTCCCTATACCTTTTCCGTCTTTTCCCCGCATGCCGAAATAGTTTTCTCAAGATACTCAAAACTCCTTTTTAAATTTTCTTCACGAGGTTCCGGAACCCCGCATTCAAGAGCCATGTATTGTCTGAAATTCGCCTTCTTCAACGCCATGAAGCCGGATAAGAAATCCGTATGCCCCATCCCTGGAAGAATACGGTTGCTGTCTGCAAGATGTATGTGGGCTGTCCATTCAGCCCATCTCTCAAGAGACTCCGGAATTGATGCCTCTTCTATGCTCATGTGGAAAAAATCACCCATGAGCCGCAGGAAAGGGCTGTTTATCCGGCTGCAATATTCAGCTGCCTGTTCAAGCCTGTTGATAAAGTGTGTTTCATACCTGTTGAGAGGTTCTATGACCAACGGGCATTTGTTCTTCTCTGCGCTGCTGACTATCTCCGGGAGTTGAGCCAGGAAAAGTTCCCTTTCCAGTTCTGAGGCGTTTTTATACGGAGAGAGATCGCTTATCTTAGGCGGTCCGAAAACGGGAACAAGGATCAAGTTTGCGCCGCCGAGCCTCCCGCCAATCTCCAGCAGTTTTCCTATGTCTTCTCTCGCCTTTCTCCTGCTGTCAGCGGATTCTTCCAACAGGAAATTCCTGTATCCCGCGCATATTGAAGAAATTCTGACACCGGTCTTCTCCGAAAGATTCCCATATTCTTCAACTACTGAAGGATCTTCCAGCATGGTTCTGCCGTATACCTCTATACCCTCAAATCCTATCTCTTTTGCCTTCGCAAATTTCTGCGTGTTTCCGCCACCGGGTAACAATCCTAGTTGAACCGCAAGTTTCATTTTCCTCCTTCACCCCGAAGTTTTCCCTGTTTTTGCTTTGACAGTGAAAGGCTGCGATTCACCGTCTTTCTCCAAACACTCTGCAATTTTTTTTAAAGTAATTAATCTTATAACATAGACGGAAATTGTCAAATGGATTGAAAAGGAAGAGGATTTGGAGTATATTTATGGGACAGGGGAGAAAAATATCATGGAAAAATACGATTTCAGGGAGACGGAAGCCCGGTGGCAGAAAAAATGGGATGACTCGGGAATATACAGGGCCTCTTTTCTGAAAGAAAGGAAAAAGTCCTACCTTCTTGAAATGTTCCCGTATACGTCAGCTCAAATACACATGGGGCACGTGAGGAACTACACGATAGGAGACGTGCTTGCCAGGTTCCTCATGATGAACGGTTTCAATCTCCTTCATCCGATCGGTTATGATGCTTTCGGGATGCCTGCGGAGAACGCCGCCATAAAACAGAAAATACATCCGAAAGACTGGACATACAGGAACATTGCCACCATAGGGAAGCAGCTTAAGAAACTGGGGATATCTTACTGCTGGGAAAGGGAACTTGCAACCTGCGATCCCGAATATTACAGGTGGAACCAGTATTTTTTCCTTCAATTCTACAAAAAGGGTTTGGTATACAGGAAATTTTCTCCCGCCAACTGGTGTCCGTCCTGCCAGACGGTGCTTGCAAACGAACAGGTTGTCAACGGGGGCTGCTGGAGATGCAATTCCACAGTGGAACAGAAAGAACTCTTCCAGTGGTTTATAAAGATTACGGATTATGCCGAGAAGCTTCTTGATTTTTCCGGGATACGGAACTGGCCTGAACGTGTAATAACCATGCAGAAGAACTGGATAGGAAAGAGTTACGGTTGCGAGGTTCTTTTCGCGATGCCGGCGCTGAACATGGACCTGAAGGTTTTCACCACAAGACCGGACACGCTCTTCGGGGCAACCTACGTGGTAATCTCGCCGAGGCATCCCTTAGTCAGGGAGATACTGGCAAAAAGTCCCGCAAGAAATGAGATTGAAGAATTTCTCGCCAGGGTAAGGAACCAGAATGTAACAGTTGAGTCAACTGTCACCATGGAAAAGGAAGGCGTTTTCACCGGGCTTACGGCAGTCAATCCGGTTAACAACGAACAGATCCCGGTTTGGCTGGGTAACTACGTGCTGATGGAATACGGAACCGGGGCAATCATGGCGGTGCCGGCGCACGACCAGAGAGATTTTGAATTCGCCGGCAGGTATGAACTGCCGATAAAGATCGTGATCAGGAATCCGGAATGGACAAAACTGCCGGATAAAATGAAACAGGCATACGAAAATGAAGGAACCATGGTGAACTCCGGCGAGTTTGACGGGATGGAGAGCTCCCGGTGCATAGAGGCCATATCGGAACATCTGGAGAAACAGGTACGGGGCAGAAGAACCGTCAATTACAGTCTCCGGGACTGGTGTATATCAAGACAGAGATACTGGGGAACGCCCATCCCTATAATACACTGCAGTAAATGCGGTACCGTAACGGTGCCTGAAGATGCCCTGCCGGTTAGACTGCCGGATAATGTTGAGCTTACAGGAAAGGGAGAATCTCCTCTCAAGAACGTTCCTGAATTTTTCCACTGCAAGTGTCCGGCATGCGGAGGCCCCGCGGAGAGAGAAACCGATACAATGGATACCTTCATGGATTCCTCGTGGTATTTCTTGAGGTATGCCTCCGGAGACATAAAGGAAAAACCATTCAGCAGGGAGGAGGTCAATTACTGGATGCCGGTTGATCAGTACATAGGCGGAATAGAGCACGCCATACTTCACCTGCTTTACAGCAGGTTTTTCGTTAAAGTCCTGAATGACATGGAGTACGTTGATTTTAACGAGCCGTTTAAAAATCTGCTGTGTCAGGGAATGGTTATAAAGGACGGCGCCAAGATGTCAAAATCCAAAGGCAACGTCGTGGACCCGGAAGAGGTAATAAAGAATTACGGCGTGGATACTCTGCGGCTTTTCATACTATTTGCCGCGCCGCCGGAGCTGGATCTTGAATGGTCGGAAAAAGGTATAGAGGGCACGTGGAGATTTATAAACAGAATATGGACTCTGAACAAGAGCATTGCAGTCTACGCGGATTCCGGCAGAAACTCGGCCGACATTGCAGCCGAAAAGCTTATCAACCGCACCGTAAAAGGCGTGACTGAAGACATTGAGAAGGACTTCCACTTCAACACCGCAATAGCCAAGATGATGGAGTTTACCAACGGCATTCACCGGCTTGTGGAAGAAAAAGAATGTTCGGGAGATAAGCTGAAGGATGTCTGGCAGAGATTTGTAAGGATCATGGCTCCTTTCATCCCTCACATATGCGAGGAGCTGTGGGAAGCGGCAGGCAACAGGAACTCGGTTTTCAAAGAATCGTGGCCCGAGATACAGGAAGATTTTCTTACGGAGGAAGTATCGTCTGTCGCAGTTCAGATAAACGGCAAGGTCAGGGGCAGGATAAATGTCACTTCAGGCTCACCTGAACCCGTGGTCATAGAAAAGGCTTTCAAGGATCCCGGAATATCAAAATGGCTTGAGGGCAAGACGGTTGTCAAACACATATACGTGCCTGATAAGATTCTGAATCTCGTAATCAAGGACTGAAAAAAGCAGATTCAGTTCGCCAGATAGCAAGGCGGCAAGGAGGAGGCGAGGAAGCATACTAAGCGTATGTTGACGAAGCCGACGACACAGGCAACGCCGCTATCTGGATGAAGTTAATCTGCGTAATAAAAAAGGGGGGAGAATGTAATCCCCCCCCCTTGAAGTTTTCCTCTTTTCTGCTATGCCTTCTTCTCTTCAGGCTTCTCTTCTTTCTTCTCCTTCTTCTCTTCCATCTTGTCCTTAATATCGCTTACTCCGGCTGCAATCGCTATGACTCCGCCGACAAGCAGCAGGAAAGGAACCGACGCCATAAGAGCCTTTACAAAATAAGTCCACCACACGGCAAGTCCCCATATCCCGAGAATCACAGCCACTATTCCGCCAATTAATGCTCCCATTTCTCTTGCCTCCTTTACCCCGGACTCTCCCATGTATTCTTCTTCATGGTGAGGGGTTGAGATTGCGCAACAATATTTTCACCTGGACTTTTTTTAATATACCACAGCGCTTCATAAATTGTCAAATTATTTCATTCAAGTC
>CAYQXZ010000184.1:0-3985 GCA_964421645.1 uncultured bacterium
CCTCCGTAGCATTTCTGAAGAACATCCTTGCGCATGGGAGCGATAGTCTCGCGCGCAACAACCTTGCCTCCGACTACCGCCTGTATGGGAATCTCAAACTGGTGCCGCGGGATTTGCGTTCTCAATTTCGCCGCCAGCTCCCTGCCGACATACTGTACATTTTTGCGGGAGACGATCGCGCTTAACGCGTCAACCGGCGCGTAGTTCAGAAGGATTTCCATTTTTACGACATCCGAGACGCGGTATTCCGTCACTTCATAATCCATTGAGGCGTAGCCGCGCGTCACAGCTTTGAGCCGGTCATGAAAATCAACTATAATCCTTGAAAGAGGAAGCTCAAAAATCATCATAATCCTTTCAGGGTCAAGGTACTCTGTTGAAATAAACTCTCCCTCTTTTTCCTTTACAAGCTCCATTACCGCCCCCATGTAAGAGGCAGGCGACAGCACCGTCAGACAGCAGAAGGGCTCTTCAATCGCCGCTATATCGGCTGCGGACGGTAGCAGAGAGGGGTTCTCTATCATCTTTGGCGTTCCGTTTTTAAGTATCACTTTATATACGACGCTCGGAGCTGTGGCCACGATATCCAGATCAAATTCCCTTTCAATGCGCTCCTGGACTATCTCAAGATGCAGAAGGCCGAGGAAACCGCACCTGAACCCGAATCCCAGAGCGGATGATGTCTCGGGTTCGTAGTAGAGAGCCGCATCGTTCAACTGCAGTTTGGCTATGGCGTCCTTCAACAATCCGTAGTCGTCTCCCGACACCGGATAAAACCCGCAGAAAACCATAGGCTTCATCTGTTTATAGCCGGGAAGCGGCTTTGGAGCGGGGTTAACCCAGCCGGTGACGGTATCGCCCACCCGGCAGTCCCAAACTTCCCTGATGCCCGCAATCATATATCCCACCTCTCCGGGAAGGAGCTTCTGCGCCGGGACCTGCCCCATTTTCAGATACCCCACTTCCTGTACTTCAAATTTTTTATCGGTGCTCATAACCTTTATATCTTTCCCGACCTCAAGCTCGCCGTTGAAAACGCGCAGTCTCGCCACGACTCCGCGGTATGAATCGTAATGGGAGTCAAATATGAGCGCCTGAAGATGAGAGGAGTCTGTCATTGCCGGCGGAGGAATACGCTCTATAATCGCCCGGATAATTTCCTTCACTCCTTCTCCCGTCTTTGCCGACGCAAGCAGAACGTCTTCCGGTTGTATTCCGAAGGCGTTTTTCAATTCCTCCTTGACGCGGTCCGTGTCCGCCGAGGCGAGATCTATCTTGTTTATGACAGGGATTATCACAAGCCTGCCGTCAAGCGCCAGGTGCGCATTTGCGAGAGTCTGCGCCTCTATGCCCTGCGTTGCGTCAATCAGGAGAATCGCTCCCTCGCACGCGGCGAGCGAACGCGAAACCTCGTAGGAAAAATCCACGTGCCCGGGCGTATCTATCAGGTTCAGGATATGGCCCTCGTGCTCCATCCTGACCGCCTGCGCCTTTATGGTGATGCCCCTTTCCCGCTCAAGGTCCATCGTATCAAGCACCTGCTCCCGCATCTTGCGCTCCTCAATCGTACCCGTGAAAGAAAGCAGGCGGTCCGCAAGCGTGGACTTGCCGTGGTCAATGTGCGCGATAATGGAAAAATTCCTTATTCGTGTAATCATAGCTTATTATTATACTACATTTCCCCGGAATATTATCGCGAATTATCAGACCTGTGGTATACTTAGCGGAATAAGTGCAAATTTTTCCCTTCACCCTGCACCCTCTCCCCCTCGGGGAGAGGAATAAAAGAGGAAACAGACGAATCAACACCCCTCACTTAGAAAGCTTGGCATGTAAGGATTCGGGGTAAAGGAGCAGAAAATGGAAGAGAAAAAACAGGCGGCAACCGCGGCAACCAAGGGAGAATGGGTCACTTACAGGCCTGACATAAAAGTGCTTGACTGCACCATAAGGGACGGCGGTCTGATGAACAAGCACCTGTATGACGACACCATCGTGAAGAAGATTTACCAGACCTGCTGCGATGCCGGAATAGACTACATAGAATTCGGTTACAAATCCTCAAAAAAGATCTATTCCCCGACGGAATTCGGCCCGTGGAAGTTCTGCGACGAGGACTCCATCCGAAGGATTGTGGAAAAAAACAGGGGGCCGGTCAAGATTTCCGTCATGGCAGACGCGGAAAGGACAGACTACCATACGGATATACTTCCCAAAGAGAAAAGCGTCATAGACATGGTCAGGGTTGCAACCTACATCCATCAGATACCCGAAGCGCTTGACATGATTAAGGACGCCCGCGACAAGGGATACGAAACCACCGTCAACCTCATGGCCGTATCCACCGTGCAGGACAGGGAGCTTGATGACGCGCTTGCGGCTCTTGCGTCAAGCGAAGTGAACGTCATTTACATCGTGGACAGTTTCGGAGCGTTCTACGGGGAACAGATTCGTGATTTGACACTAAAGTACATGAAGTATGCGAAAGCGGCCGGGAAAGAAGTCGGCATCCATACCCACAACAACCAGCAGCTGGCCTACGCCAATACCATAGAATCGCTCATAGCAGGAGCAAGCAGGCTGGATGCGAGCATGGCAGGACTGGGCAGGGGCGCGGGAAACTGCCAGATTGAGCTTCTCCTCGGATTCCTCCACAATCCTAAATTCAACCTGCGTCCGGTCATCCAGTGCATCCAGGAACATGTTGAGCCCTTGAGAGAAAAACTGCGATGGGGATTTGATATACCTTACATGCTTACAGGGCTTCTCAACCAGCATCCGCGAGATGCCATGAAATTCATGGAAGGCGACGACAGGAAAAACCTCCTGAAATTTTACGACTCCATCATGGAAGAAGAATAACTCACCTTTTATTCCTCTCCTCGAGGAGGAGAGGGTTGGGGTGAGGGGGTCTTTTCAGTCTGTTATCCTTAAAAAACACGGTAAAGTGAGTTTTCGCAAGAGTTACTTTTATCTGCGGCCGCCTTTCTCTTTTCTGTTTTCCTGACCGCTCTTCTCCCGTTCCTGCGGTTTCTCTCTGTCACGGATGGCTTCCGCTACGCGCTCTATTGTTTTTCCGAGGACAATCTTAACTTCTTCGCCGCGCGAATTATCCTTGTTGCGCGTAAAGATTCTGCCGTCGTTAGAATCATCGTCAATCGTCTCCGGAGACTTATCCCGTTTTCTGCCTGTTTCAGGTTCCGGACTTACTATCACGGAAGGCTTGTCCCTTGAAGGTTCCGGCCTGACTACCTCTTTCTCCGGCTTTTCCCGCGACGGTTTCCTCTCCCCGCTTCTGTCCTCGTCCGGAATCAAAGGCTTGATTATCGCTGACGGTTCATCTGCCGGAGGCGCCGGCTGAACTATATTGGTTTCAGGCCTTTCCCTCCTGCTATCTCTGCCGTCTCTGCCTTCATCCGGGGAATCCGGCCGTTCACGCCTTTCCTGCGGCGGAGAAATTCGAGGCGCGGGGTCCTTCATGACAAGTCTCGGAGTTTTACTGTCAAACCTGTCTCTCGTATCCCTGTCCCTGTAATCAACCCCTCTCCGGTGATGCGAGTCGTGCCGCCAGTATGGTTCGTCGTAATACCGGTGAACAACCGGCTTATGATATCTGCAGGCGTCTCCCAAAACTATATAGATTCTGAAAGCAGGCCAGTCAAAAGTCGTCCAGGAGAACCATCCTATGCTTATAAAAAACGGGGAACTGTACCGGACATATCTCACCCCGAACGCATAACCGGGAGGAGAATACCAGTAGTAAGGCGGGTAATCGGGATAACTCCAGCGGCCGTATACGTAAAACGGGTCGTATACCGGCACATAAACCACGCTGGAGACGGCCGGCTCAATCCTTATAATCTTCCGCTCTACAATTACCTTCTGCTCCCTGTTGCTCTTTAGATTGCCTTCTTTATACGCCCTGTCGCGCAACTCCTGGACAACATCAATTATATCTTCTTCCTGGTTGAGAAAAGCATCCCCC
>CAYQXZ010000185.1:0-3984 GCA_964421645.1 uncultured bacterium
TCCGCTTGCCTCGCTGCCGTTCAGGAATCCTTTTTTTGAGGCCCTCGCGCTTCTTCATGAATATGCAAGACAGCATGTCCTGCTCTGCCTGGTTCCGGCCTTCTTCATAGCGGGAGCAATCTCGGTTTTTGTGAACCAGGGCGCCGTGTTGAAATATTTCGGGCCAAAGGCGAACAAGGTCCTTGCATACGGAGTGGCCTCGGTTTCCGGCGCAATTCTTGCCGTTTGTTCCTGTACGGTACTTCCGTTATTCTCCGGTATTTATAGACGGGGTGCAGGACTGGGTCCTGCGACCACTTTTCTTTATTCCGGACCTGCTATTAACATAATGGCCATAATTCTCACTGCAAAAGTACTTGGCTGGCAGCTGGGCCTCGCAAGGGCGGCAGGTGCCGTAACCTTCAGCATAGTCACAGGTTTACTTATGCACCTTATTTTCTTTAACGAAGAACAGCGAAGACACGAAGAAAATCCTCATGTTGAAGTGGACGGTCATAGGGAAGCGCGAACAATAAAGCAGAACGCAGTCTATCTTTTTACCATGGTCGGAATACTCGTATTTGCCAACCTGGCCAGGCCCGGAACCGGCAGCGGAGAAGCATACATTGCATTTTTTGCGCTTAAATGGTATATCGCGGGCGGACTGCTTCTGTTCCTGTTCCATATTCTGGGACGATGGTTCAGGAAGGAGCAACTGCGGGGCTGGGTTGATGCAACATGGATATTCACAAAACAGATACTTCCGCTTCTTTTTACCGGGGTCTTTATCTCGGGACTTCTTCTGGGCAGGCCGGGACATGAAGGATTTGTCCCTGGCAGACTTATTGCGACTCTCGTAGGCGGAAACTCGTTTTTTGCAAACTTTTTCGCTTCAATAGTTGCAGCGTTCATGTATTTTGCCACGCTTACAGAAATACCAATATTGCAGGGACTCATGGGTTCTGGTATGGGCAAAGGCCCCGCGCTTGCCCTGTTACTTGCCGGGCCCGCCTTGAGTTTGCCGAACATGCTGGTGATAAAGAGCATCCTCGGGTTGAAGAAAACAATAGTGTATATATCTCTCGTAATTATAATGGCCACAATAAGCGGACTTATATTCGGTATGCTCTAACGGAGGACACTATGAAAATAGAAATTCTGGGAACCGGCTGTCCCAGGTGCAGAATCCTTGCGGCGAACGTGGAAAAGGCCGTGCTGGAATCCGGGGTGGATGCGGAGATAGTCAAGGTAACTCAACTGAAGGACATAATGAATTACGGGGTAATGCTCACCCCTGCCCTGGCAGTTGACGGTACCGTTAAAGTCGCAGGCAAGGTACTTTCGGTTGAGGAAATAAAGAAATTTATCACGTAAATATCACAGGAAGACATATCAGCTTTTTTAGTGCAAAAATGGAGGGAGATGAAAATGCATCCTGATAAAACAGATGTAATCCTCAGCGCCAGCGGAGTTCTTCCGGGTACGGGTCAAAATATCTCTGCCTGACAAGATATTTATCCTGCATTCTCGCTATGTACACCCTGACTATCTCAAGGAGAAAGTTCAGGGGTATGTCGCCGGCCCTGTATCTTTCCAGGAGAGAAATGAATTTCTTTCTCTCGTCAGGGGTAATCCCCGGTGAGAAGTAACCGAAGGCGTGCTGCAAAACGTTGATGTGCGATTTCCTGTTTGCCCTTCTTGTAAAGGTCTCTCGGAATTCCTCCCCGTACTTCTTCTTCACATCTCCAAACGGCAATCCTTCATGATTGGCAATAAGTTTTCCCACGGCCTTCATCTTTTTCTGGGAAAATGCCATGAACAGAAGCTTGTAACCGGTATGGAATTCCACCAGCTTCCCATGCGTTGTCATATCTTTTTCGGCGTTCCTGAGATCAGACAGGGCAAATATAGACGCGAGGAAATTCTCCCGTATGTCCGGATCCATGATTCTGCCTTCGCTTTCCACGGGAAGGAAAGAGTACCGTTCCTTTACCGCTCCGGCGAACAGTCCATTGTCCCTGCGAATCGCCGGTTTCTTCTCCATTGAAGCGTAGATCTTCACCGAAGATATGCCGCACGACGGTGATTTGGACTTCAATACAAACCCGTCTATGTCATTCAAGCCTCCAATAAAATTTTCCGAAAAATCCAGCATATCCGGCGTCACATCTTTTTCCGTCCTCTGCTGTATCATGTGAACCTTTTCACCCTTCTGCACCAGGCGCACCGGAAATCTGGGTGCGCCGAGCCCCACTTCCATTTCCGGGCACACCGGGATAAAACTCACATGGTCCTTGAGCCTGTCCATGAAATCGCTCGATATCCTCGCCCCGTTATACCTCACGGGTTCAACAAAACACCTGCTTATCACCAGATTCGGCCTATACGCCATTATCCTCCCTGCGGGCTCTTTTCAAGCAGGCTGACAATTTCGCGGGCAAATTTTTCCGCCGCCTGCGGGTCCCTGCCGGTAACAACGTTACCGTCAACAATAACATCCCTGTCAATGTATTCAGCGCCGCCCTTTCTCAATTTCTCAATTGCTTCACTGTCCGGGAAAACCGTCGCTTTTCTGCCCTTCAGAATGCCCGCCCCTGCAAGCACAACCGGTGAAATACATATCGCGCAGACCGCTCTTCCATGTGCTGAAGCATCAGCCAGTCCCATGAGAAGAATCCTGTTGTTCCAGAGATACTCCTTTGAGCCCGGGCCTCCCACAACGACGACGGCCGCAAAATCTGCAAAAACTGTTTTTGACAGTTCCGCGTCCGGCCGGACTTTCGCCCCGAGTTTACCCGCGGCCTCATCCAGGGTTTCAGCGGCAACCGCAACACTGAACCCGCGCTCAGCGAATACTCTGCGCGGTACGTCCAGCTCCTCGTCGCGAAAGCCCTTCTGTGCAATCACCATCAGTATTTTCTTTTCTTCCGAAGACATATGCCCCGCCTCCTTCAGTTTCGTCCGCCCTTTTCCATCAATATCTTATCCATGTTCCTGCGTCCGCCGTGCGGTCAATGCAGTCATAGGCGCCCGAACCTGCTTTCTGCCAAAGCCTTATCATACAACCCAAGACCTATCAAGGCTGGTGAAGACAGCCGAACCGCCTTTTGCTCCTTTAGTGCCCCGGTGTTAGAATATTGGCTATCATGGGCTTCCTCAAGAAGAAACAGCGGAAACATTTGCGGCGTCTGCTGCTGAAAACTCTGAATGCCGGCAAAACCTTCACCTTTCAGGACAAAAGGCTTCGCTATTTCTACGGCTCCTACAACAACACGTGGAAAAATGAACGGGCTGTGGAAATCCCCATAGTCAAATACCTGAGCAGGGGATATGACAGCAGTGAGACACTGGAGGTTGGCAACGTATTCCGCCATTATTTCAGGCAAAATCATACAGTCCTGGACAAGTACGAAAAAAACGCCGGGATTATCAACGAAGACATAGTGGATTTCCGGCCGGGCAGGAAATACAGCCTGATTTTCAGCATATCCACCATGGAACATGTCGGATACGACGAGAACGCAAGGGACAGTCAAAAAATACTCAGGGGCATTGAAAACATGAAAAGCCTGCTGAACGGCGGGGGCAAGATCATTCTGACGCTTCCGCTGGGATACAATCCATTCCTGGACCGGCTTTTAAGGGAGGGCAGTATCAGGTTCTCGCGCATCCATTATCTTAAGAGGATTTCACAAGACAACAAATGGATTGAAACAACCCCGCAGGAATCACAAAACGCAAAATACGGGTTCCCGTATCCCGGCGCCAATGTCCTTGTTATCGGGGTAATCTATTGAATATCTGTCGGCATAACGCACAAACACTTTCAAGCCGGGATATTCGGCAATCGCTTCTGCCCGGAAATATTGCCATTTTCCTTCGGGCATGATAGAATCTTCCTTGAAATGCGGTGATCCTAAAATTTGAAGAAACCATAAAAATGAAGACTAAATTCTGGCTGCTTCTTGTAACCTGCTTTGTACTTCTGCTCTTAACCGGGTGTGG
>CAYQXZ010000186.1:0-3979 GCA_964421645.1 uncultured bacterium
TTTATACCTCATCCGGGCAAAATTGTCAACAAAAAAAAGTCAGGCTGCATGAAGGGTCAGGGACATCAGCCGGAAAGGCCGAGCCTGTTCAGGTACTCTTTTGCGGGAGCGAAAGAAGGGTTGAGCTGAAGCGTCTTCCTGAAGTATGTCTGTGCGTTTGCGCGGTCGTTCTTGACGTAGTATGCAAGCCCGAGGGTGAAATAAGGAAGGTAGAAATCCGGCTCCGATGAAATTGCCTTCCGCAGGTATTCAATCGCCGTGTCAGGCCTTCCCGTATTCACGCAGAGAAAACCCATGTTGTTGTTGAACTTGGCGCTGGAGGGATTCAACTCAAGAGCTATAAGAAAGGATTCTTCCGACTCTTTGTAATGACCCGTAAAGAGATATACCATGCCGAGGTTGTTGTATATAGAGTCAAAGTATGGATGCAGTTTTCCGCCCTGTGTGAGATAATCGTATGCCTTCTGGTAATCCCCTTCGTTAAGCGCCTCCGTCCCCGCATAGTGAGCGTTTTCAAAGGAAAATGGATTGTATTTCACTGCGTCCCCCGCGAAGCGCAGGGTATGAGGCGGCATGGAGTGTTTTGCCTTGAACATGTTTCTGCTTGCGGCAATTGCCCTGTAACTCAATGTTAACCCGGTCATGACAAACGCCGCAAGGTATATCCAGAGAATCCGGCCGGAGATTTTCTGCGCATGCCGGCTGTCTCTTCTCGCCAATGCACCTATTAAAGCGAGGTCCGTCCAGAAGACAAGTGACGTGGCGGCATTCTTGAAAGGAAAGGACGCGAGCGCGTTGACGCATATCGCAACAATTGAGGCGGCTATGGCAGATACCAGGAGACGTTCTTTCTTTCCGGCTTTCCTGTATAATGAGACAAACGTCCGGGCTGCCGCGTAAAGCAGGTAAAGGAAGAAGATCAGTCCCGGGATTCCTCCTTCCGCAGCCGCCTCAAGGTAGTCGTTGTGTGCGTTGCCGGTATTAATGGATTCCCCGCGTAACGAGTTGGTCTCCCCGATCCCATAGTGGGGGTATTGTATCGTGAAATTGCCCGGTCCCACTCCGAGAAGCGGGTTGTGTCTTATCATCTTGAGGGTAACGGTCCATATGAGGAAACGGCTTTTTACCGTGCCGGTTTCAAAAGTTTTTGACGAGGAGGTCAGCGGGGTTGCCGCGATAATCGCCGCCAGGAGAAACGCCGCGGTTTTCCGCGATGGTATTTTCCTCCCGCCTGTAACCGCGAAGACAAAGAACAGGGATGAGAAGAAGAATGCCATGTAACTTGCACGGGTAAAAGTGAAGACCAGATGTGCAAGGAACAGCGGAACAAGCAGAAATTTCAGCACCCTATCATTCTTTTCTTTCGCCGAGAGAATAATATAAAAGGCGAAGGGAATTATCATGACAAGGTATTCCGCGGCAAAGTTCCTCCTGCCCAGGGTGCTCAAAGGGCTGTGTTTCAGCTCCCACGGGAGAAAGTCCGCGCCGCAAAGCTGCACAAGTCCGTACAGGGAGACCGCAACGGTTACGACAGTCATAATTTTCACGAGAGACTCAATCTGCATGTTGTCGCCGGCAACAAAGTTTTCCAGAGCGGCGTAAAATGTTATGAAAAGAACCAGGATAAGAATGGCATACAGTCCGGCGTAGATATTTACGGCACTGTTCAGTGTCACAATGTTCCAGAAAAGTATGAGTGAGACCGGGATTATGAATGTATTCCTTGCGTTGAAAAGCTTGTTCCTGATGTCATAGCACAGCAGGAGCGTTGAGGTAATGAAAATCCATACCAGTTTTGGAAGGTTTGTGGGGTTGTTGATGTAAGGGATGAGAACCAATGGCGTGAGCGCCGCCAGCAGGACGATGAATTTCTTGAATTTTCTGTCCATTTTCAAGACGAGTATTGACTATAAGTGAACTTCTGGTATAATATCTTACCTTTCATTTTGGATAAAGGCAAACGGGGATATAGCTCAATGGGAGAGCGTCCGCCTTGCACGCGGAAGGTTGCGGGTTCAACTCCCGCTATCTCCACCCGGTTCCGCGAGGAGAGGGAGTTGAATAGAGCGAAGATGTCTGGCTCCGATGAGTAAGAGGAGCCATGCGACTGGCCGACCCGAGCCGTATTGGGAGGCGAGCGGCGCCAACTCCCGCTATCTCCACCCGGTGTAAACTATGTGTCAGTAAGAACAGGTTTCGCAAGGAGAGGGAGTTGAATAGAGCGCTGCCGATGCGAGAAGTAAAGAGCATTGGTTGGCAGACTCGGCGAGACGGTGAGCCGAGTGACCGAAGCGCAGGAATTGTCTGCGCAAGACGATGTCTGGCTCCGATGAGTAAGAGGAGCCATGCGACTGGCCGACCCGAGCCGTATTGGGAGGCGAGCGGCGCCAACTCCCGCTATCTCCACTCAGTTTCGCAAGGAGAGGGAGTAAATCCTCAATCGTTCATGTTCTGAAACAAAATCATAAATCTCTCATTTTGAGAGTTTAGCAGGGGGAAATTCGAGATAAATGGAAAAGAAGAAAATAGAATCTCTCATAAAGATAATGGGTGAGGAGGAGATTGAGAAGGAATTCCTTGTCAATCTCAAGGTGGTTACGGATGATCTCTTTGCAATATTTGAAGAGCTGCTTGGAATGAAGGAATTTCCAAACAGGGAATTGATTTTTGCCATAATGCGTGAAGTTGACAAGATAGAAACCTTCCTTGATGATTACGGAGCCACCCATAACAGAAAGTTCTTCTATTTGAGGGAACTGATAGCGTCAGTAAGATGGATAAACATAGTTATCTTCCAGGAACTTCACCTGCTCGTCAGGCTTGACAGTTACTCTCTTGAAATAACTCCCGCGGAGAGGGAAGAATTTGCGGGAAAACTGAAGGAAACGGTAAGTTTTTACCTGGAGGGGCTGAAGAACCTTGCGCTTGAATTGAGAAAGGAAATGGCGAAGTACGGCTTCAAGAAAACCAGGGGAAAGTTCGGCGAACAGAAGACCCTGGTGCAGATACAGAAGAAGATCCTGCCTCCCGACCTGCACGAGAACGTGGTGAACGAAGAGAAGGAAGAGGTTTTTGAGGTGCTGATAAAATTCCTTGAAAATTCCGAGGCGTTCAACATGTTTGTTTGCGAAGCGGACGCCGAAGCGGAAGTCACCGAGATAGTCACGGAAGAAGTCCTGGAAAAGTACAGGTCCATTTTCAACCAGCTGGAGTCGCTCTACGACACGTACCTCAAGAACACTGAGATTGAGAAGAACTTCCATGATCTGCGAAAAATACGGAGCTGCACGGCAATCACCCTGCACCTCCTGGAGATAGGTAAGGCGCTGGTTCATTTCTACGAAAGGCACGGCGACAAGGTCAGCAGGTATTCAACCGCGGTGCAGATTTCAAACCTCGTGAACAAACGCAAGATACAGGAGACTCTCAAGGAACTGGTTCTATTTTATTCAATTCTGTTCCTCTCAAAGGGCAAGGACGTTTCCATAAAGATTTTCAGGCAGATGGGAAGGGATGCCGACGAGTTCATATATTCAACCAGGATGATGATTATCCCCTCTCACCGGCTTGAGGATTTCCACCTGCGTCCCATCATGCCAGTAACGCAGATAGCCGGCAAGTACAGCCTTGATTCGCATCTCTACTATAACAGGAACAAGTACAATCTTAAAAGCCCCATTGAAATGGCAATAGCCATCCCGGACATAAGGGACGTGCTTGCGAAGGAAAACGTTCAGATAATGCTGCAGGGGCCGAGAAAATCGGTGAACGAACTGTGCGAGTTCCTGAAGGAAAAATGCGGGGCCTACGAAAAGCCGATCGTGTGCAACCTCATATCTTCAGCCGTCCGCCTTTGAAACCAGTGCAGCGGCATTGTAATAAAAAACCTTGTCAGTTTCGCATCTGGTGAGTCCTGCCTTCTTTGATGCGGCGAGGAATGCCGAAATCTCTTCATAGAAGAAAAAAGAGAGTTTCCCTG
>CAYQXZ010000187.1:0-3971 GCA_964421645.1 uncultured bacterium
TTCTTCTCCCTCTCAATGAAAAACGAGGTATCTGTGATCTGCACCCTGAAAAGGTGGTTTGTGTACCTCTCCGCAACATCCCAGTACTCCTCGTAGCCGGCATCTGCAAGCACCATCGCGGCATCAATAGCGTCGGCCGTGACACAGAGTTCGCATGTATCCCAGCCGGAACGAGGCCGTGTAAAGTATGAAAAATCCACCTTCTTGCCGTCAGGGAGAACCCACGGCTGCCAGATATTGCCGGAATCGCTGCCGCCCCTGCTGTAAACGTGGCGTTCAGGCATGTAGCCGAATTCCGTGCCCCAGACGACATTGGCGGCAAATAACTTCTCCGCGGCAGCAAGGTAATCATCCCTGCCAATAAGTTTCGCATACCTCGCAAAGCCCGCGATTCCTCCCATGCGGCAGTGCAGATGTCCCACCCCGTCTCCGTGCGCATGCATGCCGTCAGGGAAGTACTTCAGGTAAATATCGCTGACGAAATAATCCGCAAGCATATCAAGATATTCCTTTGCCGCCTCGTCACCCGTCGCCTGGAAGTAAAGTGCAATGGGCGTCATCATTCCCGGCAGCACCATCCCCCTTCGTTCCCTTATCGCACGGCTTTGCGGGTTGCTTATTTTTCCTCTTATTGCACGGTCAATGGCACCCTTTGTCTTCCTGTCGCCGGTCAGCAGGTACCAGCGGACAAGACCCTCCATCAGAATGGAAAGATGTCCGTTGTATTCAACACCGGCTTTTCCATAATATCCTTCAGGTTTTATTCTCTTTCCGTCCCATGACACGGAAAATATGTGTTCAGGCTTGTCAATAACGTCAAGTTCTGTCCGGGCTGTTGCATACTTACCGTTTCGGTTGATTTTTCTCCCGATGTACTCTGCCTGGCGTTCCCCGGCGGCAAAGGCTGAAGTTTTCTTTGAAGCAGATGGAGCATTCTTCAAGCACATAGATAAAGCGGTCAGGTGTCTTCCCGGTGTTTCCATCAGGTCAGGATACGCGTGCATCAATACCAGATGCTTACCCATATTTGCAAGGCAATATGGCAGACCCTCCAGAGGGGTTCCCCTGGCGATAGGCCGCCGGTCCAGTGCTTTCGTCAAATGATAATTGAGCGCAAGTTCAATCCGTTCATCAAGGGAAAACCAGTCCTGTTTCATGTAAACGCCTCCTGATACTTCAGTCGCAATGTTCTCATTCGGGTTTTATCTCAAGTATCTTCGCCCTGCGCGCAGGTATGGTTTCAACCCTTTCAAACACAGCCCTGTCATAACGTCCTGCAACCATGGACGCCCCGTTTTCATGGTGTTCAATGACCGTATAGTTTCTGCCTGCAGGCAGGCCGTATTCGGTGACATCAATCGTATATCTCGCCTCCTGGCTTGATTCCGAGACATTGCAGAATACCAGCCCCAGCGTACCGTCAGGCGCCTTCCAGACCGAGTTGATTACCGCGGGCATGCGGCGGTTGCCCTTTGTCCATGCCTGCTGCTGTGCTTCCATGATGGGCAATTCATCTGCAAATACAAGCGGCTTTTCCATCTCGCCCAGCGAAAGGAATTTATAACCTGAATTATGTTTCAGTCTCGCTATATGCACCAGGAAATCCACGTTCTTCTTGCGCTTTGCCTCGTCCTCCCAGTAAGCTGAGAGTTCCTTGCGCGGATGATTGGGCAGGAAGATTGGCCATACATTGAATACGCCGAGCTGGTCGCCGTGAACCAGAGACTCGCCCGCAAACATGGGCAGGTGTTCAACGGCCGCCGGGAACCCTATGTAGTTGCCGTAAAGAAGGAAATAATCGTGGTAGACCGCCTGGAACGCCGGCACAGCACCCGGCATGGCTTGAACATTGAAAAGAAGTATGCCGTCCAGCACGTCCAGGTATGCCTCGGAAGGCTGCTCGGAAAGCATGATGGCTTCCGGGTTGACTTCACGGATTGCCTCGCGCGATTTCTTCAGCATCTCCCTGTTGCCCATGGCCCAGTAGTTGCCACCGCCCAAAGTGTGACCGTGGCTCCTGTCAAAACACTGGAAGGCATTTCCGCTGAGAGTATCGTAATATATGCCGTCAACGCCGTACTCAACCAGTTTACGGGAGATTGCGGCAATCTCGTCCTGCGCAAACTTCGTGTACGGGCACAGCCAGTCCAGATGGGCCTCGCCATAAATCCATCCGTAGTCCTGTCCTGCCTTATCCTTGATGCAGTGCTTCAAAACATCCCGCTCCCTGAAAGAGTCAAGATGCTTTTCCCAGAGACCGCAGATATAGGGTATAAACCTTACCCCTGCATCATGAACCTTTTTGACCTGCTCCCTGAACCCCTCATCCCCTATCATAGGGGGGAAGTAGTCGGAAACCCCGCCATTGCCCTGGTCAGACCTGAACTTATGCCATCCGTGCCAGTGGGTTGCATAGGGGACGCCCATTGTGGCGGCTATCTTGTAGACGTCATCAACAGTCAGGTCGTCACCTGTCATATCATAGTCTTTCAGACGGGCGGATATTTCATCCCAGTTCCGATATGATTTCTGTTCCCATTGAATAGTCCAGAAGGTGAGTTTCTTGTACCAGTCCGGAACGTCCTTGCGGGTAGCGAGAGGGCCCCCCGAACACCACACCTGCTTCACCGCCCACTCCCTGTAAAGACGCGCGGCATCAAACCATCCACCCTTGAACGAGGTCAGAACAAAATCATACGGCATATTAAAACCGACCCCAACCTTCCCCCTGTTTTCGGGAAGGTTGCGGTTATAGTAGGTTACCGCACCGGAATTCTTACGGCACTCATATACAAACTGTTTTATATGCATCCTGCCATCGTGCGTGGCAAGAAAAAGTCCACCTTCAGATCCGTAAACAGCCGAATACTGCATGGGCGCTGACGGTGCAGGGTACTGGCCGAAGAACTTTTCTTCCGACGCAAAGGGATTATCCACCACCCGTCCCTGCCCCCATGGAAGGAACAACCCCGTGGATTTAGCGTTACCCATCGGCATAATTGATTCAAAACGCGGAAAATCAACGTTCCATACTCCGTATTTACTGCTGCGATTATTAACGGTTACGTTCCAGCGCAGGTAGGGACTGCCTGCATCGGCCGATACCTTTGCCTGGGCGGAAAGAATTTTCTTTCCGTCGCCGCCAGAGATATCATCCCATGCAAGCGTCAGGGCAACCCCGCGACGATTATTGCTGAGTCTGTGCCGGGTGGTGCCGGCTTGCCGGCTGGTGACCTCAACCAGTCCCTCCTCAGGCTCAAACGATGGAAAACCGCTCACCCTGTACGAAGACTCTGCCATTGTCAGTTTCCACAGCGGCCCGTCTCCGTATGCCAGCAGCCTGCCACCGTTGCATATATCAACCAGACCTACAAGCTCGTTGTTTGAAGAACGGAACACCGCTGCCACGCGTGAATTCCCTATTACCATATAATCGCGATAAAGGTAAAGATACGGCCTGCCCCTGTAACGTGCCGCAGTACTGACAACATTATCCCTGTAGGCGGCGGATTCCCCCACAAATGCAGGCAGACCGGTAACCCCGGATTGCACCGCCTTCCCTTCCTCTCCCGTATACTCCGCAGCGCCTCCCGGGCCTGCCTGGACGGCCGCACCTGCGGAGACCTGTACAAAGCACGCGAATATCCCCCAGATAACAAGCAATCTTAACTTCATACCGTTATCTCCTTTTCTATAATTTCTGCTCTATCAGCACCACCGCATAGGTGTCAATCCGGTCAAGAAAAACCTGTGTTTCCTGTCCTTTCTTCCTGGTACGCCATTTGGCAGGCATGTCCGTCGGAGGAGAGATAACATCAATGGAATCAATTCCGGGAATCCTGATGTCAAGCGTACACCTTTCCTGGGGTTTGTGGCCCAGGTTGACCAGGTGTACAATCCTGCGCTTCTTATTATCCTGGACCAGGAACTCCGTCAGCATCCCGCGCTTTGCGTTCACGGTAAATGCCTGC
>CAYQXZ010000188.1:0-3931 GCA_964421645.1 uncultured bacterium
ATCCTATCGGGATTATTATTACGCTGATCTGTGTCGGCATCGGGTTGAGGATGTCTGCTCTTCGCAGGAAAGGTGACAGGGAGAAGACTGCGGCACGGATAAAAGAACTTGAAGAAAAGATAAAAGAGCTCACCGAAGGCAAAGAACAGAAATAGCTGGATACAACAAGCAGAGATCTGAACGTGTGAACGGTAAACTTCAAATAGAGGGAGATATATTTTATGGAAAAGGACGTGAAGGATATGAAAGACAGGCTTCTCAAGCTTATAAAAGAGAGAGCATTGTTTCTCGGAAAAAGGAAGTTGTCTTCGGGCAAGATGAGCAACTGCTATATTGACGGTAAATTGATAACATGCGATCCTGAAGGGCTCTACCTGGTCGGTAAGATCATCCTGTCAATGCTGGAAAAGGAGAAGATAGATGCCATAGGCGGTATGACAATCGGTGCAGATCCCATAGCATCGGCTGTGGCGGTGATAAGTCATCTGGAAAAACGTCCGGTCAAGGCGTTCATAGTGAGGTCAGTGCAGAAAGAGCACGGGATGGGAAAACTCATTGAGGGGCACCTGCAGAAAGGCTGGAATGTGGTTGTGGTAGATGACGTGGTAACAACGGGCGGATCAGTACTCAAAGCCATAAAAGCAGTGGAAGAAGCGGGATGCACCGTCAGAAAAGTCATTGCGATCGTTGACAGACTTGAAGGCGCAAGAGAATCTTTATCAGAAAAAAACATTCCTCTGGAGGCGATCTTTGACAGGAATGACGTTGATTTCGGCAAGATGTGCCAGAATTCCTGATCAGCCCGTAACCGGGATTTTTTCCGGCGAGATCCTGGCGGTCCGGATCAATGAGAATCCGGGCCGGCTCCTGTGTTCAATTGATGATCCTGCAGGATACAATTTTCTGTTTGAGGGAAAGGGATACCGTTCTGGCATTGGGAGAAAGGACTGAAACTGATTTTGCGGATATGACATATTCTTACAGGGAAAAATGAGGTTTCCATGATGAAAAAGGGAATGTTGTTATTTGTGGTACTGGCCGGTATGCTGTTGCTTTTCCTGACAGGATGTGCAACGGGCGGACAGAGCGGGGAAGTTGAAATAGACCAGAACACCGGCGAAATAATCGGGAAGTAGGGATTCTTCGGCAGATGATAATTCTTCTTTCCACTGCTCTGGCGGGTTCCACATCTGTTTTGTTTTCCAGCAATCCCAGGTGTAAGCTTAGCGTTATTCGTCCATCGGAAGGAAAAAACTGGAAATTGATTTCACCGGATCCAAAACCGGAAATGAGCTGAAATTATGCGCGCTTGTAGCTCAACTGGACAGAGCGTTGGCCTCCGGAGCCAGAGGTTGTGAGTTCGAATCTCACCAAGCGCATACCGGCCGGATTTCATCCAGAGAACTTCGTTGGCAGCGGCATCATGCTTCCTCGGCGTATGCTTAATACGCCTCGTTGCTTTCGCCTTGCCGCCTTGCTATACGGCGAAATCTGTCCGGTACCATGTCCTCTAAGTCAGCGCATACCGGACAAGCTTTTCCGCTCCTCCACTTACGCGATGGCGGACTATCGCACTGAAACTTTGGCGGACTATCGCATTCGCATAACGGAGCTCTTTTCAGTCCACCAATGCTTTGTAGAGGATTGGCTTCGTCGTCAGGATTCGTTGATTACTTCGGAGATTGCCAGCAGGTTTTCCTGCCACCGGTCTTCCGGAATGTCCTCGGTTATGCCTATGATCAGGCGTCCATCGGGCAGGGAATCTCTGATAATCTGCCTCGTAGTTTCCTTTATCTTCTGGATGGAAGCAAGATGCATTGATGAGGGGAAGTTTATCCAGAGAAGTTTTCCCTTCCAGATTTCAAACGCCTCGGAGAGTGTCATGTCGGTATCAGGTGAGGGTGTAAACGCCTCAACATAATCCAGAGCGGAACCTGCCACCAGGTCTGCCCATATCCTGTTGTTGCCGTCAAGGTGGGCGCCGAGAAACTTGCCGTGTTTCCTGAAGATCTCGCCGGCTTCGTTGTACAGCGGTATGACGTATTTTGCGAACCGTTCCCTTCCCATTACGTTGCCTGTTTCGTTGCCTCCGAAGTTCGCGTGCAGTGCGGGAGATTTTGCGACAATGGGAAATATCTTTCGCAGGTTCTCTGTCAGGGCTTCACAGAGTTTTTCTATTTCATCGCGCCTTTCCGCCCACTCCACCGCAAAGGTCTCTACTCCCATCCAGCCTATCATAACACTATGAAGCGGAGTTCCGCCTATGCCGGCGCGCAGTATAACGTCTTCTCCCATCATCTTCTCGGCTGCAAGAAAATCCTCGTAAGAGGGTTCAAATACCTGGTCTTTTACCATGAAAAGCAGCCTCTTGTAATCATCCGGCGTCTTGAAAATATGTGACGTGCACCAGGATGTGAATCCTGCCGGTTTATGGATACTGAAGAGTTCACCCGCAGGAGTCCTGGTTACATGCCGGGTATACTGAACACCGTTTTCAGTGTAGGTAAAGGTTTCATATACGACGTTGGGCGAGGATACCTTGAGAACATTGTGATGTCTGTTGACTATACACAGGCCTTGGTTTCTCAAGCGCCTTTCCAGAGAGCATTGAGGAAGTTTTGTCTCATAGATGGTGAAGGGGGGCATGTCCGCTTTCTCTCCCCTCAAAACGGCTTCAACTCTTCCTTTTGGTGTCATCTTTTTCTCCTTTATGTAACGTACATTTTTGCAGAAAAATATGGAAATTGCAAATTTTCTGAAATTGACAAAAGGGCAAAGAAAAGGTACAAAATATGCTGTGTTCAGAAAACTTTTCATGAATCAATGAAGGGGGACACCTATGATAAAAAGAAACATTTTATGTTTACTGACAGGGCTGATAGTGTTGTTTGCGATGAATGATCTTTCTGCAGAGATGATAACATATTTCAATCCCGGTGTTGAACCTGACGGTTTCAGGGGAATAAAATGGGGACAGTCTCTTGATAGCGTAGAAGGGATGAAACAGATAGGAGTAGAGGTGTCAGACAGCGGTTCAATGATATATAAGAAAGAAAGAGACAGGTTGAAGCTGGGATATGTTGAGCTTGAAAAGATTGAGTACTATTTCTGGAAAGACAGGTTTTCCAAGGTGGTAATCTATGTGAAAGGTCCAGCAAACTGGAAGGGTTTGCAGGAGGCCACCTTTGAGAGATTCGGAAGAGGATATCAGCCGGAATCAACCAAGGAAGATTATGCCTGGTACGGGAATACTACAAGGATGCTCTTGAGCTATGATGAAAAGGAAAAAAGGGGCATCCTGACCATGTTTTCAAGGGAAATAAGTATTCTTCAGCAGAAGAATGACTGGTAGATTGTCTTTTTAGCTCCCGGTTTTTTCTGGCAGACGTCACTTCTTTTCAGGATCGGAATGCCACTGTATCTGGTAAAGGTTCTTATAAATCCGCCCTTCTTTGAGCAGTTGTTCGTGCGTACCTTCTTCGGCAATCATTCCGTGATCCATGACAAGTATCCTGTCCGCTTTTCTGATGGTTGAAAGACGATGGGCAATGATAAATGCCGTTCGTGAAGATATAAGCCTTTCAACGGCCTGCTGTATGAGGGATTCGGTGTGCACGTCCACAGACGAGGTTGCTTCGTCCAGAATGAGTATGGGCGGATTCTTGAGAAGCGCCCTTGCAATCGCTATGCGTTGTTTTTCGCCCACCGAAAGTTTTATACCTCTTTCGCCGACTTCGTTTTCATATCCGTTGGGAAGCGCTTTTATGAACCGGTGCGCATTTGCCGCCTCGGCTGCCGAAATTATTTCCTCCAGGGAAGCGTCCCTTTTCCCATAGGCGATATTTTCAAATATGGTGCCGTTGAACAAGAACGGTTCCTGTGCGACAATCCCTATGTTTGCGGTCAGGTTTTTCAGTTTTATCTTACGTAT
>CAYQXZ010000189.1:0-3898 GCA_964421645.1 uncultured bacterium
TCCCGGACCTGTCTCACCCCCCCACCCTCTCGAGGTGAAGGACCATAACGTCGAAGTGGAGATAAGAGACGGCATTGCGAGAACGTCAGTCAGACAGGAGTTTTACAATCCCACGGATTCGAGGCTTGAAGGCATGTATATCTTCCCGGTTCCCGAGGGAGCGGTTATCAACGCTTTCTCAATGGATATTGACGGAAGGGAAGTCCCCGCCGAACTCCTGCCGGCAGACAAGGCAAGAAAGATCTACGAAGATATTGTCCGCAGCATGAAAGATCCTGCTCTTCTTGAGTATTCCGGCAGGGACGCCTTCAAGGTAAGAATCTTTCCCATCGAGCCGCTGTCGGCGAGGAAAGTTAGCATAAGATACGGGCAGTTACTGAAACCGGATTCCGGAATGGTAAATTACGCGTACCCCCTGAATACCGAGAAATTCTCCTCTAAGCCCCTGAAGAGCGTAAGCATTAAAATCAATCTTGAAACCAGGGAAAAATTGAAAATGCTGTTCTGCCCCACACACGACGTTGAGATAACGAGAATAGGAGAGACAAAGGCCGTTATAGGTTTTGAGGCGGCGGATATTCTGCCGGACAATGACTTTTCCCTTTATTATTCGACCGACGGAAATGATATAGGCGTTGACCTCCTGACATACAATGACGGTGCGCAGGACGGCTTCTTCATCATGAACATATCGCCTTCCGAAAAAGTTTCAGGGAAAGAATTTCCTGGAAAGAATATTGTTTTCGTCATGGACACCTCCGGATCAATGGCAGGGCAAAAGATGGAACAGGCGAAGAAAGCCCTGAATTTCTGCATTGAAAACCTGAACAGGACGGATAGGTTTGAAATCATCAGGTTTTCTACGGAAGCGGAGAGTCTTTTCGGAGCGTTGAAAACGGCGGACACGCACAACAGGCGCGCGGCAGGAACCTTTATTGAAAACATGAAGCCCGCCGGCGGAACAAATATTGAGGAGGCGCTTTCCCTGGCTCTTTCGTCCATTGACGGGAAAGACGGGGCTCCATCGAGCATCGTTTTTATAACGGACGGCAAACCTACCGTGGGAATGACGGACGAGAAGGACCTTTCGCAAATCGTCGCAAATAATAACGCGGCAAAAACAAGAATTTTTGTCTTCGGGATAGACTATCGGATAGATACTCACCTGCTTGACCGCATAGCCGGGATATCCGGCGGCTATAGAACCTACGTTACACCCGGGGAAGACCTTGAGGTCAAACTATCTTCTTTCTACGAGAAGATCCGCTTCCCTGTTCTTACCGGCATCAGCGTTGACTTCGGGGAAGTAAAAGTACGCAACGTCCATCCCGGAAAACTTCCCGACCTCTTCAGGAACTCACAGATTGTCATAACAGGCAGGTATAGAGTGCACGCTCGCACTACAATCGTGATGAAGGGAACGATTGCAGGTGAAAAAAAGACATTTGAATACAGGCTGGATTTCCCGGACAGAAGCACGCAAAACGAGTTCATTCCGCAGATATGGGCCGCACAGCATGTCGGTTACCTGCTGGATGAGATACGGCTGAACGGAGAAAACAGAGAACTCAAAGACGAAATAATGGAGACTGCCCGGAAATACGGGATAGTAACGCCTTACACCAGTCTCCTGATATTGGAAGAAGAGGAACGCCGAAGGATGCCGGGAGAAAGCCCGGCGGCGGCTCCGCTGAAAACTGAAATTTCCCACGACCTTTCTTTTCGCGGGACCCTTGAGAAAGAATACGGGCACATGGCGGACAGGGAGGGCATGGGCAGTGTGAACGCGAGCAGGGAGATATACGCACTCCAGAACACGATAAATCGCACGCAGGTCTACCAGGGGAAAGAGAGACTTGAATACAGGGCTCAGTCGGGCGGCGTGCGCAACCTTGCTTCACAGGTGCGCAACGTACAGGGAAGAGCGGTATATCAGAGCAACAATGTCTGGATAGACTCCGCCGTACAGAATGTGCGCACGACAAGCCGTAGAAAGATTCAGTTCGGCACGAAAGAATATTTTGGACTGCTGGCAAACGAGCCTGCTTCGGCGCAATTCCTTGCGCTCGGTAAAAACGTGCAGTTTGTTCTGAATAACGTACTCTACGAAATCCACGAGTAATCCGCTATGATACGCGAGGCGCGGGCTGGTTGGCAAGAATGGCGGTTATTTCCTTCACGTCTTCGGATATGCGGACCTTCAGACTATCTTTATCCGGAAATTTTATCTGATTTCTCAATTTTTTGAACAGGAAAACCTTTAACCTTTCACCGTAGATATCCTTGCCCCGAAAACCTATCAGGAATACCTCGAACTTACTTATCCCATCGTAGAAAGTTGGAGATATGCCTGCGACCACCGCCGCCTCGTATATTTTCCCGCCGTGCAGCGCCCATCCGGCATAAACCCCCTCCCCTATCCGGATATTGTTGTCAAGCTTGAGGTTGGCAGTGGGAAAACCTATTGTATTGCCTATGTTGCTGCCCTTTATGACTTCTCCGGATACGGAGAAATGCCTGCCGAGAAAATTGTTTGCCCTCGAAATGTCCCCCTTCCTGATGAAACTCCTGATTTCAGAGGCGTTCACGACCTCTCCGTTCACCTTGTGGGGAGGCACTACCTTCAGGTCAAATCCCTTTTCTCCCTTCATCTCGCGCATGAACTTAATATTGCCTTTCCTTCCGGAGCCGAAATGAAAGTCATATCCCACGACCAGAGTCTTGACGCCTGTCCCGAGCAGTATGTCCAGGAACGTGGCAGGAGACAGATGCATGACCTCGTCGAGGTCGCACCAGAAGCAGACCTTGATTCCCGAGTTCTTCAGCAAGGCAAGCTTCTCGTCCCACCCGCACAGGAGAAATTCCGCGGGAAACTTACGGAATGTAAAGACTGCGGGCGCCAGCGTTGTATTCTCCGCGTCTTTGACGATAGTATCAAGAACTGCCCTGTGCCCGAGGTGAACTCCGTCAAACTTGCCTATGCCCGTGACGGTCTCACACCTGAATTTTCCCATATCCCTGAAATGTATCGTTTTCATGTGTCAGTAAGGAAACCTGTCATTTATTTCCGCATCTGACAATTCTTTTATGATATCCGCTATCCTGTCGGTTGCCCCCTCGATAATCTTCCTGCCTTTTTCCGAGGTTGATTTCGCAGGATTTCCATATCCCGAGTTTGTTGTGAAAAGATGCCATGGCCTCGTTATCCACAGCTGCTTCTTCCGCAGAGATTCGAGCACGGGTTCATTCCCCTTGCCGCTGTCAGCCCATTCCATGTGAACAAGTTCCGGATATAAATACATGAACCACGACGTCTCCGACTCGTTACCGTGCTCCCCGGATAGATCGTCACATACCTTCTCAACTATGTCCTGCCCTGTCTCCCACCAGTTGATGAGGAATATGTGCACCTTCGTCTTGCCGTGCAGTTCCCTTGACATGAATCTGAATTCGTTGCCTCCGTGCGCGTTGAGTATTATGAGCTTGTATACCTTGTGCAACTCGAGCGCTTCCACGATGTCTTTCAGCATTTTGAACTGCGTCGTGGGAGAAAAATTCAGCGTCATGGGAAATTTCAGGGTATTGGTGTTGATCCCTACGGGCATGGCAGGCAAAACAACAACCTTTGCGCCATTTCTTCTCGCCTTGGCGGCGCTTATCTCCGCTACCTTTTCCCCGGTCAAAGCATCGCACCCGTAGGGAAGATGCATGTTATGCGGCTCGCATGCGCCCCATGGCAAAACGGCCACCTGAAAAGGCCCTTCGTCCCTTACTTCCTTCAACGTCATTTCAGTCAGTTTTACTTTCATATTCCCCCCTTCATATTGCACTCTGAAGAATCTTTTTGAAATCTTCTCTGCTCATACCTATCTTCATATTCTTAAGCGACCTCTGCGTT
>CAYQXZ010000190.1:0-3868 GCA_964421645.1 uncultured bacterium
TATTTCCTCAACCTGCGGCTTGAATCCCATATCCAGCATACGATCGGCTTCGTCAAGCACAAGCATAGTTACATTGCCGGGCATGAAATTCCGCCGGTTCATATGGTCAATCAGCCTGCCTGGTGTGGCAATGACAATGCGGGGGTTTTTTCGCAGGCTCTGCGTCTGGCTGTGCATGGGCGCGCCGCCGATGAGACAGGCGGTTTTTATTTTAAAGGCATCTGAAAACAACCGGAAGGTTTCATCAATCTGCATGGCTAATTCGCGCGTGGGCGCAAGAACCAGCCCGGCTCCTTTTTCCTGTGCCAGATGTTGTACGACGGGAATGGCAAAAGCAAGGGTTTTCCCGGTTCCGGATTGAGCGATTCCGATGACGTCCTTGCCTTCAATGGCAGGCGGAATTGCCTTAGACTGTATAGGCGTCGGTGTAGTAAACTTTATTCGTTCAAGTATTTCAAGTATCCTCGGAGCAATGCCCAGTCCGAAAAAACTCATATCGGATTTTTTGCGGGCCTGCGGAGAAGCTTCCATATCCTTCCTGTGCGGGCTCATGGTTTATGAACCTTATGCGCATCATTTAATAACGCGGCATCAATCAAAAGAAGGTGAGTATGGCAGTATTCTTCGTGGTTATATATACTTAAGATATGCTTGCAGTTTGGGAATTTGCATTCTCTGTCTTTGGCGGAAGTCTTTAGTTTCTTCATATACTTCTATTATACGCCTTTGAGACGGAATCAGCAAAAGGAGTTCGGCTTCACTATTAAAGCAAGGCAGGTTAATCTGCAGAATCTCGCATCCCGAAACTGGGGATTCATGTACGGGGTTTCATCAATGAGCTGTATCTTGACGATTTGCGGAAAAAGACTATGCGGGGGCTGGAAGGGCAGAAACTGCGCGGGTTCAGCACCGGGGAGAAGGTATACGGTTACAGGTCAGAACCTGTGGGAGAGTTGAAACTGAATAAGAAAGGACAGCCGAAGCATGAGTGGATGGTGCACAAGATTGAGCCGGAAGAAACGGATGTGGTGCTGCGGATATTCAGGGAGTTTGTTTCCGGAAAAAGCATCTGCAAGATTGTAAAGGACCTGAATGTAGAGAAAATCCCCACGAAGAAGGGACTTTCCGGCGGATGGAACAAATCAACGGTCAGCAGGATTCTTAAGAATGAGAAGTATGCCGGCAACTGGACATGGAGGAAGTCCAAAAGCGTCAGGGACCCGTTGACAGGGAAGGCAAGGCAGGTTTCCCGCCCAGAGGATGAAAGAATTCCCGTGTTCCGGGAAGACCTTATCAGCGGCAAGGGCGGAGGATACTACGGCTGTTATAACGTTACAAGGAAGACCTGCGATAATAACCTGCTGGTTCCGAGGAAGCGGTTGGAGGAGGTAATACTGGAAGAGTTGAAAAAGAAGATTTTGACTCCGGAGAATGTTGAGTATGTCTATAAGAACGTGGAAAAGATTGCGGCGCAGGGATTGAACGAAGTGCCGGAGTTGTTAAGGCGGAAAAAGGCGCAGGTTGAAAAGGTCGCCATGGAAATACGGAACTACCTGGACTTCATTAAGATGGGCAATCTCTCCCGGGCGGTATCGGAGGCATTAAAGGATGCGGAGGCAAGAGAAGGGGAATTGAGACAGCAGATATCTTCCATGGAGTTTCAGAAGGAGAAAATCTTCAAGGCGGCGCCGAGGGAGTGGATTGATTACAGGCTGGAACGGCTGTATGAGACTCTCACCAGAAATACCTCTGCCGCGGCCATTGCGCTGAAAGAACTGCTGGGCACGATTGAACTGGAGCCGGTTGCGGATGGGGAGTATTTTGAGCTCCTGAATGACGGGGAGAAAAGGTTCAAGCCATACTACGTTGCGCATACGGAGGTACAGACTCTGTGCCTCATGGATGGAGAGGATGAGAGTTCGAACTGGTATCAGTGGCGGAGGGTGAGGGACTCGAACCCCCATGTCTCGCTTCGCTCTTTAGGAGGGGGAGTTTCCCCCTTCCTAATATTCTCCCCCCGATGCAGAATACGCGAGGGAAAATACTTTTCCCTCTTACCCTTTTAGGACATGGGTGTTCTCCCAGGAAAGCGGAGGGTGAGGGACTCGAACCCCCATGTCCTTGCGGACGGTGGATTTCAAATCCACTGCCTTGCCAGTTAGGCTAACCCTCCGAAGTGCTTATTTGCGCTACACTTAGAGGTATTTTCAGGTCATTCTCCGGCCTGTAGTCTTCCCCAAAGTGTGACATATGGTGTGACGTAAACCCTGGTATGTCCATTTTCCTCAATTCCCCGGCAATAGAATGAAGGTCATAGGACAGGTACCGGGCTATCAATCCCCGCTGTTTATGTCCCATAAGATACTCGGCAACGGTCGGATTACATCCCCTCAGACGGAGTCTTGAGTAAAAAGTTCTTCTCAAGTCGTGGAAGATGAAATTATTTATTCCGGCTCTATTCACGGCCTGCCTGAACCTCTTTGAAATAACATTACTCGTTAGAGTCTCTCCCCCTTCACTACAGAAGAAGGTATCTCCCTTGCCGGTATTGAGATACTTCTCAATTACACTCATAAGCATGGGGGATGTTATAGGGAATTCTGTCCATACACCGCCTTTCTCCCTCTTTAGTTTGAAGTGCCGCATATCCCCGGCCATGTGAAAGTTGCCTTTCCTCAAGCTCGCTACCTCCCCGATTCTTAGGCCGGTATCAAGCGCAAAGGTCGTAATATCCCGGAGCCATTCCTTCTCTATGCAGGATAATAACGTCTTTTCCTCTTCAAGGGATAAAACTCTATCCCGCATGTTATCTTCCGGGAGCGGGTCAATATTCCTTACCGGATTGACCGGCGCCCATCCATAGACATTAAGCGCAAACTCAAACACCCTATGCAGATATCCGCGGTTATAATTGATGCTTCTTGCCGAAAGATTCTTACCGCAACGGACCTTTCTTTTTCTTTCCGCCTGCATAAATGAATGAATGTCTTGTGGAGTTATCTTGTCAATCCGTTTGCTGCCAAAATATCCGACTACATCCTTATGGCAAAGTTTTTCCCGCTTCAAGGATTTAGTTGTTGTTGCCTTCTCCTCAAGGTATTTCTGCGACGCTTCCGCAAAAGTAGGCGACAGATTCTCCTGTGCTTCCATGGGACATAACTGATTTTGGTTTACAGCAGGAACAAGGTTCATCATTTTCAGTAGCAGATGCAACTTAATCTTCTCCGCGTCCCGCCTATTCTCACATTTCGTTGACTTCCGGATACGCAGATTATCATAAGTTACATCCACATAAAAGTATCGGCTTCTCTCTCGTTTATAAAGGCACACTGTGACCTCCTTGCCTGAGAAGCCCCGTCCTGCTCCTGATTCCAAAATCTCCAGCATGACATTTTCAAAGAGCGTTTCAACCTGTCCCATAATTATACAGTCGTTCGCCCGTTGATACAAGAGAGATTCTTCCGCAGTTCTCAGCACCTCAGCAGCCTTGATTAGAGTTAGCCGTTTTTCCATATCTTTTTTCGCGGGTTTTTATATGTCTTTCCTCTTTTAAGTCCAAAACCACCCACTATACTGCCACTTTTTCAGATTGCAGGGGCATTCTATAGCCATTGTTAATCCCCTTTGGCCTTTTACCAAATCTATAAATCCATAACGGACAATCCGTAACCGGGCAATCCTTTACCAATGCAAAACTTCCACAGCAGCACCATAAACAATGCTTGCGGATGCTTTTAATGGGAGTATATTCTGCTTTTGTCTTGGGGCGTTTTCCCATGCGGTAAGGATAAAGAAAACACTTTTCAATAGCACCCTGATGAGCGACAATTATAATTACCGGTCAACGACAATTAAAATTACCGCTGAA
>CAYQXZ010000191.1:0-3859 GCA_964421645.1 uncultured bacterium
CTCCGTTCCATACCGGGTTTGGAACGGTGATGATTGATTTTTGTTGCGTTATGTATTATATTATAGCACGTCGTTTAGAAAACAAAATCATCAACCCCTCACTTTTCGGGTATATCAAGAAGTGTTCGGGGTAAAGGAGACAGGAAAAATGAAGAAGAAGGGAGCAGTAAGGATTGGAGTCATCGGAGTTGGAGGAATGGGTTCTGCGCATTGCAAAGGGATACAAAATTTGAAAGAGACGGAACTTGTACTTGTGTGCGACATTGAAGAAGACGTCGCAAAAGCAAAAGGAAAAGAATTCAACGTGCCCTATTTCACAGACTACAAGAAAGCAATCAAGAGCGGACTGTGTGATGCCGTTGTTGTTGCGACTCCTCACTGGGTTCATCCGGAGATAGGGATATTTGCGTTTAACAACGGACTGCACGTTCTTTCGGAAAAGCCCATCGCGGTTACCGTGGCTGATGCAGACAGGATGATTGCAGCGGCAAAAAAGAACAGGAAGGTTTTTGCCGTAATGTATCAGCGCAGGACGACGAATCTGGTGAAAAAACTGAAAGAATTGATAAAAAACGGGGCTATCGGAGAAATCACCAGGACCCTCTGCATAGATCCGTGGTACCGCGCACAGTCTTACTATGACAGCGGAACCTGGCGTGCCACGTGGAGAGGTGAGGGAGGCGGAGTCATAATAAACCAGTCCCCTCATACCATAGATCTTTTCACGCAGGTCTCCGGCCTGCCCGCAAAGGTTGATGCATTGACAAGGGCGCGTCTTCACAAGATAGAGGTGGAAGATGAGGTTTCGGCCACCCTGGAGTATAAGAACGGGGCGTGGGGATACTATTACACGTCTACCTGCGAGCCGGGCGGACCATTTCATATGGAGGTTGTAGGAGACAAGGGAAAGATAGTCGTCAACGGAAGTGAAGTGACCCTTTACAGATACAGCGTTCCGGTGTCAAAATTCACGCACCAGTCCAAGAGCATGTGGGCTTCGCTTGACGTGAAAGAAGAGAAGGTCAGGATTGAGCCCGACGTTGCGTCAGGGCACAGCGAGGTAATAAGAAATTTCGCGGCAGCGATAACCAAGGGAGAAAAGCTTGTTTCTCCGGGTGCTGAAGGTCTTGCTTCGGTTGAATTCCTGAACGCCTGCATACTTTCAAGCAAGAAGAATAAGCCTGTCGGGATTCCCATAAACAGAAACGAATACAACACCATGATCCGGAAGCTGGTCAGGACCTCAAAGGTGAAAAAGGCAGTGAAGGTACAGAGAGTTACCGACCCGGCACACGCTAAGAAATAAAGACTGGAGGCATAGTGTGAAACCTGTCAGGATAGGCGTAATCGGACTGGGTGCAATGGGCTATGCCCACTGTAAGAATGTACGTTCTCTGAAAGAGACTTTGCTTACCTGTGTATGTGACAATGACGGGGCTGCTGCAAAAGAAAAAGGGGAAGAGTTCAGGGTACCCTATTTCACGGATTATAAGAAGCTGGCAAAAAGCGGTCTGTGTGATGCCGTGTTGGTTGTCATCCCCCACTGGTTCCATCCTGACGTTACCATATACGCTTTTAAAAGCGGTCTCCACGTAATATGTGAGAAACCCGTTGCCGTTACGGTATCGGATGTGGACAGGATGATTGCCGCTGCGAGAAGAAGCCGCAAGAAATTTGCCGTCATGCACCAGATGAGAACAGAACCGTTCTTCAGGAAAGCGAAAGAGATTATGGAGAGTGGCGTCCTGGGCCGGATCACCAGAACGTTATGCATTGACCCGTGGTACCGTACGCAGGCATACTATGACAGCAACGTGTGGCGAGCCACGTGGAAAGGCGAAGGAGGCGGAGTGCTCATTAACCAGGCGCCTCACATAATAGACCTCTTCATTCTGCTTGGAGGTCTCCCGGTTAAGGTTGACGCAAAAACAAGAACCCGCCTGCACGATATAGAGGTTGAGGATGAGGTCGCCGCGGCCCTGCAATACAAGAACGGAGCATGGGGTTATTACTATACGACCACCTGTGAAACATTTGGCACATTTCACATGGAGATTGCGGGAGATACCGGAAAGCTCGTTATCAACGGCAAAGAGAAGATGACTCTCTACGGGTACAGTGAGCCGGTTTCCGTCTATACCCATAAGGCTGGAAGTATGTGGGCATCACTAAAGGTGGAGGAAGAAACGTTTGAGTTTAAGAGCAACGTTACTACCGGGCAGACCGAAATGATACGGAATTTCGCTGCCGCCATATCCGGGAAAGAGAAACTTTTTGCAGAAGGCAAAGACGGTTTGAATGCTGTTGAATTTATTAACGCGTGCATACTTTCCGGCAAGAAGAGGAAACCTGTCAATATTCCTGTCAACAGGAAAGAGTACGACGCATTGATTGAAAAACTGAAGAGGACGTCCAAACCCAAGAAGCGCGTTGTAATTCAGAGGGTGACCGACCCCAAATTCGCCAAATAACAGCAGATTGATTTTCCGCCACTGATGCTTTGGCGGACTGTCGCATCCGGGGAAAGAATAATCTTCTATCCGGCCAGGGCTTCAATGCTGTCAATGTCGTATTTCTGCCATCCGAGCATGGAGAGTTTCTCCCTGATATAGTATTTATAGTTCTCATATGGAACGTCCTGGGGGATGCGGTGGTCACCGTGGGGAATATATCCCCCATCCTCAACAACCTTTTCCACTCTTTTCAATTCTTTAAGTATTTCTTTTTTTCCGAGTGCAAGCTGGTATTTTGCGATGCCTCCCCGCAGAAGGATGTTCCGCCCGTATTCTTTTCTTAACTCCACGGGATCGGAACCTGCCTGAACCTCAATGGGGAACATGCAGTTCAATCCGCATTCCAGCCAGACCGGGACAAGATCGTTAATGTTGCCGTCGCAGTCTGTCCATATGATATCAACCCCATGCTGGCGCAACAGGGTTGTCACCCTTTTAAGTCTCGGGCCGACGATCTTCCTGAACATTGCGGGGCTGATCATCGGTCCGTTGCGGAAGCATATATCCTCCCATCCCGCGGCGAAGTCAACCTCTATCTCCGGAAGCACTTTTGAAAGGTTTGTTTCATACAGTGTCGTCAGAGTCTCAACGATATCTTCAACCAGGTCAGGCTGGTCGTAAAGCATCACGGAAATCTGCTCAAAGCCGACCCAGCTCCTCGGTATGCCGAAATAGGAGCCCAGGCTGATCCCCACCGGACAGTTGGAGTGGCGAAGCTTTTCGCCAAGGCTTTTGATGTCGTAGGGGATCCGTCCCTCCGCATCCGGATTAAGACGTTCCTTGAATTTCTTCCAGTCCTCCCAATTGCTGATGGGCATTTTTATATAATGAGGTATGGTTTTAAGCCCTTCCGTCTGAACCTCCTGTATTGTGCCGTCCGGCAGCAGTTCGGTCCTTTTTCCTTTATCTTCTTTCAGTATTTCTGTTTCCCCCGTGAAGCCGGGAAGGAGCCCGTTAGATACAGGTACGTAAAAGGATGGGTCAACCCCGAAATATTCTTCAACCGAACGCTTTCCTTCACCTGCTATGATATCAACAGGCAGCCCTTCCGTATGCCATCTGTCAAGAGTCTCGGAAAGGTATCCGAATTCCCAGTGGATACCCCTGTCCACGCTCTGAAAGTGCATCTGTCTCCTGAACCTTTCCCTTGTTGTCATAGCCGCCCTTGACGTATCTATTATGCTCTTATTCATTGTGCCTCCGCTCTGGAAATCCCTGTATTGTAGGATTGAATCACCTCAATGTCAAATCTCCGAATTGCGCCATAAGGCAGCGGGTATACACGAACGGTCGCACCGCCGGCAGGCTTTCTTCAGACGGGACACTTGGCCGCCCCGGCGAGGCGG
>CAYQXZ010000192.1:0-3844 GCA_964421645.1 uncultured bacterium
GCTCTTGAGATTGCCTTCTTTATATGCCCTGTCGCGCAACTCCTGGACAACGTCAATTATATCTTCCTCCTGTCCGAGGAAAGCATCCCCCAGCCTTCTCGTCTGGTCCAGTTTGTCGCTAAGCGCAAAGAGCACGTCCGGGAAATTGCAGAGAGATTTGACGCTGGTATCCCAGTCTTTTTCCAGGAGGGCTTCATACAGCGCATCGCCCTCCGGGTTCTTGTTTCTTTTAAGCCAGCGTTCCGCCTCCACAATCTCAAGAGGATAGGTTGATGCCATCAGTATCTGTGCAAGCAGAGAATCCGGATACAGGGCGATGGGAGCGAGCATCTGGGTAAGCTCCGCCCTGCTGAATTCTTCAGCCCTGTCCCTGTCGCTGTAGCCCTGCGCAGGCGTACCGGATACGGCAACGGAAATAACTGCAAGCGCTATCGCCGCGCCTTTAACAGCATTGCTTAAAATGTTTTTCATGGCGGTTCACCCCCTTTTTCTATTATTCTGACTCATCCTCTTGCAAAAAGGTTTAGCGTCATTCAAAAGGCGGTCCGTAGAAAAGTCATACACTAAACCTTCTGTTCTGCCGCCCGTCAAAGGTATAATATAAAAACGAAGTCCTTTAAACGAACATAGGAGGAAAGCATGAACAGAAACGTGATAGTTTGTCTTGCGGTTATGGTTGCGGCGGGCACGGGATTCTGCCAGGAAGCAAAACCCGGCGCACAGCAGCCCGGACAGAAAATGCCGATGAGACAGCAAATGCAGCCGGGGATGCAGAGGCAGGGGATGGCGTGCCCCATGATGGGAGGCATGCAGCAGCCCGGGATGAATTGCCCCATGATGGGCAATAACATGGCGCCGCAGCATCAGGGCATGCTGGGACGCGGGATGGACAGGGGAATGATGCAGCCTGGTATGCAGGGACAGATGCAGATGAAACCTCAAGCGTCCATGGTGCCGTCGGACAACGGAGGGATAATAGTGCTAAGGGGAAACACTCTGTACAAGTTTGACAAGGACTTCAACCTGCTCAGGGCGGCAGAACTCCCGCGCCCGGCAAAGGAGATTGAAAAGAAACCGCCGGTAAAGGAAAACAAAGGAAAGAAATAAGCATACGGGCAGGCATGCAACTGTTAACGCGTGGTGATTTGTCCCATTTCCACGACCTCAAAAGCCGAACCCTTGACACGCTTCAAAGTGGAAAGTTCCTTATCGTTCCATCTTGTGTCCGGCGCTCCGGTAATGAACCAGTTGCTTCCGTTATCAGCCAGTATCATGCCGTATTTCTTGAGCGCCGTAAGAATTACCCGGACAGACTCGGGAAAACCTGAAATGTCGTAATCCGCTTTGAGCCGCACCCTCATCCCCATGGGCGGCAGTCCGGGATCGGTCAGAGAGCTTGCATAATGCCTCGCCGGGTAGATATAAGCCCTGCGCGTCCTCTTGCATGTGAATCTTAGTGCGTGTCTTATTTCCTTTTGAATCATCACCTCGTCATACCTCGCAAGCCCCGGGAAAATGGGCAGTCCGGCCGCATCGGCGGATGTCCAGCCCGCAGGCCTGAGTGAATTTGACTTCAGGTCAAAAATCGCTCCCGAACCAGCGCGCCACTTTTTTCCGCCTTCTTCCGGATAGGCGGCATAGAGTTCGTAGAGTTTCCAGTTATCCTTGTCTATCATCAGGATGTGCCGGTCCCCGTCTGAATTCGTGCCTCCTTCTATGGGCGGATTCGGAGGAACAGGATACGGGCCCGGGTCGCTTTCGTCGGCATAATGGAAAGTTACAGGCACTTTCTCCTGGTTCCCGGGGACAACCACGTAAGGGATGCCGACAGGAGCATTATTCCAGAAGAAAGCCCCGAAATCCGGGTGCAGGCCCGTCTCAAGTCCTATGCTTGCAATGAGCACCCGCGAATTGGGATCCACCGGCAATCCCGAGATATCCTGATTCCATGGATTATCATCGGGGAATACTCTTACTCCTTTCATGTCCGCGCACGGACCGGGCAATATGTCTTCCACTCCGCCTCCGGAAAAGCCGGCAAAAATAACCAATACTGCAAGGACTACCGTAAGCCTGTAGTTTTTCATGTTATTTGTACCTCCCGGAACATCCGTAAGCATATTATACCTTGAGAGATTTTCAGTATTCAATTATTCTTATCGCGGAGTCTATTTTCCATTTGACTTTTCAGGCAGGGGAGTTACAATAAAACTGCCGGTTTTTATTATCATTGCCGGAAACATAAAAGGAGGCAGTAATGAACGCTTATCACTGGATTGGAATTGCAGTTTTTATTTTTCTGCTGGGCATCAAGATAGTCAGACCTACCCACAGGGGACTGGTTGAAAGATTGGGCAAGTATAACCGTTTTGCAAATCCGGGTTTTCACTGGATTTGCCCCATTATAGAACAGATATACCGCATAAACGTCACCGAACAGATGGTTGATGCCGAGCCGCAGGAGATTATAACCAATGATAATTTGAACGCGCGGGTTGACGCGCAGGTTTATTTCAAGGTCAAGTCCGACTCCGAAAACGTCAAAAACAGCCAGTACAACGTGAACAACTACCAGTGGCAGATAGTAAACCTCGCGAGGACCACCTTGAGAAACATCATCGGCACGCTGACTCTTAAATCCGCAAACAGCGAGAGAGGAAAGATTAACTCCGAACTCCACAAGACGCTCCGGGATGAAACGTCAAGCTGGGGCATTGAAATCGTGAGAACGGAACTGAAAGAAATTTCGCCGCCTCCCGATGTCCAGGAGACCATGAACAAGGTCGTGAAAGCGGAGAACGAAAAAATTGCCGCCATAGACTTTGCAACCGCGACCGAAACAACCGCCGACGGGCAGAAAAGGGCCCAGATTAAAAACGCCGAGGGCATCAAGCAGGCTAGGATACTTCAGGCGGAAGGCGAAGCCGAAGCGATACGGCTGGTCAACGAAGCGGCGGAAAAATATTTCGTGGGTAACGCACAGATATTGAGGAAACTCCAGGCGGTTGAAAACGCCCTTATGGATAACACCAAGGTCGTCATTCCGCCCAACACGGAATTGATAAACGTGGTCGGCGAGATGGCCGGCATAGTGCCTGTGAAAAAATCCCAGTCCAGTTCGTAATAGATTCTTCTTTTATTCAGACTTGATAACTTCAAACGGGATATCAAGGACGGGCTTTTCCCGGGAAGCCTTGAAACTGAAGTGCCACCATTCCGTGACAGACGGAGCAAAGCCGTGCTTCTCCATGGCTTCTCTCAAAGTCCGCCGGTTAGCCAGCACGGCCGGCGGCAAATCCCGGTAATCGCGGTGCGCTTCTCTGGTGAAACTGTCGTATCCCGTCGGCATCTTCACATCGCGGCCATTCATATCAACCAGCGTGACGTCCACAGCACAGCCCCTGTTGTGCATCGACCCCTTCGCCGGGTCGGCTACAAAGTCAGCGTCAGGCATAATCTCCCACATCTTCTTCTGCACCGCCAGCGGCCGGTAGCCGTCGTAAACCTTCAGGCGGAAACCCTGCACTTTCAGGTCATCCTGCACCTTCTTCAGCGCCGCGGCAACTTCCGGCAGGAGGAAACACTCTGCGGAAGGATAAAGGACCTTCCCCGTAAAATTATCCTCCGTCGCATACCGGATATCCAGGATTATGTCGGGGATAACTTTTTTTAATTCAACCAGACGCACCCCGTGATAGATCCCCTCCGCGCCCAACATCCCTTTTTCGGAAGACCGATATCCGAATATCTGTCCCGGGCCGGCAACAACCGCCAGAATAATAAAAAATGCGCTTATTACCCTTTTATTCAGCCCGCGCATGATTTCTCTCCCTTCGCATTCCCC
>CAYQXZ010000193.1:0-3839 GCA_964421645.1 uncultured bacterium
AAAACGGTTTGTTCCTTTTCCCTTTTCTTACAAGTCTTATTGTTGCCGCCATTTTCTCTCCCTTATTGCACCGGTTCTATTTTCCCGGTCTCAAGCGACCTGTGGACGGCCACCGCAATCTTGGTCACCTCTATGCCGTCCTCTCCCAGTCCTGTAATTCCGCCCTGCAGTTTTTTCAGTTCCCCGCCTTTTGCAAGGTATTCAAGATTATACACGAAATCCGCAATGCTTTCAATTCCATATCCGGAATACCTGACACTTCCGGTCTTTTCGTCCTTGTTTTCATTTATGAATACCGGGTTATAGGTCTTCGTGCCTGCTTTCTCGTAGGAAACCCGCGTGCCCCTGTCCTGGCTGTCGCATTCCACTATACCCTTCGTCCCTACCAGGCGAAAACCCTGGTTGACAATCGCCTCAAAATCTTCCGGCAGTATCCACGAGACGTCAAAGTGCACCACCGCGCCGCTCTCAAACTCCACCACTGACGACACGGAATCATAGGTATCCACGCCCAGCGATTTCAGTTTCAGCTTCCGTCCCTTTGCGTAAACCTTCTTCCCGTTGCTCCCGATGAGCCACCGAACAAGGTCAAACATGTGCACGCCGAGAAACCATACCGGCGAACTCTTTGACGCCCAGCCCGGGAACCAGTCCCTGGGCACGAAAATCTGGTCCTCCATGTGCGCATATCCGTACTCAATCTCACCGGCCTTATCCTCTCTGATGTCCCGTCTGATCGCGATGTGGAACGGGTCAAACCGCTTGTGGAAATCTACCTGTAAGAACACCTTGTTCTTCCTGCACGTATCCAGCATTTCCTGGCAGCCTTTCACCGTGACGTCCATCGGCTTTTCCACGAATATGTGCTTCCCCGCGTTTGCCGCGTATATCACGGGCTCCCTGTGGAACGGATCGGGCGTTGCCACAGCGATACCGTCCAGATCTTTCTCCTTATCCACCATCTCCCTGTAGTCGGTGTATCCCTTGACCCCGTACTTCTTTGACTGGCTATCAAGAACCTCCCTGTTTATATCGCAGATCGCCACAAGTTTGCACCTGCCGTCGGATTCCATCTGCTTGAACGTGTTCAGGATATTTGTCCCGAACTTGCCTGTTCCGATTACTCCCAGTCTAACCATTTTATTCCTCCATTTCACCCCCACCTTGATCCTCCCCCCTCGAGGGGGAGGAAACACAAGGGGTTCCCCTCTCCCCTTGCGGGAGAGGGTCCGGGTGAGGGGTCTGTTATTCCTCCGTTCCGCACCAGTTGATTATTGTTTTTACCAGAATCTCCGCCGCGGTCTTTAGCTGCTCCGTCTCTATCTTCTCGCTGTCCGAATGCGCATCTTCAAGCTTGCCGGGGCCGAAAACCACGACCGGCATCTTTCCGACCCTGTTGAAGAGCCTCGCATCACAGCTTGCTATGAATCCTTCCACCGAGGGAGTGATCCCGGAATCCGCTTGCGCCTTCTTCATCGCATCCACCAGCGGGTGTTCCACGGGTATCGCATAGGCATCGTTGTGAAGCTTGGGAAAAGAGAGCTTGTAGTGATTGACAATCCAGTCATCCCCGCAGTCCTCTATCACGCCGGCCAGCTCCTTCTTTATCATCCCCAGATTCTTGTTCGGCAGGAAACCTACGCCGCCTTCAAGCGTTGCCTCACCGCATACCATAGACGGCCAGCTTCCGCCTTTTATCGTGCCGAAGTTCACCTGCACCGGCTGTTTGAACTTCTCAAAGAGCGGAACATTCCTGCTCTCTTCAATCAGCCTGCGTTCGTATTCTTTCATACGGTGCATTAGCAAGCAGGTCTTTTCAATCGCGTTGACTCCCTCGGTTATCCTGCCCATGTGCACGGACTTGCCTTCAACGTCCAGCCTGAACCAGACTGCCCCGCGGTTTGCCGGAAATATCTTCAGCTGGCTCGCCTCCAGCACTATGGCTCCGTCCGCCCTGTATCCCTGCCTTATAAGCCCGAGCGCACCGTTGCCTCCCACCTCCTCCTCTATCACAACCTCGGCCATCAGCTTGCCTTTCAGTCTTACGCCGATCTGTTTCAAAGCAAGGAGCGCAAGGTAGATAACCGCGACCTGCCCCTTCGCGTCAACAGCTCCCCTGCCGTATATCACGCCTTCCTTTTCCACTGGAGTAAACGCATCAACCCATTGCTTTGCAGGCACCACGTCCGAATGGGAGTTTATGATAAGCGACCTGCCGCCCCCGCATGAAGGATATTGCAGGACAAGGTTTTTCCTCTTTGAGTAGTCAAGTTCCTTCTCTCCGAAGGTGTATTCGGGATCTTTCTTTATGTCTGCCGGAAGGGGAATAAGCTTAACGTCCCCGAATGCCATGAATTTGTCGCGGATAAAGGACTGCACGTCCTCTTCACCTTCTCCCGCAACGCTGGGGAATTTTATGGTTTCTTTCAGGAATTCCAGCGACTCCATGAAATTTTTCTCCACAGCCTCTTTTACATTGTTCATCCGCATATTTCCTCTATCGCCTCGGCAAAGACCGCGCAGCCTTCCCTGACCGCTTCCTCGTTTATGATCAGCGGAGGATTGAGTTTCACGGTACCGCCGCCAAGCCCCACCGGAGCAAACAGCAGGAGTCCCTTCTCCACGCACCTGCCCACGACCTTAAACGCGGTCTCCGGATCAGGCGTCTCCGTTCCCTTCTTCCCGAACTGTACTCCCCAGACCAGGCCGGCCCCGCAAAGATACTGTATGCAATCAAACCTTTTCTCTATCTTCTTCAGCTCTTCCTCAAATATCCTGCCCATTGCCGCGGCATTTTCCACCAGCCCGTTCTTCTCTATTGCCGATATGCTTCCGAGCGCCGCAGCGCATGAGAGCGGGTTGCCGGTATGCGTGCTTGTCATGGCTCCGGGCTCATACATGTCCATGAACTCCTTCCTGCCCACGACGGCCGAAAGAGGAAGGGAGCTTGAAACGCCCTTGCCCAGGCAGAATATGTCCGGTAGTATGCCGTAGTGCAGGAACCCGAACATCTTCCCTGTTCTCCCCAGACCTGCCTGTATTTCGTCAAATATCAGCGCCACATCGTTGGCATCGCACCATTTTCTCAAGCCCTGCGCAAACTCAACAGGCATCAGTGCCGCGCTCACGCCCTGGTAGGTCTCGGAGATTACGCCGCATACGTCCTTCGGGCTGATACCCAGTTGCTTCAAACGTTTTTCAAAGCCGGCAAATGATCTGTCCTTGCATCTCGGCTCTCCGGGAAACGGAACCTGGTATATATCAGGGTCAGGATTTGCAATCCATGCTTTCTGTGCCGGCATCCCGCCCAGCATCTGCGCACCCAGGGTCCTGCCGTGAAAGGCGCCCTCAAAAGAAATCATGATCTTTTTATTCTTTTTCTTCCCGTAGGTTCTTGCAAGCTTCAGGGCGCATTCAACCGCCTCCGCCCCGGTAGTCAGAAGAAAGACTTTCTTCAGGGGGGCGGGTGAAACGGAGGCAAGTTTCTCAACCAGCCGTGCCCGTATTTCCGAGGGGAAGCAGTAATTATGAAGGAGCGGCTTCTCCAGCTGTTTTCTTATCTCTCCCACGACCTCGGGCGCGGCATGCCCCGCGTTTATCACCAGCACCCCGGAGCTGAAATCAAGCCACTTGTTGCCGTGGGCGTCGTAAACGTTGATTCCCTCCGCCCTGTCCCATACCACGGTCGGCTGGCCGCTCATGGATATGGGCTCGTATTTCCTTAATTTCTCAAGAACCGGTATTGATTCCGGAACCGGTATTTCGGTCTTAATCCTTCTGTACTTCGTTTCTACGGCAGGCACCTTTCTCGGTACCAGCGGATAGCTCTTTCCCATTTC
>CAYQXZ010000194.1:0-3818 GCA_964421645.1 uncultured bacterium
ACGTCTCCCTGTATCTCCTGCGAAGGGGCAAAGATATAACCGCCGTTCTCTGACATCAGGTTACGCACCCTCCTCGCTTCCTTCTTGACTTCCTCCGGGGTCCCGTAAGGCAGAATTCTCTGCGTGCTGATACCTCCAAAAAAAGCAAGTTTACTGCCAAATTCAGACTTGAGTCTTGCCAGGTCCATGGCTTCCGGCTGCACGGGATTGAGAACATCCACCCCCATCTCTATCAATGACGGGATGATCTTTAGAACGTTCCCACAGGAGTGAATCCACACATCCTTGCCGTATGCGTGCACGAGGTCGTACTCCCTCTGTTCGCCCGGACGTATCATGTCCTGCCATGTTGCCGGAGACATCAGCAGGTCAATCTGCGAACCCCAGTCACTCCCCAGCAGTACGCCGTCAATCTCCCGTGCAGACAGAAAATTCTCCAGCATAACCATGTTCTTGTCGATTATGCGGGTCAGCAATTTCCTGGCAAACTCCGGCTCACCGGACATATCCGCAAGAAAATTCTCAATCCCCCTTGCGAAGTTTGCCTTCTCAAAATGGGAACCGTACACCATCACCAGGATATACTTGTCGCTGTTATCACGCAACCTCTTAAGGTTATCAAAAAAAACCTCGTAGCTCCCCGTTCCGGCTACCCTTGAAATACTCAGGGGGATTTCGGGCGATGTCCATTCCGGCCCGGGATTATCCCAGTTCCACCAGGGCGCCCCGACCTGGATGATATCATTGTCCGCAAATTCTATCGCACTGCGTTTTCCGATCACCTTCTGGAGTTCTTTCTCGCCGTCCGGCGTAAAAGCAATGCAATACGGAACTCGCCCTGTTCTCTTATGAGCAATGGCTTCCTTAACCAGGTTCCTGCGCATCATTTCCCCTCCGCTTTCAAGATAGATAATTCTGCTGCCAAGAGTTTATTATAAAGCACCGCTGCAGTTTGACAAAATGCCTCCATACTGTATTATAAGATTCTAAAGTGCACATGGAGGCAAATGAAAGTCAGAGAAGAGCGCGTGTTGAAAGCGCTTTCACATTTAAGACCGGACCGGACGCCCTTATTTGAAATCTTCCAGCCTTACCAGCCTATCCACTGGGATATCTGCGGAAGAACGATAGCAACCGATGCGGCAAAAGCATGGGACGCGATGGCGGAAGGTGTTCCGAAGGAAGAGTTTGTGGAGGCTTCCGCGCAGGCGCAGTTCCGGATATGCAGGTTTTTCGAGCTGGACATGGTACGTCTTACAGGCTGCGGTTACATTGACGGTATTAGACCTCTTAAGACAGGAACCGGGAGATGGACAGTAAACGGCGTTCCATATGTTTTCAACGAGAAGACAAAACTCGTACATCCGGAAAATCCCATCCACTCCTATTCCCAGCAGATTTCGGAAGAAGATCTCACGAAGAAAATTGAGTCATGGGATGAAAAAGTTGATACATCCGTGGAGCTTGATCCCGTGCTGAACAGGGTTAAAGAACTTGCGCACGCAGACGGCATTGATTGGGTTTACATGGCCGAGATCGGCGCCGGGACAGGAGTGGCATTCTATCCGCCTTTCATGCTGATGTGGATGCTGGAAAAACCTGAAATATACCTGCGATGGATGGAGATGCAGAAAGCATCCGCCTTTGAAAGCACAAGACAGATGATTCAACAGGGATGCAGGGTGGTGGCAATGGGAGGTGATGTCAGCTGTGACAAGGGGCCGTTCATATCCCCTGCCCTGTACAGGAAATTCATCCTGCCCGTCATCCGGGAACATGTTGATCTCATACACAGTATGGGTGCATTCGCAGTCTATACGTCAGACGGGAACCACTGGCTTATAAAAGACGACTTTTTCTTCAATTCCGGCATAGATGGGTACAAGGAAGTGGACAGGTCGGCGGGCATGACATGGGAAATGCTGATGGCGGAAGGCGTCGCGGACAGGATATGCATTATCGGGAATATTGATGCGCGGTACACCATGTGCAACGCCTCCACTGATGCGGTTGAGAGAGAGGTTGAGGAATGCCTCAACTACGGACTTAAGGCGCGGGGAGGTCATATCCTGCACTTAAGCCATTCCGTCCACGAGGACGTCAAGGTTGAAAATTACCATGCGCTGGTCAAAACCTACAGGAGATTTTTCGGAATAAGCTAAAATTAAGCAGTAGTCACTAACGCAAGAATTGGCGGTCAAAGAAAGATTCGGAAAATTCAACGACGGTCGGACGGCCGTGCGGGCATACGAAGGGTATCTCGCATTTCAGCAGTTCATCCTTTATATACAATGCCTCTTCCGGCTTGATCTTTTCCCCGGCAAGAACCGAACCCTTGCATGCTCTCCTTGCAAGAGTTTCAAAATCGCATCTCTCCACATGTTTTTCAGAAAGTATGCTTCTAACCGCCGCCTCCGGGTCTTTTACGACCTGTGGAAACCCGTGCAGTGCGATAGAGCCTCTGTCCCACCTTGTGGTCAGGAATCCTATCTCTTCCATCCTCTCATTTCCCTCCTCCCATCCTGACATCTCTTCGGGAGCAAGTTTTATCAAGAGAGGCGTAAGCAGCCTTTGAATATCCGTTTTGCCGGTCTCAAACTGTTTTTTCAGAATCTCGTAGTTTATCCTCTCGTGGGCGGCATGCTGGTCTATGGCCAGCAGGACGTCCCCCGATTCAAAAAAGAGATACTTGTGCCTGTAACTTCCTATGTAGACCGCCCCGGACAGTCTCGCCCTTATCGGTTCCTCCGCCAATCCGGGTTCCCGTTCTCCGGCCGGTGCGGCTCCGGCAAAGATATCCCCTGCCCTCTCCCCCTCGGAAAGAAAAGGTTTGGTGCCCGTAAGGGGCGCCGGCTCCACCCTCTCAAAATATATGCTCTCCCTTTTCACCGCCGATGCCGGCTTTCCTTTTCCGAGAAGCAATTCACGACAGAAATCCGCAAGAGCCGAAGAAATATAGTTTTCATCCTTAAGCTTGACCTCTCTCTTTGACGGGTGGATATTAACGTCTATGTCTCCGAAAGGCACGGTGAGAAATACCTCAAATACCGAATAAACATCCCTCGGGAAAATAATCCTGTACACGTCGTTAACCGAATATGCAAGTCGCTGGTTGTAGACAGGCCGCCCGTTGATAAATATGTATTGTCTGTCTCTGCCCGGCCTTTTGAGGTTTATATCCCCGAGCAGGACACTGATGGAAATCCCTCTTTCCTTCAGTTCCTTTTCACCGGCAATCAGGTTTTTCCTGTCCACGTTGACGGCGTCGCAGAACCTTGAGGCGGGGTCAGGGCAAGGGCTGAAGCTGAAAACACTCCTTCCGTTATGGGAAAGGGAGAACCGCCTGCCTGAAAACGCCAGCGAATAGGGTACCAGGATGTTGAGAATGCGCCTGAATTCCGTGGTATCGGATTTCATGAATTTCTTACGCGCAGGCGTGTTGAAGAACAGCTCTCTTACCTCCGCGGTTGTTCCGTCGGGATGGCTTATATCTTTCACGCCCAGGTTCTGCCCGCCCCTTATGTGCAGTTCCTTTCCCCCGCTTTTACTGCCCCGGGCTTTGCTCTTGAGCAGCACGTCCGCAACAGCCCCTATGCTGTAAAGCGCCTCGCCCCTGAAGCCCAGCGAATGTATGCCGTACAGGTCTTCCGCCGTGCCTATCTTGCTCGTGGCGTGCCTCCGGAAGAGTTTATCCATGTCATCCGGCTCAATGCCGGATCCGTCATCCCTGACAGAAATGAGCCCCTTGCCCGCGGAACGTATATCCACGAAAATATTTTCCGCACCGGCATCCAGGGAATTCTCTACAAGTTCCTTCA
>CAYQXZ010000195.1:0-3776 GCA_964421645.1 uncultured bacterium
TCGCCCGTTATTGACTCAAAGCTGCTTCAGGCTCATTATTGAATTAGAAAAGACTATAGGCGCGATGAACTCGCAATAAAGCAGATTGACTTCGGGAGAGGAGTAAGATAGAATGATTGCGAAAAGTGCCAACAGCGTCCATCCACGGGGTCCTGCAACTGTGATAGCGTGTTGGAGTAAAAACGATGGAGCCACAAAATATCATGTCAAAGGCTGTCCGGAAATACCGGGATACCTATGCCATCACCCCGGGAGCGCCTTTTTATCATTGCGAATTCGGGTTCTACTGCCTGGATGAATGGCAGCGAAAGGATTTTCCGAAAGACGCAAACCTGGCGGAGCTTTTCGGGTTTGACGAACCGGCGGTCCATTATCTGGGGCAACTGGGTTGGACCGAAGCGGCGCTTCGCCCGGCGTTTGAAGTTAAAGTAATTGAGGACCGCGGGGAACATGAGGTGGTGCAGGACCATGCCGGGCGGCATGTGTTGTACTTCAAGGGCAGGCGCGACGGGTTCATGCCGGAGTACCTGGACCATCCGGTCAAGGATTGGAAGACATGGGAAGAAAACGTGAAATGGCGACTGAACCCGCGCAGCACCGACCGTTTTCAAAACCTGGACGAACAAATGGCCAAAGTCCGGGCCGATGCCGCCAGGAGGATGCTGGTCTGTCAGCAGGTGATAGGCGGCTATATGTATCTGCGGAGCCTGGCCGGCCCGGAGACATTGCTTTACCTTGTGCACGACCAACCGGATCTGCTGCACGACTGTATGAAAAGCTGGCTGGAACTGGCGGATGCGGTCACGGCCAGACATCAGCAGAACGTCACGTTTGACGAGATATTTTTCGGCGAGGACATTTGTTACAATCACGGTCCGTTGATTTCCCCGCGCATGATACGCGAATTCCTGTTCCCCTATTACCGGCAGTTGATTGCCAACGTGAAAGCCCGTCAGATAGACAAACAGCGCCAGCTTTACATCCAGCTGGATACCGACGGGTTGGTTACGCCGGTCATTCCTCTCTACAAGGAGATAGGGATGAATGTGTTGTCGCCGCTGGAAGTGGCATCAGGCTGCGACGTGGTGGAGACCGGACGCCGGTATCCGGAACTGGTGCTGCGCGGAGGAATAGACAAGCGGGTGCTGGGCCGGGGAAAAGCGGCGATTGACGAAATGGCGGAAAGAATTTTCCCTGTCATGCGCGAGCGAGGCGGGTATATCCCGACCTGCGATCACGGAGTGCCGGCGGAAGTTTCCCTGGATGACTACAGGCATTATCGCAAACGCTGTCTTGAACTCGGCGGGTGACGGGAAAGAAGGAAGCCCGGCACAATGCTATACTGCCTTCCCGCAACGCGAAACATTATTGTATTGACAAAATAATAAACAGGTATTAAAATTTTGCGGGAAAAGGAGGTAACGATGAAAGTATCTGTTGATGAAAATCTCTGTACCGGTTGCGGGTTATGCGTTGATGTCTGTCCGGAAGTGTTTGAGATGCCGGAGGCACTTTCTATCGTGAAGGCAACGGAAATTACCGCAGAACTTGCTGAAAAAGTGAAAGAGGCTGCGGAAAGTTGTCCGGTAGAAGCAATCGTTATTGAAGAGTAAGCAGTATGGACATATTTCCGTCGTACGAAAATTTTGAATCGCTGGCGGGAACGGCTCCCCGGGTGCCCCTTTGCGCCGATATTCTGGGGGACCTGGAGACTCCGGTTTCCGCGTTTCTCAAGATGCGGAAGGGCAGCTACAGTTTCCTGCTTGAGAGCGCAGAGCAGGAGGAGAGAACCGGCAGGTATTCGTTCCTGGGGACATCCCCGGATTTTGTCGTGAGGGGAAAAGGGAAAGAAGTAGAAATCTATAATAATCTCACCGGGGAAAGAAAGAAAATCGTTTCCGATAACCCCACCGGCGTCATAGACGCTATCCTTGAAGAGAACAGGGCCCCCTCGTATCCGTTTCTGCCGGGCTTTACCGGGGGTCTCATCGGCTATTTTTCCTACGATTTTGTCAGGCAGATAGAACGCCTTCCCGATACCCTGAAGGATGACCTGTCCTGCCCGGACTTCTTCTTTATGTTTGCCGGAGACATGGTTGTCTTTGACCACTTCAAGCGCAAGATCATACTGGTCTCAAACGTTGCCGTGAAAAATTTCACGTCTCCGAAAGAAGCATATGATAACGGGCTGGAAAGACTGGTTTCTCTCAAGAAGAAGATAGAAAAGCCACTTTTTCTTGTTGAGCCGCAGGAAAAGCCGGAAGACAGGCCGTTTGAGAGCAACGTCAGGCAGGAAGATTTCGTGAAATCGGTCAAGGCGGCAAAGAAATACATCAAGGAAGGGGACATTATACAGACCGTACTCTCCCAGCGCTGGGAGAAGAAGCTTGATACCGCCCCTTTCAGTCTCTACAGGGCGCTGCGTTCGGTCAATCCCTCTCCCTACATGTTCTACCTTGAGGCGGGGGAGGTAAAGCTTGTGGGCTCTTCGCCGGAGATACTTGTGAAGCTGGAAGGAAGCACGGCGACCGTGCGTCCCATCGCGGGCACAAGACCCAGGGGCAAGAACGACAAGGAAGAAAAGCGCCTGGAGAAGTCGCTGCTGGATGACGAGAAGGAACGGGCGGAACATATAATGCTGGTTGACCTTGGAAGAAACGACCTGGGCAGGGTCTGCAAACCCGGAAGCGTAAAGGTGACCGAGCTGATGACCATTGAAAAATACTCGCACGTGATGCACATTGTCTCCAACGTTGAGGGGACGTTGAAGTCCGGGAAGAGGGCGACCGACTTGCTCAAGGCGTCCTTTCCTGCCGGAACGGTTTCCGGCGCACCCAAGATACGGGCGATGGAGATAATAGAGGAGGTTGAGCCTGTGAAAAGGGGCCCCTATGCCGGCGCCGCGGGATACTTCAGCCTGCAGGGGGACATGGATTTCTGCATAACCATAAGAACTGTTATCATAAAGGATGACAGGGTTTACATACAGGCAGGCGCCGGCATCGTTGCGGACTCGGTGCCGGAAAGAGAGTACACGGAGACGAAAAACAAGGCAAGAGGGTTGATGGAGGCCTACAGGATTTCCAGGCATATTTAATCACCCCTTCTTTCCTCTCCCCTTGGGGGAGAGGATTAAGGTGAGGGGAGAGGTGGATTATGGTTTTAATGATAGATAACTACGATTCGTTTGTCTACAACCTCGTGCAGTACTTCGGGGAACTGGGCGAACGTGTTTCTGTTTACAGAAATGATGCCTTAACCGTTAAGAAGATAGAAAGCATGGAGGTTTCCCACATAGTGATTTCTCCCGGTCCGGGCAGGCCTGAAGACGCCGGGATTTCCTGCGACATCATAAAGAAGTTTGCCGGGCGCATCCCCATCCTGGGTGTATGCCTGGGGCACCAGTGCATAGGGCATGTCTACGGAGGAAAGATTGTCAAGGCAGGACGGCTCATGCACGGCAAGACCTCGCAGGTTCATCACAGAATTGAAGGTCTCTACAGGGGGATTCCCAGCCCGTTCACGGCGACAAGGTACCACTCGCTTATCATCAAGACCGACACGCTTCCGAACGAGATAATCGTGGATGCCTGGACCGAAGAAGGCGAGATAATGGGTGTGCGGCACAAGGATTATGCCCTGTACGGCGTGCAGTTCCATCCGGAGGCGATACTGACTCAACACGGCAAGACAATCCTCAAAAACTTCCTTCACCCCGAGCTCTCCCCTGTCACCATCGCCGGCTAGTACCGGAGTTTCCGCCAGAAATTCTGACA
>CAYQXZ010000196.1:0-3756 GCA_964421645.1 uncultured bacterium
ATCTTTCCCGCGCCTTGCTTAACGCCGGAAGAAGCATTGCGGCGAGTATCGCGATGATGGCGATTACCACCAAAAGCTCTATCAGGGTGAAACCGTTCCTGCTACTTCTGCTGCCGTTCATCTCAACATTCTCCTCCGGATAAATAAAAAAGCCCGCCACACAATTATGGCGGGCTGCACCCGTTTTTGCTTCGCCCGAAACAAAAACTCCTTTTCCTGTTATCCCGCAGGAAAAAGAAGGTTTACCATTACCGGAGCAGGTCTTCTGACTGGGAACTTTCCGCTTCCTCTTTCTTCATACAACTGTGTTGGCTTCGTCGTCGGCTTCGTCAACATACGTTTTAGTATGCCTCCTCGCCTCCTCCTTGCCGCCTTGTTCTATTTTGAAAGATGAAGCGGGACCTAATTTTCCGTCTTCCCTTCCGCTTTACGCGAAAAGTGACTTGCTGGAATTTTGTAGTCCCTTACAGCGCCGGGAGCGTGGCCTTAACCCGTCCGTAACTTCAGTGAAGGAGGGTTCGGCTCTTCCCTGTTAGGCCTTTCGGCACTCCAATTTATAAATTATACCTTATGCGGAAAAATTGTCAAGGGAAATCAGCGGAGGAGCTTCTTTATCAGGCGGTCAAGTTCGGTCATGTCAAAAGGCTTGGGAAGCACCGCGTTGGCTCCTGATTCCGTGACCTTACGGACGTTCTCTTCCGTTGGATATCCGGTTATGGCGATAATTTTTATGTGTTTGGTATTGGGATCGTTCCTGATATTCCTGCACAGGCTGAAACCGTTTATGCCCGGCATAAACAGGTCCAGTATTACAAGGTCGGGGTTCACTTTCGTGAGCATTCTGCCGGCCTCAAATCCGTCGGCTGCGGAACTTATTATGTATGAAGGGTTTGACGTTTCCATGTAGTCTCTCACAGCCTGAATGATAAGTTTCTCGTCATCAACTATAAGAATCCGGACTTCTTCGTCCGCAAGGTCGCCGGCGAGCCTGTTGTCCATGCCGCTTTTCCTGATGAAGTCAACCAGGTCGCCTTTTGTTATCTTATACCTGCCGCCGGGTATTTTGAAGGCTTTAATCTTGCCGTTTGTCACCCACTTGTAGGCGGATATCCTGCTCACCCCGAAAATTCTGGCTATGTCTCCCGTCGTAAAGAATTTCTTATTTAAATTTACCATATTAACGTTTATTATACATGAAATGGGATTTCTGTCAAATTCAAACCGTTATAAACCTGTTATAATTACAATAGTTTTCAGTTTTGCTGAAAACGGCAAATGTGGTAACATAACGTGCTATGACGATGGTAATCATGCTTGCTGCCGTGTTGGTACTGGAGGTTCTTCTTCTGCTGATGTTGTTTGCCGGGAGAAAGGGAACCGGCAGGGATGTTGAAGGCAAACTGAGGGATATAGAGAACCAGCTGAACAGGATTGATCCGCTCATAAGAGATGAATTCGGCCGCAGCAGGGAAGAATTGCAGAAAAGCGCAAGGGAGACAAGGGAGGAATTGAGCGGTTCCTTGAGAAACTCCAGCGAGGTTATTTCCGGAACGGTGGAAAAGCGTTTGCACTCCCTTCAGGAGGAAAACGTAAAGAAACTGGAGGAGATGAGGGCGACCGTTGACGAGAAACTTCAGTCAACGCTTGAAAAGAGACTGACAGAATCCTTCAACGTTGTCAGCGAAAGGCTCAAGCAGGTGCACGAAGGGCTTGGCGAAATGAAGACCCTTGCCACCGGCGTTGGGGACCTGAAGAAAGTTCTTTCCAACGTTAAGACACGGGGTGTTCTGGGAGAAATTCAGCTTGGAAACATCCTTGAGAACATACTTTCTCCGGAACAGTATGAGAAAAACGTCACGGTGAAGGAAGGAACCGGGGAATCTGTAGAGTATGCAATCAAATATCCGGGAGATGACCGTCCGGTATATTTACCTGTTGATTCAAAGTTTCCGATTGAGGTCTATCACCGTCTTCTGGATGCATACGAAGAAGGAAATCCGGAACTTATTGCCAAAGCCGGCAAAGAGGTGGAAAGCACGATAAAAAAGTGCGCTAAGGATATAAGCGAGAAGTACATAAATCCGCCGGATACGACTGATTTCGGGATACTTTTCCTGCCGGTGGAAGGGCTTTATGCGGAGATCGTCAGGCAGACAAGTCTGATTGAAGTACTTCAGCGTGACTACAAGATAAATGTTGCAGGGCCAACTACACTGGCGGCGTTTCTTAACAGTCTGCGGATGGGATTCCGCACCGTTGCAATAGGGAAAAGAACGAGCGAGGTATGGCAGGTGCTTACTTCGGTGAAGAAGGAATTTGATAAATTCGGAGAGGTCTTGAAGAAAGCGCAGGAGAAGATTGAAGGTGCCGGTAGGGATATAGAAACTCTTGTGGGCACAAGGACAAGGCAGATACAGTCCAAATTAAGAAGCGTTGAAGAAATGCCCGTAAATAATACGAACGTTATTGAGGATTCAAAAAGTGAAAACGATTGAATGCTATAAATCATGACCCCTCACTTTTCGCGTGTATCAGGAAGAGTTCGGGGCAAGGGAGCGTGGATGATGAAAAGAGCGATTGAAAGAGTGAACGTGATGAAAGGCACGGCTTTGATAGCCCTGCTATGCCTGCTTGTTGCAGGTTGTTTTGCCGGAACAGGCGATGCGGCGGACATAAAAATAGTTTCAATTGATACCCAGAAGGTTTTCAGCGAGCATCCTGCTTTCCAGGAAGCGATGGGAAAATTCCAGGCGCAGATACAGGAGATGCAGAAGAAGATAGAAGAGATGAAGGAAGAGGACAGGGGACCGGCCCAGCAGATGTTCCAGCAGCAGATGCAGCAGCTTGGAATGCAGCTGCAGGAAGAAGCATTCAACAAGATGAAAGCCGATGTGCAGAAGTTTGCAAAGAAAAAGGGATATACGTACGTAGTTGACAGCAACATGCTCATAGTCGGAGGAAAGGACGTGACCGAGGAAGTGCGCGCGTCTTTCCCTAAACCGGAACCGAAGAAGGAAGAAACGGCGCCTCCGGCACCGGAGAAGGGCGAATCAACGGCACCTCCAGTACAGGAGAAGGAAGCATCACCGACCCCTCCGGCTGTGGAAAAAAAATAGACCGGAAATCAATCTGTCCCGAGGGCGAGGTCAAGAGCTTTCTGTGCGTGTATTGAGGTTGTATCAAAGACCTTGATGGCGGTATCCGCTTGTTTTATCAGAAACGGGAGTTCCGTACAGCCGAGGACAATCCCTTGCGCGCCTTTTTCAACCAGCCGGTCAATTATTTTTAATACTCTGGTGCGCGACTCGTCTCTCACCTCGTTCTTGACCAGCTCCCTGTATATAATGTCATTCACCGTTTTCATGTCTTCCGCATCGGGAATGACGGTTTCAATGTCCATTCGGGCGAGGCCCTTTTTGTAGAATCCTTTGCTCATCGTGAAAACCGTTCCGAGCAGACCGACCTTTTTCATCCCGTTCTTTCTGATTTCCTCTCCTGTGGCGTCAATAATGCTGATCCACGGTATGGGCACATCATCTTTTACTTCATCGTAGACTATATGCACGGAGTTGCAGGCGGCAACCGCGAAATCAGCTCCGGCGGCATGCAATCTGCTGATTGCTTTTTTTACTTCGTCCGCAATCTCATAGCCGGCGTCTATGAATTTTTGAAAATCAAGGCTGTATATTATTATCTCGGGGTAGGCAAAATCCCTGTACATCTCATAGTATTTGTGCACTATGTAAAGATAATAAG
>CAYQXZ010000197.1:0-3753 GCA_964421645.1 uncultured bacterium
ATACAACTGGAGCCTCTGGGCGAAAGGGGAACTGCTTCCCGATGCCGTTGAGACGCGCCCATCACTATCAATAGTAATTTACGAATACGGCATACTTGACGAGCTGACCGGCCGGCAGGGGTTTCTGGGTTCAAACGGCCAGGCGTCCTCCCCGCGGCGAATAAACCTGACTTCGGAATGGAAAAAGTTTGAAGGCACTGTTTCCACACAGAGGGAGAACGCTAAACAGTTCAGTTTTGTGCTGGCATTTTCCAAAGGCAGCCGAGTCTCCGTTGATAATGTAGTTTTGACGGGTGAAGTTTCGGAGACCTTGACAGAATCCCGTACATTCTATCTTTCTTTTGACAATGATACGGACGCTTCAGCCTCAGCCGGCAAGAGCACAGCGGAAGCGGTGGGAACAGTAGCTTTGACAGAGGGTAAGTCGGGACAGGGCGGGATGTTTACCAATAGCGCGCACCTGGTATTTGATGCAGAAGGCAACTTTGACCAGAATGAAGGGACTCTCGGCATGTGGGTCAAGCCGTTCTGGGATAACGACGACGGGCAGGCACACTGTTTTTTTGAAGTGCCCGTGCCGCCTTATAACTGGATGGACAGCGGATTTTTCCTCACCAAGGGCTTTGATAACCAGATATCTCCCAACATGTTTTATTTCGGCACCTGTCCGCCGTGGACATCAATAAGCCCCCAAATAGGCTTTAAGGCAGACCAATGGATACACCTGACTTTTACCTGGAGCCGTTCGGATGGCATATTACGCGCTTATATCAACGGGAAGCTGGCAGAGGAGAGAAAGGCCGTCCTGCCTGAATTTCCGGGCAGTGAAGGGCGCAAGATGATAATCGGGGCGCGGATGGGCGGAAGGACTACCGCATCTTCCGAGCCGGTCCCCGCAGTAATGGGAAACAAGGCGCGGGATATACCGGATACCGGCGGATATTCAGCTGATGCGGTTATAGACGAACTGCAGATATTCAACCGTCTTCTTACCCACCAGGAGGTCTGGCAGTTATCAGGTGGTGAAGGCGCCGTGCCGGAGGAAAAGAAAGAACTGTTGCCTCCTGACCGCTTCACTTCACTGCCTCACAACCTGATAACTCCGCACACGCCCTTCGCCAAGCCGCTTGCGGGCGGACCGGTTAAAACGATGTTTTGTCTACCCTATCAGGTTACACGGGATGTTGTAGAACTCTGGCAGAGGTTTGACATAGCTTATGACGCCTTTATCATGCTGGGGGACATGAACCGCGCCGACCCATGGTATGGCGCTGTCAGACAGGACCTTACAGGCCAGCTATTCCAAGGCCTTACAAAGGAAGAGTTGCAGAACAGCCTTATGTCAAAACTCGAGGGAAAGTTCGAGGTGATAATAATTGCCGGGGCGGACTTAAACAAAGCGGCGCCTGAAGCGCGCAGCCGCATAGCAGAACTTGTGAAGGGGGGCACGGGGCTTGTGCTTACCTATCATGCCATTCCGAGCGGGTCCCGGTTTTTTGAAAAGGAGGCGCCTGAAGGCAGAGAATTCATAACGGCAAACGTTCCGTGGTCGGGTTTGCCGGAATTATTTCCCGGTGAGGATATTTCCGTTACCGAGTTTCCCGGCAAATCCGTAGCGGCCTACACTTACGGGAAAGGGCGTGTGGCGGCGGTGAAGTTCCGCAGTGAGCCGATACCGCCGAGAGGGAATATCCGCTATGTCGACGGCCTTGCGCCGTGCCTTTACGGAATCGGATACAGCCGCGAGTGGGATGACCGATACGGAAGATACCTGTCGCTCATAGCCCGTTCAATCCTCTGGACTTCTGCCAGAGAAGGTCAGTGGCGGCTTTACATACCCGAAGACGGCCTTATTTATAACAGGGAAGAGCTTCCGGCGGATGCGGCACTGGTATTCAGGGTAAGCTCTCCCGTTTCCGGTGCGGCAAATCTGCTTGTGGAGATACGCAATACTCTTGGCAGCGTGGCGTACAGCAAAGAAATACCCGTGACAGCAAAAGCCGGTGAGCCGGCAGTTCTGCGGCTGGCTCTTCCGAGACTTGAGGCAGGGCTTCATTACATAGACGCAAGACTTCTGGTCGACGGCAAAACGGCTGACTGGGGTTCGTCCGCATTTACTGTTACCGCGCCGGAAGAGATTGCAGATATTGCACTGGATAGAGACAGCGTGGAACGCGGGGAGAAGTTGACAGGAACGGTCTCTCTCCGCAATCTTTCCGCAAAACCATATCAACTGCGCATACTTGCGGTTGATACCAACGGCAGGGTATACGCTCAAGAGATACAATCAATCCCCGCAGGCAGGAAAGATACCGTTTTCTCGATAGTTCTGGATGACCCTGCCACGATAGCCAGCTACATAGAAGCGCAGGTTATGAGCGGGGGAGAAATAATCTCCCGCAAATGGGCAAAGGTCTTTGTCCCAAAACGCAACATGGAAGCTCTTGACGCACATGAATTTCCCCATATTATCTGGGGTCCCAATCTTTTAGCATTTGCTTCCGGGATGATAGAAGCGAGACAGTTGAGAAAAGCAGGGTTCAATATAGGGCTGGACATCCCTGTTGACGTAAAAATGAAAAATATGGCCATCTGGGACCTCTTTCCCGTTCCATATGTAATAAGCATTGGTATCCCAACCGCCGTTGCCGGAGCACCGCCAGCGCCTGAAGGCATTTCCGACGGGTCTTTTGCCAACCCCGAAGTAAAAGAACATTACTGGCAGAGGTTGAAGAATTCTCTTGTGGATGTAAAGAAATATGGGCCGTTTTTTTATAACCTTGGCGATGAAAATCATTACCGGGGCGAGTTCGGATATTCCCCGTGGGGGATGGATGCATACAGGAAGTATCTTTCCGGACATTACGGCAATATAGACGTTTTGAACAGGGAATGGAAATCAGATTACAAGAGTTTTGACGATGTTCCGAGATTAAGCGTCAGCGAAGCAAGGAGCACAAACAACGTTCCCGCCATGATAGACCACCGCAATGCACAGGAGAAGGTCTGGCGGGAGATGCACGTATTTCTTGCCGACAAGATTAAGAGCGAGTACGACCCGAATGCGAAGGCAGGCGCAGAAGGTTCCCAGACAAACGACCTTGAGGCGATGATAGAAGCGCTTGACGTATGGGCGCCGTATTCCAACATCAGGGGGGACGTTCTGGGGCGCAACGTGGTTGAGCCGGATGCAATAACAGGACGCTGGTATGGGGCGTACATAAATCATGACCAATTACCAACGGCAGGTGCGACCAATCTCTGGTTGCAGTTATTCCGGGGGTTTGCAACCACAGGGTTTTATTTTGCAGGCGGTTCAGGCTTTGAAGGCAATCTTATGGCCGACCTCTCGTATACTGATTTTTTCAAGACCCAGCTGCCGGACCTTGAACTGATACACGGCGGCATAGGGCAGTTACTCAGGACATGCAAAGTGAAACCTTCAGGCGCGGCGATACACTGGTCTCAGGCCTCGAGGTTGGGACTTGAGGCGTTTGAAGTATTCGGCAAACCGGAAGAGACCGACGGTATTTTAATCAACGCACTGAAAAACGCGGGCATTGTCAACTGGGACTACATTACGGGCCGCCAGCTTGAACGCACTCCTGAAAGAGCGATGGATTACAAGGTAATCTTCCTGCCCGTATCCCAGTGCTTGAGCGAGAAGGAGGCATCTGCGCTCAGGCGCTTTGTCGAGCAGGGGGGTCTGCTTGTGGGCATAGGTCCTGCCGGTATGCGCAGTGAATACGGGGG
>CAYQXZ010000198.1:0-3700 GCA_964421645.1 uncultured bacterium
ATGGAGACGAGAGCGGTTGTGTTTACAGAAGCGGAAAAGTTTGATATGACGACGCTGACGCTGGCTGAGCCCGGACCCGGCGACATCTGCGTGCGCACCCTGGTGACCGGAATTTCACCGGGTACCGAAAGGTGGTTCCTGAAGGGCAAGCATATAGGGTCACATTTCCCCATCGTGCCCGGATACCACAGGATAGGCATCGTGGAGAAGTGCGGGAAGGATGTAAATCTCTTCAACCCCGGGGATATAGTTTACGGCGCCGGCAACCGGTGGAAAGAGAAAATAGATTCCATGTGGGGAGCACACTGCGGGTATTCAGTCAGCAGCCCGGATGGCTACAGGTTCATCTCTTCCTCAATGCCCGACAAAGCGGAGCTGGAGACGACGGTTTTCACAATCGTGGCAGGCGTGGGTTACAAGGGAGTGCGGTTTCTTGAAGTGAAACCCGGGGAGAAGATGCTGATAATCGGCGCGGGATTCATAGGATTATGCGCGGCGCAGATGACAGCGCTGAAACAGGGAACCGCGGTCTTCATGGATACCAATCCGGAGAGGATAAAGTTTGCGAAAAAACTCGGGTTTGCCGCGTTCAATCCCGGAGACAAGACTTTTAATAAAGATCTAAAGTCCGTTGCGCCGGAAGGATTTGAGATGCTGTATGATACTGCCGGGGTGCCTGCGGCGATAGACAGGGCGGTGGGATATGCAAAGCAGTGGTCCAGACTGCTTCTGCAGGCGCAGTATTTTGATGCCGAACACCGGATAATTGACCTTGACCAGATAAAGATAAAAGAGATGACCGTCAAGACAACCTGCGGCGTGGATGACAACGACATGGAAGGGACGTTTTCGGAGATAAAGAAACGGCGGCTGAAGATAGGACCGCTTATCACCCACAGGTTTGAGAGTAAAGATTGTCTTAAAGGATATAAGCTGCTGCTTGAAGGCAAGCCGTTCAACATGGGTATAGTCTTCACCTGGAGCAAATAAAAAGGAGGGCGGAGCAATGGGAAAGGCATATAAAATAGAGAATGCGGAGTTTGAGAAAAGATTTAAGGCGGTACAGAAGGGAGTAAAGGCCAAAGGGCTGGATATGCTCATTGCGCATTCGGACGAAGCGGACTTCGCCAATGTGCGCTACCTGACCGATTACTGGCCCATATTTGAATGCGCCGGCGTCATAGTTCCAAAGGAAGGCCCCCCTGCCCTTCTCATAGGGCCCGAAAGCGAAACGTTCGCGCAGGACTCCAGCCGCGTTCCCAAAATATACAAGCTGGTTGAGTACAGGGAAAGCGCGGAACCGGAATACCCGGACATCAAGGTGGACACTTTTTCGTCCATATTCAAAGAGATGTTCCCTGCCGGCGTAAAAAAGGTCGGACTGGCAAGCTACCAGATCTTCCCCCTGCCGGCCTACGAGGCAATCAAGAAAGCCGCACCCGGGGCGGAACTCATAAAGAGCGACGAGTTGATAGTTGACCTGCGCATAATAAAGAGCCCGGCGGAACTGGAAGTTCTGCAGGAAGCCTTCCGCATATCGGAGGTTGCCCTTGAGAGAACGCTCCCGCTCATGAAACCGGAGATGACAGAACTGCAGGTCGTCGGGATCATAGAGAAAGAGCTATACTCCGAGGGTGCGGAATACGAAGGACATCCGCAGTACGTGCTTGCTGGCAGGAATTCCAACCACGCCATAGGCAGGCCCGGCTACGCGAAACTGGGCACAAGCAACCTGATACAGCTGAACATCGGTGCAAGGGTAGCAGGATATTCTTCCAGCGTCGGCAGGCCGGTATCCATAGGCAAGATGACTCCTGACATGAGAAAGCTGGTACAGGCAGGTCTGGATATGCACTTCAAGACGATGGAATGGATGAAGGCGGGAGTGAAAGCCAACGAAGTTGTCAAGAAGTTCTACGAGTACGGAGACAGGATCGGGGTAAGCAAAAACATACTTTACGGACCGTGCCACGGGCTGGGAATGATGGAGGTTGAAAAGCCCTGGATGGAATCACGTTCGGAGTACCTCCTGCAGGAAAATATGACGTTCCAGGTGGACACGTTCCTGTATTGCGAGAACTACGGACTGCGATGGGAAAACGGTGTCGTGGTGACAAAAAACGGGGTAAGGCCATTTTCTGACAAGCTGAATAAAATTCTCGAGCTGTAAATCCATGCCCCTCACAAGAAAGCTTGACAGGGGGAGTTCGGGGTGAAGGAGGTAACAATGAGATACGAGATGATGTTTGCCGGACAGTTGAGAGAAGCCATAGAGAAGAATACTCCGGTCGTGATGCCTGTCGGCGTGCTTGAGTACCATTCCGAACACGCAGTCTTCGGAGTTGACACACTGCTGGTCATAAGAGCCCTGGAAATCCTTGAAAAGGAGATGGACCTGGTTATCTTCCCGCCTTTTCACTTCGGGGCCGCAAGTTATGCGGTTGAACCGCCGGAGAACAACGGGACGATACACGTGCCAAGCCAGACCCTCCATGTCATGGCAAAAGATCTCTTCAGGAGCATGCTCCGGGTGGGGATGAAGAACATCCACATCTTCATACACCACCAGAGCGAAAATTTTGTCGCGGGCATGCCTACCGATCTTGCATTCAAGCTGGCGGCAAGAGAAGCCCTTTTTGAATACATAGAGAAAGAACGCGGCGAGGGATGGTGGGGCAACGAGAGCATGAAGGACTATTACTCAATGCACGAACAGGGCTCGGATCCGTTCAGCTGGATTAAAATACACCCTTTCATGGATGCGGAAACTCAAAAAAAGTTTCCCATAGACCATGCCAGCCTTCAGGAGACTTCTCTGATGATGGCATTCTGCCCGGAAGGCGTGGACATGAAAAGGTTCGTCGAAAAGAAATGGTACAGCGCCGGGGCAAAGAACGCCTCTCCGGAATACGGCAACGCCGCCAGAGAAATGATTCTTGCCGGCATGAGGAAAATCCTGAAAGGACAGTAAGGCTAACTTAGAAGCAAAGAGACGGCACGGACAGTACCTAAAACGCCTATCAATACTACCGTGACGACCGTTATCCTGTTGAATTTTTCTTCCGGCAGGATATTCTTTACCGCAATACCCAGCACCACGCCTGCCAGGGCAGGCAGGAAACCGAACAGGATAATCTTGAGATTGAGCGGGTTAAACAACCCGTTGGCCAAATAGAGGGAATTGCTGATAATCCCGTTGAAGGTGAAACAGCCTACCAGGGTTGCCCTGAACACATCCTTCTTCAGCCCGAGCGCCATCATGAGAAAAATGAGCGGCGGCCCGCCCATTGCCGCCGTCCCGGAGAGGAACCCGCTTATGATGCCTGCGATTACAAATGTAGTCCTGGCCTCTTTTATCTCCGGCTTGAATCCGGTGAGAAATAGTATGCCCAGTATCACCGTTACCACGGAGATCAGAAGGCGGATTATGTCCTGGTTCAGAGAGGCCAGGGCAAAAGTGCCTATCGGCAGTCCGAGGATTGAACCGACCACCACCCTGGAGACTTTTTTCCAGTCAATGTTCCTGCGCACCTCAAAGAGAATTATGAAATTCAGCAGGACTATCGTCAGGGAAAACGGCGGGACTATGAACCTGGGTTCATAGGACATCGCCAGCAGTGGAACTGCAAAAAGGCCTCCACCGAACCCGCCGAACGCCTGGAAAAATGCCGAAAGAAAAAATATAACGTACGTCATTTTA
>CAYQXZ010000199.1:0-3696 GCA_964421645.1 uncultured bacterium
CCGGATTTCCCGTTCATTGATTTTGAGAACAGGATAGACTGGAAACAGCAGGGAAACAACAAAGACGGGGTACCGATGTTGCGGGTGAATTTCAACGTCAACATGAGAAAACCCGACGTCTTCTTCGAGGTGCCCTTCGGGGCGGTCAGAAGAGAACCCCTGCCGAAAGAATATCCTGCCCTGCGATGGGCCGCATTCAACAGCGGGAAGTACTGGACCGCTCTCCTCAACAGGGACAAGTACGGGTACCACATTGACGGCAATAATCTCTCCCTGACGCTTCTAAGAAACGCTTATGAACCGGATTCTGTAACGGACAGCGGCGTCCATGACATTTCATACCGCCTGTATTTCGGAAAAACCGACGTCCTGGGAGTAACCAGGGCGGCGATGGAATATAACATGCCTCCTTTAGCGGTGGACGGGGAAGCGCGGGAAAAAGATTTCTGTCCGCTTGCAATGAATGGTAACGTGCTTCCATCCTGCCTGAAAAAAACGCTGGGCAGGGATTCATATATTTTAAGACTGGTTGAGGTCTGCGGCAAGAAACAGACGGCGGAGATTGAGTTTGCCAGACCGCTGAAGAAGGCATACAGCACCGATGCGGCAGAAAGCAGGCACAAAACACTATCCGTTACCAGGGGTAGGAAGCTGAAAATGAACATAGCTCCATACCAGATTGTCACGCTTGAACTGATTTTTTGAAACCTAATGTTCTACATATGCCTGGTCGGCTATAACATACTGCTTGCACTGTCCGTCGTTGTGTCACTGCCTTTCATATGGCGCAAGGTAAAACCCGACAGGGAATTCCCCGGAAGATGGAAGGAACGGCTCGCAGTCTATGACAGGAAGACCGAAGAGCGCCTGCAGGAACGGAAAAATATCTGGATGCACACGGTATCCATCGGCGAGTTCCTTTCGGTCACACCGCTCATAGAACAGCTGCAGAAGCAGAAGAATGAAAACGTCATCGTGACGCTTGCAACCAAAACCGGCAGGCAGGTAGCGGAGAAGAAATTCCCCGGCATACACCACCTCTTTTTCCCCGTTGATTTCTATCCTGTAATGAAGCATGCAATCAGGAAGATAAACCCGAAAGCAATAGTCATCATAGAGACCGAGCTCTGGCCGAACCTGTTGAAGATTGCCCATGATGACAAGATACCTGTTATTCTTTTGAACGGACGCATATCCCCGTTTTCTTACCCGAAATACAGGAGAATCCGGTTTTTCGCAAAGAAGCTGCTCCCTCTTTTTTCAGCGATAACGATGAGAACCGGAGACGAAGCGGAAAAGCTCATATACCTGGGCGCGGACAGGAGCAAAGTTGAGATAGTCGGCAGCATGAAGTTTGATCTTGCCTACGCGATGAGCAGGACAATCAATCCTTCCGAAGTGAGAAAAATGCTCGGGATCTCCGGAGACAGGCGTATAGTGGTCTTCGGCTCCCTGCATCCGGAAGAAGAAGAGCGTATAGCCGATATCGCGGAAAGAATTCTGGAGAAATACGCGGACGTAACGGTCGTAATCGTACCCCGCTACCTTGACAGGACAAGGATATACGGCATCCTGGAAACAAGAAAGATTGAATACGCAAGGCGCAGCGGCATGCCTGACGGGAAAGACCGGCGGGTTATCGTGGGCGATACATACGGAGAGCTGAACAATTTTTACAGTATCTGCGAATTTGCCTTCGTGGGCGCAAGTCTCTACAGATGGGGGGGACAGAATCCCATAGAACCCACGGCCTTCAGAAAACCAGTAATCTTCGGGATACACCACTGGCACTTTAAAGAAGAATGGAGTAAAATCAGAGCCGGCGGAGGCGGAATAGAGGTTGAGAGCTACGCAGAATTATATGAAGAAACCGTCCGCCTCCTTGAGAACCCGGAAACCTGCAGGCAGATGGGCGAAAAAGCATACAAGGTCCTGCTCGAAAACACCGGCGCCACGACGCGCAACCTCTCGGTCCTCTCCCGCTACCTGTAAGTTATATTGCAGCTTCTCTTCTTTGAGAGGACCTTTAAAATCTTGTTTTCTTAGGTGTCTTCAATTTTATCAAGAATGAATTGAGTAAGCTCCTGGGCTGATTCTAAAATCTTTTTGCATTCCTGACGGGTATAGGTTTTTATTTCCGGTGGATAACGGGATTCAATATAATAGGCATCCAATATCTTCATCTCTTTTTCAAAAGTTAAGAATTCTTTATTCCCAACGGCACAGAGTTTTGTTAACTTCCATAAACTATGGATTTTTTCAAAACGGACATTGCCGGCGACCAAATATGCTTTAAGAAATTTCTCTACCGACTGATGGCAATGAAAACAGACAGCATCGGCAGGACCGTCTTCATTGTAAAGAATTTCAGCAGATTCAAGGTCGTTTTGCCCCTTGATAATCCATTCTTTAATCAATTTGGAGTGGTTGTTTGACATATAAAACTTTCCCTTTTTCCATAATCTCCTGAAAAAAGAAATCACCCAACACGAGACGTTCCTGAAGTTCTTGCGGAGAATAAACCAATGGCTCTAAGGGAAGGTCGCTTTCTACCCTCATCAGGACGTCCTTAATCCTCTGCACTTTTCTTTTTCTTGTTTTTTTTATAATCAACAAATCTACGTCGCTTGAGGATTTTGGTTTACCGTATGCGAACGAACCAAAAAGAATAATCTTTTCCGGCCTGTAATTCCTCACAATTTGTCGAGTTATGTTATCTATTTCTTTTTGATTTGTGTCCGTGTACATTTGTTCTCCGCCGTTTTTTTCATTGACATTTTACCATACAATTGAACGAAGAGAAACAGCTCGATTGGGATTGCGTTGCGATGAACGAAAAAGCATATAAAGTTCTTCTTGAAAACACCGGCGCCTCCGCCCGCAACCTGGCCGTCCTCTCCCGCTACCTCTGACTTCTTTCTTAACTATCCGGCGTCAGGCCATATTCTCTTTTATTATTCCCGAAAGGTTCAGAGCCATCTCTTCCATGCCCGCGGGTGAAGGATGGACAAGGTCAACCGTGAGTCCCGCGCTGCTTTTCAAAATATCCCTGCCGTCTATATGTATAACCTTCGCGGATTTCACTGCGGCAGCGGCATCCTTCACTATCTTCCTGAAGGTTTCCGTCTTCTCATCCCCCCCGGGAAATTCAATATGGAAGGGGAATATGTCCATGCAGAACATGTATTTATCCGGGTGTGCTCCGGCTATCTTTGAAATAAAATATTCCACGCGCCTTCTGAACTCATCCGCCTCAAACGTTGTCACCATGTTGATACCCATCTCAAGGGTTGCGAAGTCCCAGTCCTGCCTTGCGGCTAAATAATCAGCCATCTTTTCTTCACAGTGTGCGCCGCCGCCAAACCCTATGTTGATCAGGTCAACTCCGAGAAGCTGTGCGGTTCTCATGACATATGAGCCTGCCGGCCTTATTGAAGCTGCACCGTGCGTTATTGATGACCCGTATGCCAGGTACCTTCCGGCAGGCACCTGTCCATTCTCCGGAAGCGCAAAATTGCCTTCCACTTGAAGAATTCTCACCGCCGTTCTGTGCGGCAGAACTATCCTCGTAAGTGCCGGGTCAAAAGGCGAATTGTTCAGCCCCGCCAGCTCTCTCAATTTCCCGAGATTGGCAGGCAGTGCCACCCTGATTTCCGATGCGGCATCCGTTATGAAATGATGGGCGAACAGGAAACT
>CAYQXZ010000200.1:0-3690 GCA_964421645.1 uncultured bacterium
GGTTCCCTGCGGAAAAGCGTAGGCGCCGGAGTCAAACTGATTGTACCGATTTTAAACGCTCCCATAGAAATATATTACGGCCATGCTCTTGACAGGGAAGGTGATGAGCCCGAGGGCCGGTGGCATTTCGGTATGACTTTCGGATTTTGAAATTCAAGACGGGACGTTTCATACGGCAAAGGATTAACTACAGGGAGATTCCAATGGACAATCTAAGAAAGGTTCTAACTGCGGGAACGTTGTTTCTGGCTTTTCTTATGCCACGGATCGCTTTTTCACAAACGGTGAAAATAGGTTACGTGGATTTGAAAGAGGTTTTCTCAAAGTTTGAGAAAGCAAATGAAATGGAAGGGAAATTCAAGAAAGAAGTGGAAGTGGAACAGAAAAACGTAAGCGAGCTTGAGGCAAACATAAAGAAGATGCAGGAAGACTATTCCAAGAAGAAAGATATCATGAAGCCGGAGGAAAGGGAGAAGAAGGAAGCGGAATTAAAGGACAAGATTCAGGAATTCACGAAGATGTGGAGCGATGTCAACAAGAAGCTTGACGAGAAAAGGAAAGGACTTGAGGACGTTCTGCTTAAGGAGATAAAAGAAAAAATTGAGGAATACGGACAGAAGAACGGCTACACCGCCATTCTTGATTCACGGGTTGTGATTTACGGACAGAACGCAGTTAATATTACCGGTGAAATAATAAAGGTGGTAAATAAAGGAGATGTGAAGAGCAAGTGATGATGACTGTTAAGGAAATTGCCGATATAGTGGGAGGTATTGTCGTAGGTGACGAGAGTACAACCGTTACGGGGGTATCAGGAATTAAAGAGGCCAGGGAAGGACAGCTCACTTTCATTGCGAACAACAAGTACAGGCCTCTTCTGAAGTCAACCAAAGCTTCTGCGATAATTGTGCCTTCAGATATAAACAATACTGTAAGTGCATCTCTCATCCAGGTTGAGAATCCTTCGCTTGCATTCGCAAAGATAATGTCTATCGTGGGGCCTGAACCGGTCACTTTCTCTTCAGGGATTGATTCCACGGCAGTAATAGGCAAGAACGTCGTTATCGGAGAAAACGTTTCAATCCAGCCTTATGCAGTCATAGAGGATAACGTGCAGATAGGCGCCGGAACGATAATCGGGTCCTGCGTATACATAGGTCATTATACCAAGATTGGCAGGGATTCGCTCATATATCCTCACGTGATAATAAGGGAGAGAGTAATAGCAGGAGACAGGGTTATAATCCATCCCGGTACCGTGATAGGGGGAGACGGATTCGGGTTTGCAACCGTAAAAGGCGTGCATCACAAGATTCCCCAGATTGGAACGGTTGAAATAGGCAATGATGTGGAGATAGGCTCCAATGTTACCATAGACAGGGCGAGGTTTGACAAGACTTACATAGGCGACGGCGTAAAGATAGACAACCTTGTCCAGATTGCGCATAACGTATACATAGGAGAGAACACAATTGTTGTTGCACAGGTTGGCATATCAGGCAGTACCGTAGTGGGCAAGAATGTCATAATAGCCGGCCAGGCGGGAATCACCGGGCATATAACCGTTGGTGACAACTCCATCATCGGCGGCAAGGCGGGTGTTACCAAGAACATACCGCCCAATACTCACGTTACCGGATTCCCTGCCCGCGATAAATGGGAAGACATGAGGTTGCAGGCATACTCAAGAAGGCAGCCGGAACTCATAGAGAAGATAAAGAAACTGGAAGATAAAATTGACAGAATGGAAAGAAAAATGAAGGAGATGTATGGAGAAGAAGATTCAGAAAACAATTGACAAAACCGTTTCCATAGAAGGAACAGGACTTCATACCGGACAAAAGAGCAGACTGACCTTCAAGACCTCTCCGGCAAATACCGGCATCATTTTTATAAGGAAGGATATCAAGGATGCAAAGCCTGTCAAACCTGAAATAGACAATCTGCTTGACACCATCAGGTACCCCAGGCGCACGTCCATAGGCAACGAACATTTCCAGATTCATACGGTAGAACATCTCCTTTCCGCTCTTTACTCAATGGAGATAGACAATGTTTTTATTGAGATGGAAGGCAGTGAATGTCCGGGGCTGGACGGCAGCGCAAGGCCCTTCGTTGATCTCTTTAAGAAAGCCGGGATAAAAGAACTGAACAGTGAAAAGGATATTTTCGCGGTCAAGGAACCCATATACGTTTCGGATAACGGCACCCACATAATCGCCCTGCCGAGCGACGAACTGAAAATATCCTATATGCTTGACTACCCTGATACCATTCTGAAATCACAGTATGCTTCGTATTCAATAACCCCGGAAGTCTATGAGAGGGATATCTCGCCGGCCAGGACCTTTTGTCTGCGCGAAGAAGTGGAATCGCTCAAGAAACTCGGCCTGGGGAAAGGTTCCGATTACAAGAATACGCTGGTAATAGACGACAAGAAGGGAGTGATTGATAACGAATTCCGGTTCAAAGACGAACCTGTCCGGCACAAGATAAGTGATTTGATAGGTGATCTCGCCCTTTTCGGAAATTACATTGCTGCGCACATCATAGGTATCAAGAGCGGGCATGCGATAAATACCAAGCTGATAAGGAGAATGAGGGAGCTGTACAATAAAGAAAGGGTGAGCGGCATAGGAATGCCTTCTCCTTCTTTTGATTCCTACGGGACTCTATATACCGAGGAGATTTCAAAGATAATACCGCACAGGTATCCTTTTCTTTTCGTGGACAGGATCGTTGAGTTGAGCGAGAACAAGGCGATAGGCATCAAGGACGTTACAATGAACGAATGGTTCTTCCAGGGACACTTTCCCGGGAGGCCCGTCATGCCCGGTGTTATCGTCGTTGAGGCAATGGCACAGGTGGGCGGTGTCCTGATGTTGAGCAAGGAAGAGAACCGGGGTAAGCTTGCCTATTTCATGAGCATAGACAACGTGAAATTCAGAAGGGCGGTAAGACCCGGATGTCAGCTGATTCTGCAGGTTGAGGTTATGAAGATGAAAAGCCGGGTCGGGCGCATACAGGGCAAGGCTTTTGTTGACGGAAAGGTTGTGGCTGAAGCTGTCTTTATGTCTACCATCGTGGACAGCTGATATCATGATACATCCTACGGCGATTGTCTCACCAAAGGCCCGCATAGATAAAAACGTTGAAATAGGACCTTACACAATTGTTGAAGAGAATGTAACCATTCACAAGGGATGCAAGATTGGTCCGCACGTGCATCTCCTGGGATATACGGAACTCGGGGCCGGAAGTTCGGTTTTCACCTGCGCGGTAATAGGCAGCAGGCCCCAGGATCTCAAATACAAGGGAGAAGAGACGTACCTGAAGATAGGAGAGAATAATACCATCAGGGAATTCGTCACGATAAATCCCGGGACCTCGGAGGGCACCAGCACTCTTGTCGGCAGCAACAACCTGCTTATGGCTTATGTGCACATTGGACATAATTGCATAATCGGTGATAACGTTATAATCGCCAATGCGGGAACGCTGGCCGGGCACGTTACGATTGAGGATTATGCCAATGTGGGGGGGCTTGTAGGTATCCACCAGTTCTGCAGGGTCGGCAGGCATTCCATAATCGGTGGCTGTTCAAAAATCGTCAAGGACATAGTGCCTTTTGTCATGGCTGACGGGAATCCGGCGGTGCCGCACGGCATCAATAAAATAGGCCTTAAGAGG
>CAYQXZ010000201.1:0-3685 GCA_964421645.1 uncultured bacterium
CTTCAGGAGCATATACGGAAAATATCAGGCGCATATATACCGGTTGTGGCTGAAGGCTGGCCGGAATGCGCCGGAAAAATACCCATATATGTGGGTGAATCTTCAAGGACGCGCCTGAACGGCCTCTTAAGCACAAAATTCTTTCCGCATGAATCACTCATAAAGATAACCGGAGACCGCATCTATCTTATAGGGAATGATGATCCGGATTTCGGGAACATAACATACGAAGATAACGGGGCGTGGAAGGGCTTCAACGAACGTGCACCATTCTATCGCCTCGGAACGCTCTATGCGGTATACGATTTCCTGGAGACATACCTCGGAGTCAGGTGGTACATGGTTACTGATCTTGGTACCGTGCTTCCTGATATGAAAACTATTACCTTGAGGCAGGGAGAGAGGAAATCCCGGCCGTGGACAATCTACAGGCGTCCCAGTAAGACCGGATGGCAGGTTCCGGGCGAGCTGGTGGAGCCCGGGCAGCAGCACAAGGCTGTCCCGGCACGGGATGCCAATCTGTTTACTCTAAGGTCAAGAATAGGTGGAGAGCCGTACAGTGTCAACCATTCTGTATACGATTACCATACGCGGTTCGGCAAGGAACATCCGGACTGGTTTGTGGGCAACAGCCCAGGGCAGAACGTGCAGTTGAAATTCGGAAATCCTGAAGTAATGAAACAGCTTGCCGAGGATGCGAAACAATTCTTCAGCCATCCCTTTTCCGAGAGGAGATTCGGCACCAAGGATACGCAGGCAGGCACGATAAGCGCGGGAGATTTCTTTGCCGTCGGTCCCAAGGATAACCGCGATTATGGAAATGATACTGTGCCCCCCCTGCAACCTGAAAGACAGGGGCCTTACTTCGGAAACGGTGTGGCAAGCAACTACATATGGAATTGCGTGAACGAGGTGGCAAGGATTACAGGCAGGATATATCCGGACTATTACATTACGAGCTTTGCGTACGCTGCCATGTTTGAACCGCCGGATTTCCCGCTGGAACAGAACGTTGCGGTCACGGCCTGCATGGCGGACGGCTGGGAAGGATACGGTATGGACGTGCTGAAAGCATGGCGGAAGAATGTAAGCCGCCTGTTCACCTGGGAATATTATATTGACAGCCCGGAGGGTTTTCCAAGGATAAGACCGCATGCCATCGCGAAGTACATGAGCCGTCTTCGTGACATGGGACTGGACGGGATGTTCATAGAAATGCCCAGCCTGCCCGGAATGCAAAACCGCAATCCCGGACTCTACCACCTGAACTATTACCTGACATTCAAATTTCTTAGAGAGCGGGAAATAGACGCGGATTCCGTCCTGAAAGAGTACTACAGGCTTTTCTACGGTCCGGCTGCAGGACCCATGAGAGTTTTCTGGGATACCCTGGAAGATGCATACAACCAGAGCATGACCGAAGGATACCTAAAGGCAAAGGGCAGCAGCCAGGTGAAGCAGATGACAATTCTCGCATCTCCGGAGAGGATGAATACCTTGCGCGAGGCGATATCAAGGGCGGAGAGGCTTGCCGTGAAGGAACCCTACAGTTTGAGGGTGAAACTTGTAAAGGATTCCGCACTGGGGAGAATTGAAACAAATCTTGAAAGACATAAGAAAATTTACGAAGCCGGTGTTCCGGTCATGGAAATTCCGAGGTTAAAGGTAGATGTTGTTCTTGACGGCAAGCTTGACGAAACATTCTGGCAGAACGCAGCAGCAACCCCGCCGTTTGTAAATCTCTACAACCAGGCACTTGATACGGTAACCGTTGCATATACCGCATACGACGGGAAGAATTTCTACGTTGGTTTCAAATGCACCGAGCCGTTCATGGACCAGCAGAGACTGGACCAGCGGGTTTCCACTTCAGGTATCTGCACCGACGATTCAGTTGAGGTTGTCATAGATGTGGGAAAGAGATTGAGCGATTATCTCCACGTCATGATGAATGCGAACGGCCTGTTGTGGTACAGGTGGCCCGGCAGATACCGCTCCCCGGAACTCTTTGACTTTGACCCGGCAATAAAGGGCAAGTCGTGGCGCGGAAAGGATGCATGGAGCGCCGAACTTGTAATACCCATTACAACGCTGACAAAAACTCCTCCGGTAAAAGGAGAAGAGTGGGGTATAAACTTTTATAGAAACCGTGTTCCCACGATGAAATGGGCGGATCCGCGTGCGTGGAGTGCATGGTCGCCCACGTTTTCATCCACCTACCATGTTATTGACAGGTTCGGAAAGCTGAAGTTTGGGGATTGAAAAATAATTGTATTCTGAGAAGCAAAATCATTAACGCCTCACATATCGGGTGTGTCATAAAAGAGTTCTGGGTAAAGGAGGAAAAATGCCGTCAGGACCTCAGCATTCGGGCGTAGCTGTTCTTGCTTACAATGCGCTTGCTTCATGGCAGAAGGAACCATGGAAGGGAAAGGAGGATGAGCTGTCACGTTTCTCAATCCTGCCTGATGATTTATTTGCTTCTGACTACGCGGATTACTGCATCCTTCCCGACGGTAACGCAATACCCCATGGACCTACGGACAGGTTTGCAATGGTCCCTTTTTCCTCCGGATACGACAGGAGTCTCACAAGAGATGTTTTCAGTTATTATACAGGCAGGATGGTTGCCGCCCTCTCATCAGGAAACATACGGGAATCAATAGCTTTCGGGGGAATCCTTGCCCATTATATCGCGGACGGCTGTCATCCTGCTCATCTCTGGAATAACCTTTCCATTTACAGCCTTCTGCCTCCTCCGGCCGGGAAGTACTGGCAGATGCACCGCTCTCTTGACAGTGTGTCCGTTCGTGCCGATTTGTGCAGGGGAATATCTCCGCGTCTCCTCGGACTTGATATCAGGGAGACCGTTTTTAATACGGTTGATGAATATGAAAGAATGGTCCAATGGGGTAAGACCAGGCTTGTTCCCGCGGTGAACGCACTGTACGCGGAAGACCAGGGCGGCGCAGAGATACATATAAACACATGCTACAAGAAGGCCGCAGGACTTCTTTCGTCCCTGTGGAATACAGCCTTTTGCATTGCGTCAGGACGTTTTGAGGATAACGAAATTGAATCGCTGAAGGAAGTCAAACTGAACCGTACGGTTCCCGTGAACGCGTTTACCGTTGACCCGTATTTTTTCTATCCCCTGATGGATTACGACTGTGACGGAAAGGGCAATCTTGTGCCGTTAACTATAAAAGCTGGAGTGCAGGGCGGCGGAAGGATGATGGAATTTGCCGACGGAATCGCAATGACCTTTGGTTATGTCATGTACGAGATACCTGCAAATCTTTTCACGAAAATCAGGGTGAAGGCAGGTGTTTCTCCGCTTACAGCGAGGGAAGGCGAGGCGGTATTCAGAATTATTGATGCAAAAACGCCGCCTGTTTACAGGGACGCACACAATACCCTTGTTGACTGCGGCGGGGACATTCTTTACGAAAGCGGCATAATGACGGGAAAAGATGCATATACGGATATTGAGGTTAATCCTGGAGACGCCGAATTGATTACACTTTTTGTGGAGTGCCCCGGTAAAAACAAGAACATACATGCGATCTGGGCAGAGCCCGTGCTTGTTAAATGACCATGAGCACATCAAGCAAGGCAAAACCAAGAATAGTGATAAGCAGGTGTTTTGTTGAACCCGTGAGGTATAACGGGGCGAGGATATCGA
>CAYQXZ010000202.1:0-3682 GCA_964421645.1 uncultured bacterium
CCGGGGGGATACCCGTGCGCGATAAGGTGCGCACAGTACGGACTGAAAGTCTGCCTGGTGGAGGAAAAGGACCTCGGGGGCATATGTCTTAACAAGGGATGCATTCCCACAAAAGCTCTATTCGCAGTGTCGGAAGAACTCGGTAAATCAAGATACGCTTCAATAAAAAGAGAGACTTCTTTTGAATGGTCCAGGGTGCTCAACGAGATAAAAACGGACGTGATACTGCGGCTTAGAACAGGCGTAAGCTTTCTTCTTAAACAGAACGGCGTAGATTTCCTGCAGGGACGGGGACAGGTGATTGAGAAAAACAAGGTTCAGGTCGGAGACAAGGTCATTGAAGGCAAGAATATCGTTATTGCAACCGGGGGTACCCCGTGCACCCCGGCTATATGCAGGACAGCGGACAGGACGCTTTCAAGCGACGATCTCTGGAACCTTGAGAAACTGCCGGAAAGCGTCGCCATAGTGGGAGGCGGTGTCATCGGCTGTGAATTTGCCGGCATACTGAACAGGTTCGGGGTAAGGATTACCATGTATGAAATGGAACCGACGCTTCTGCCGGGCAAGGATATTGACGTGACAAAGATTCTTGAAACCTCTATGAAAAAAACTGGAATCAATGTCTTGACCGGAAAGAAGATTGAATCTATTGAAGAGATTACTGAAGAGAAGATACTCGTTGCGGTAGGCAGGGCTGCCAATCTATGTGCGGTTGAGGGTACGGGGCTGGCGATGGAAAACGGGGGGATAAAGACCGACGGACTGATGAGGACGTCCATGGAAAACGTCTATGCGATAGGCGACGTAAACGGTAAATATCCGTACGCGTACATTGCGACGAAGGAAGGCACGACAGCCGCCGCGGCTATTGCAGGGAAAGTTATTGGTCAAATGGACTATGAAAATATCCCCGAAACAATCTTCTCGCACCCTGAAATAGGGCTGTGTGGACTGACGGAAAAGCAGGCAAAGGATAAAAGACTGAACGTGTCCGTGGGCAAGTTCCCGTTTGCCGCCCTTGGCAAGGCATATGCCGAGAAACACACCGAAGGTTTTGTGAAGGTGGTAGCGGATGCCGGCACGAAAGAGATCCTCGGAATTCATATCGTGGGAAAAGGCGCCACGGAGCTGGTTTCACTCTCAACGCTCGTTGTTAAGAACAAACTGAAGGTTGAGGACATTGAGAAGATACTTTTCTGTCACCCGACCTACGCGGAAGGTATAATGGAGGCCGTGGAGGACGTAAACAAGAAGAGCGTGCACCTCCCCCCGAAGAAATGAATTTCCCCCCACCTTCATCCTCCCCCTCGAGGGGGGAGGAAAAAAGGAGGGGGTGAAACGGAGACCAAATGAATACCAGAGAACGTTTTGTCAGGACGCTTACGGGAGAAAAGGTTGACCGGGTTCCTTTTATCAAGGTATTCGGCGGAACCAATGCAGCGCACAAGGAGTGGGAGGCAGAATACCCGGGCATAGGAGAATCCATAGACAAGGTGCTGAAATTTGAGGGAACATACAGGGGATGGGGAACGACTCCGGTTAACATGGACGCCTCAAGGCTGGAGGAAGAAGTCACCATTAAGGAAGACGGGGAGATAATACTGCGCCGCGGTGGCGACGGCACCCTATGGCAGATATACAAGAGCGGGGACTACAACCGCCACAACGTCGGCTGGCCCATAAAAACAAAAGAAGATTGGGAATCCTACAAGAAAAAGCATCTTGATCCGGACGATCCGGCACGTTTCCCGGCAAACTGGAACGAGCTTGTGAAAGAATATAAGACACGGGACTATCCGCTTCAGCTCACACACAGGGGAGTCTACGGCATTCCCAGGGAGAAAATGGGCGATGAAAACCTTGCGTACGCATTCTACGACAAGCCGGAACTGGTCCACGACATAATGAACTACTACACGGAGATGGCAATCCACATCTGGAAAAAGATGGTTAAGGACGTGGATTTTGACCTCATTGAGTGCTGGGAGGACATGGCTTCCAAGAACGGTTCACTTATCTCTCCGAAGACCTTCCGCGAGTTCATGACACCATGCTACAGGAAAATCGCCGCATTCGCAAGAGAACATGGGATAAAGGTCATACTGGTTGACTCCGACGGGTTCATAGAAGATCTTACCGAACTCATGCTTGAGGGCGGAGTGACTGCTCTATATCCATATGAAGTCCTTGCAGGCAACGATGTTGCACGTACACTTGACCGTTACCCGAAGGTAGGAGTCATAGGCGGCCTGCGCAAGGAATGCATGTACGAAGGGAAGGAAGCCATTGACAGGGAGATAGAGAAAGCTCGCACGCTAATCAGAAAGGGCAGGTTCATACCCGGACCAGACCACTTTGTACTGAAGACCTGCACGTTCGCCAACTACCGCCACTTCATGGAGCGCCTCCGTGAAGTCGTGATGACCACCCCGCCCGAAGCCTGATAAACATACAATGACATCAAGAGAAAGAATTGAAGCCGCGTTTGGCAAGAAGGCAACCGACCGCATCCCCGTAAACCACCGCGGCTTCTCGTCGCGGGCTGCATCGTTAGTTCTGGGAAGGGAAGCATTCGTGGGCGGCGGGATACAGTACTGGCGCGAAGCAACCTCTCTCTTTGAGGGATGGCACGAAGAATTCCTGGAGCGTTCCTTCCGCGATGCGATTGACCTGGCGATGGCTACCGGGCAGGACATGATACGTCCCGCGTACTGGCGGTATAACCACAAACCTACCAGAAAGCTGGATGAGCATACCTACCTCTTTGAAGAGGGAGCCGAAGATGAGTGGCAGGTCATGCGCTTTCATCCCGCCATTGAACAGACCGGCATCTTCCCATACCGCCAGCGAAAGCCTGATCCGGACACAGCGAGAAAACAGGTGGCCGCAGGTGAAAAGGCGGTTGCCGGCTATAAACCCACCGTGGAAATGTTTCCCGACCATATCCGGGCACAGAAATTATACGGCAAAGATTACGTCATAGAGGCCCATGGGGTTGGTGTGGGTATCGGGCAGGCAGGTCTGTGGCTTGAAGCACTGCTCACCGATCCCGGGCTGGTAAGGGCCCGCATCGCACAGCAAGTAGAGTATGCACGGAGAAACGTAGCTTTCCTTTCCGGCCTGGGATTCCGGTTCTTCCTTGGAGGCGGTGACTTCGCTTCCGATGCCGGGCCGCTCTACTCTCCCCGCTCTTTCAGGGAACTGATACTCCCTGGCATCAAGGAGGTTTCGGAAATATGCCACGATGCCGGCGGATACCATCTTTTTGCAAGCGACGGTAACCTCTGGCCTGTGGCTGACGCGCTTTTCGGAGAGTCCGGAATAGACGGGTATTTTGAAATAGACCTGAAGGCAGGGATGGTCCTCTCAGAACTCCGGAAGAGATTCCCGGGACTCACGCTGATCGGTAACATCAGCTCATGGACGTTGAGCAGGGGAACATCGGACGACGTGACAAGGGAAGTCCTTTCCTGCCTGGAAACGGCGAAGAAATATAACGGCGTTGTTGCCGGGATCTCCAATTATGTTCCACCCGAGGCTCCTCCGGCGAACGTCCACGCCATGCTGGAAACCCTCCAGCACAACCGCTGAATTTTCATATCAGAAAAAAATGCACACTATTGGAGGTCGGGGCCGAGGATACCGTAGTCCCAGAGAGTTGAGGTGGATTTTATCTTTG
>CAYQXZ010000203.1:0-3672 GCA_964421645.1 uncultured bacterium
CAGGCGGGAGAGGGTGTACTGGACCGGGGAAGGCTTTTCTCTGCCGCTCCAGTCGGTCTTCTCTATCTCCCCGATGGAGACGAAGAGTTCTCTGCAGGCATCTTTATAAGAGAGGCCTGAAAGTTCGGATATCAGCCTGGTAGAGCGGTCAATCAGTTTCTTATTACTTGTTTCCACCCATGACATCCAGTTGCTCTTGATCCTTCCCATCCGCACCATCGTTATGGTGGATACCGTGTTCATCACGAGTTTCACCGCGAGGTGTTCCCAGAGGTTGACAGGAGATTTTTCTATCCGGCAGGGGATGCAGTAGGAGCCCTGGATAGGGCAGTTGCTCCCGATGAAATAAATTCTACTCTCGGAGAAATCCTTTTTGTGACGGTTGAATGCCTGAAGGAAGTTTTGAATCCCCGGTATATCTGATACCGATAATATTGCTACGGCTGACGAAGATTTTGTTCCGAATCTCCTCTCGTCGGGTTCATTCCCTATTTTGAATTTTAGCATTTCGGCGGCGGTGATAGCCGGAGGATTATTTATGATTTTTTCGGAAGCGTTAAGCTTTATGTAATCTTGCCGTGTCCATTCCAGGCATCTGGGTTTCCTGCCGAGGACTTCCTGCCATGCTTTTTCGGTAGGATGCAGGGGACTCTTTACAAATGCCCTGGACTGCGGCGATACGTTATCATCACACTTGACGAAAGGCGGCAGCATGAAGGTGGGGGCGCGTTCCGTGGTGTCGGTGAAGATATCCAGCAGGCTTTTGTCTCCAAAATATGTTATGAGCCCGCCATTTGAGTAGATATGTTGTTCATATTCCACAAAAGCGGACAGGGTTTCCAGAGCCTCTTCTCCAACGAGGTCATCAAGGAGTTGTATGAAAGTCTCAACCGGATTCCGGTCATCTGCTCCGGAATAGGAATTGAATGTTTTCTGCAGGGCATAACCGAGAACCAGCAGTTCCGAAGTAACCGCCTGCATCCTCGTTGAACCCGCAATTGCCATGGGTCCGGTACAAAGGTCAAGAACCGTAATCCGCGGGTCCGTTATTGCTTCTCTTGAACGTTCTATTCTTTCGGAAAGCAGTTCAGCCGGATTGTTGAAGACAAGAAATACACTCGCTCCGTCGTCAGCCGCCTGCATTGCAGACCCGAGTACCGATGACGTCTCCCCGCCTTCGGTGACGGCAACGAAGGTGTCGGCAGAGGTTATTCCAATGTCCTTTGCCTGCCTGCGGCCGAAACTTGCATAGTCTTCAAATGACTCCACTGATCTTACCAGCGCGTAGTCTCCGCCAGTCATGATACTGAAGACCCGATTTTCCATACCGGGTTTGGAATGGGGTGATTTGCGCCACGCGGCCTCAAGCAGTATGCTCAAGCGTCCGGTGGCTCCGCATCCGGAAAAAACAATTTTCCCTCCTCCTGTCACGGATTTTTTCATTGAGGCAAGCAATCTTTTGAATTCTGGCGAGGCAAGCACCGTGGAGACTCTGGGCGGAATGTCCCTGTCAACGCTCAACAGCATCTTTATGCCTGCCGCGGTATCTTTTTTGCAGACTTCGTCCAGGCCGATGGTCCCGGGGTGAGATTGTTCGGTCGGAAGGAAGCCCAGATGAAACTGCGTCTGGTTCTTCAAAAAGTCCATTATTTTTTCATCTGTTGAGCGTAAGTTACGGTCCTTTTCTGATTGCATGCAGCTCCCTGTAAGTTGCCCTATTTTATGCGATTTCATGTATAGAGTCAACCATGAATATTGCTGTATAAATCAGGCAAGGAAAACTTTGATTATCTCCATCAATTGTGATTAAATAGGCCAAAGATGAAAAAAAATAAATCCTTCTGGAGGGCGCTTTTCGTCTACATGGGGGCTTACCGGTCAAATGTGGCCGTAGCGGCAGTCTGCTCCGGTTTTGTCGGGATAGCCGTTGCGCTCCAGCCGCTGGTAATAAAGTACATAGTGGACGACGGGATAAACCGTCCGGGAACGCCTTCGCAGAAGCTGACTGCAACGATGATTTTTGTAGCCCTTTACCTTTTCTTGAGTTTATTCCGGATTTCCGTGTGGACCATAGGATACCGCAGGCTGATTACAGCCGTAGAGGGCCTGCTCTTTGAGTTGAGAATACGCTTTTTCAGGCACATACAGCATCTCTGCTTCCGTTTTCATGACAGGACATCCAGCGGAGAGATGTTCAACTATATCTTCGGGACACCGATTAACTCCCTGAAGACTTTCCTGAATCAGTTCTGCCTGACGGTTCCGTACCAGTTCGTTTCGTGGATAGTCGTGGTATTCACGCTGGCGAAGTTGAATATCTTCATGACTTTTATCACCGTGGCAATGGCGGCCACGATAGTCATGATAAACCGCCGTTCAATGCGCATCATCCGCCGGTATGCGGCTGATTTCATGGAAACAGAATCCACGGCAAGCCGCTATGTCGCGGACATGCTGCGCGGAAGCAGGGCAATCAAGATTCACGCTATTGAGAAAAGGAGTACAGATTTCTTTTATGAGCAAATGAACATGATTTTTATCAGGGGACGTTCGCTTGCATTCAGGCAGCAGATTGAGCATATAAAACCCGAAGGGCTTCAGTACGTGTGCATAGCGGTTATCTACGGGGCAGGTTCTTTTCTTTGCATATACGGCAAGCTTACAGTAGGGAAATTCTTTGCTTTCATAAGCAGTATCAATCTTCTGATGGGGCCGTTACTTACTCTTCTTGAGATAAACCTCGTGAGGGCAAACGCGGAATCAGGTCTGGAAAGAATAGAGAAGATAATCAAGACGCAGACAACCACTCCGGAGCTGCCGCCGGCGGCAAGGGTAAACATAGAGAAGCAGTCAGGCATTGCGCGTAAGAACAACTGGCCTGTGATAGAATTCAAAAATGTTGAGTTCAGATACAAAGATATGCCTGTTTTTGAAGGTATAGACTGTGAAGTCAGAGACGGCGAAAGCGTTGCTCTCGTAGGACCGAGCGGTTCCGGCAAGACTACTTTTGTCAATCTCATTCTGCGTTTTTATGACCCGCAGTCAGGCGCGATCCTGTTTAACAGGGAGAATCTGAAGCATTATTCCATAAGGGATATACGGTCTTCTTTCGGAGTTGTTCCGCAGGATCCTTTCCTGTTCCAGATGACGGTAAGAGAGAACATTACCATAGCAAGGCCGGAGGCAAGAGAGGATGAGATCATGGCAGCAGTGGAAGCGGCATACGCTTCGGAGTTCATCAAACAGCTTCCTGACGGATGGAATACGGAAATAGGCGAGAGTGGCGCAAATCTCTCGGGGGGCCAGAGACAGAGAATCGCCATCGCCAGGGCGCTCCTGGCCAATCCCAGATACTATATTTTTGATGAGGCAACCTCGGCGCTGGACAACGAGTCGGAGAAGAAGATTCAGCTTGCGATGAAAAAGATAATGGAAGGTCATACAACTATTGTCATAGCTCACCGGCTGTCAACCATACGGAATGTGGACCGTATACTTGTCTTTGAGAAAGGCCGCATTATCCAGGAAGGGACGTATGAGCAGCTCTCACTGCAGGAAGGTTTATTCAGGAATCTGCTCAACACCGGCAATGAAATATCTTGAGAATCGCACATGATTTTTGGAATTTTTCGCGGCAGGATGTATAATTTTTTTGAAGGGGGAAACATGGGT
>CAYQXZ010000204.1:0-3663 GCA_964421645.1 uncultured bacterium
ATGCTTTCCACACCTGCCAGCCTGCCGGCGCCTTCCCTGCCGCATGCCAGGGCGCCCTTTTCAGGATTGACAAAATAATAACCGTTTTTCTTCAGCCTTTCAACGTTCTCCTGCACAATCTTATTCCGCCACATATTCTCGTTCATCGCGGGAGCGATAACCACAGGGCCTTTGAAGGCGCAGAGCGCGCAGGTAAGCAGGTCGTCGCATATGCCCCCGGCCATCTTCCCGATCACATTGGCGGTTGCCGGCGCTACCAGTATCACGTCGGCAAAGTCGGATATGGAAATATGGTTTTCTGTAAAACCATCTTTATTGAACATTTCGGAATAAGCCTGTCTCCCGGAGAGAGTTGAAAGCGTCAGGGGCGTTATGAAGTGCTTTGACGCTTCCGTCATCACCACCTGCACGTTCCATCCTTTCTTTACGAACTGCCGGACAATCTCCGCAGACTTGTATGCGGCGATTGAACCGCATACCCCTATTACTATATTCTTTTGCGCTTTCATATCACTACCTCCTCACCCCCACCGCACTCAGCCTTCGGCTGCGCGCCTGCCTCCCCCCTCAAGGGGGAGGCGAACAATGTATACCACCTTCCGGTGTCATCCTTTGCGGACGGAAATCTTCTTGCTTATGAACGCAAAGACCTTTTCCCCCAGCTGTTTTTCTTCAAGATGGAAAAACCAGTCGTTGCTGAAATCCTGGTCTTCTATCATGCCGACGAAATAGCCGAGCATCTTAAGGTGAAGGTGCCGCCGGTCCGGAGAGCTGACGACAACTATCAATATGTGCACGACACTGCCATCCGGGAAAATGATTCCTTCCTTTGCGCGCACAAAGAGAACCTTGAGCATCTCCTTCCCCTCAACGATGAGATGGGGAATGGCAATGCCCGGCTCAACTATGGTGGTGGAGGTCTTCTCCCTTTCCATGAACTTCCGCAAAAGTTCAAGCCTGTCAAGCGGCAGTTCCCTTGAGAGGGCTTCAGCGACCCTCCTGAACAAAGGTTCAATCTTGAGCCGCCCCTTTACATCAAGAACGCTGCTACTGTTAATAATATCATCAAAAATCTCGTGTTTCAATCTCCGGTAGTAACTGTCGTCCTCAATGTTGTCCCTTGAAATCACTATCTCCCGCAGTTCGGTAGAAACATCAACCGCTGTCAGTTCCCTGTCAACGCTTATGAGCCGCCTCACAATGTGCCCGAGAGCGGAATCCCTGATAACCTTCCTGTGCGACGTATGCCTGTACACCATCGCGCTGGCGCATATGAATATCAGGGTCAGAAACAGCACGCCTGTAGATACCTCAAGGAGCAGGAATCCGGTCAGAAGAATTCCGGCAACCTGCAGATACGGATAGAGGGGCGAGCGGAAAGTCGGCCGGTAACTCGCGAGCCCGCTCTCCCTGAAAAGAATTACCGTTGCATTCGCAAAGATGTACAGGAGCAGGAAGATAACGGACCCTACCTTCACGAGGATTTCCAGTTTCAGCGCAAGAATGACGCAGGACATGAATAATCCTGTGGCGAGAACCGCGACGTGCGGCGTCTGGAAACGGCTTATCTTCTGAAAAACTGCGGGCAGGTGTCCGTCCCTGCTCATACCGAACAGATATCTTGACGCGCTCATTATCCCGGCGTTAGCGGTGGTAAGGAATGCAAGGGAAGCTCCCACGCCGATCGCGGCCTGAAAGGCGCCTCCGGAGAACACCTCGGCCCCTTTCGTGATCGGCATGAGCGTCCCGGAGAGTATCTCCGGGTTAACTATTCCCACGGTAACCGTGACCATCAGAACGTATAACACCGCGCAAACCGACAGGGATATTACCATCCCCAGCAGGAGGTTTCTTTCGGGTCTGTCTATCTCTTCGGCCATCGCCACTATCTTGGTCAGTCCGCCGTAGGCAACAAAAACGAAACTCGCTGTTCCGAACATTGCGAGCTGACCCTTGGGGAAAAACGGGATAAACCTTGCCGGGTCCACATGCGGCAGTCCCCTTATGATATACAGGAACATGATGCCTATGAGCCCCGCAACAAGGAAAACCTGGAATCTGCTTGCCTCCCTTACTCCGGCAATGTTGAGAACCACGAAGAAGGCGCACAGGCCGACCGCTGTCCACTGAACGGGAAAGGATATCAGAAGACCCAGGTACACTCCCATTCCGATCAACGCCCAGGCGCTCTTGAAGCTCAAGGCAAACCATGAACCGAAACCCGCTATTGTACCCACGAAGGAGCCAAATCCTCTCGCTATGTAGAAATAGTCACCGCCTGCCCTGGGCATCGCAGAGGCAAGTTCGGACATGCTCATTATGGTGGGAATGCATGCAAGCCCCGCTATGAAATAGGAGAGTATTACCGCGGGTCCGGCGTGCGCGAAGGCAAGCCCGGGGAGAATGAAGATGCCCGAGCTTATCATGGCGCCGCTGGCTATGCAGAAAACCTCCAGCAAACCCAGCTTTTTCTGAAGTCTTTCCGCCATCGTTATCCTGCTTTACTGACCGCCTCAACGCATTTCTTCAGGGTAGGAACCGGATTGTTGACGTCTCCTTCGTACTCAATTATTGACTCTCCAGAAAAGGAGTTCTTATCCAGGATTTCAAGGAGGTTTTTCAGCTTCAGGTTGCCTTCACCCAGAATGACGTCCTGCGGTCTTGCCGCCCTGTCAAAGATGAAATCCTTGAGGTGAACGGCGTACAGTCTTTCTCCGAATTTTTCAGCCAGGTGCAGGGGATCCTGTCTGGAATCCAGCGCCCATGCGGTGTCAAGGCACAGTCCTATCCTCGGGGAAGTGTTGTTGAAAACGTAGTTCAGTATCTGCTCGGAGCCGAGCCAGTGCCCGGAACCGTGGTTGTGTATTGCAAGTTTCATGTCGTACTCGCCGGCGAGTTTCTCCGCGGTCCTGTAAGCGGCCGGGACTGTCTCCGGGCAGAAATCAACGCTCATAATTTTTGCGCCCGCCATCTTTATGAACTCAAAGAAGTTCCGTTCCTTCTTTTCGTCGTTATTCATTCCCTGCACGCCGATGGAACAGATCTCCACGCCTGCATCCTTGTATGTCTCTATGACATCCCTGAATTTAGAGACGTCGGTGAAATCGCAGTGCACCCCGCAGAGCTCTATCCTGTCAAGCCCGCAGTCCCTGACCATGCGCGCAACCGCCTTGTTATCCTTGAACCCTCTGAAACAATAACTCTGCACCCCCAGTTTCATTTTATCCCCCTTTTCACAGTCAGCATACACGAAACGAGTAATTTGTCATTGCGAGCGATAGCGAAGCAATCTCGGTCCAGATTGCCACGGCAAAAAACGCCTCGCAATGACAACCTTTGTAATGCAACTTAATGCGTTCGTATCAGTACCCCTGGCCCGACTCGAACGGGCGACACACGGTTTAGGAAACCGTTGCTCTATCCTCTGAGCTACAGGGGCATATACCGGGCTGCCTTTATCCAGAGAGTTGCGTTGGCTGCGTCGTCGGCTGCCTCAACGTATGTTTAATACGTCTCGTTGCCTCCTCCTTGCCGTCTTGCTCTCTGGCAAATCCAGCCCGTTATTTCCAAAACATACGTCACCGTCTTGCCCTCCTGCGAACTGAATTCGGAATTGTCTCTCTCTGGATTAATTCTTCTAAGATATTATTATATGATATTTAG
>CAYQXZ010000205.1:0-3299 GCA_964421645.1 uncultured bacterium
CTTGATGCTGCTTAGAGCCGTGTCTTTCATTGTTAGAGTCATAGTGCCCGTTATTGTTAATCTTTAGACCTTGCGGTACAAATCCCTCCAAAAACTAACAGAGACCTGGTTAACTTTGTTTCGGGTGGTCTGATACCCTATAATAAGGGTGTTGGAAAAGGAGAAAGCGATGGAAGAAACCACCCAGGTATTGGAGAGGACAGACGAAGAACAGGCAGTAAGTCCCGGCAGCACAAGAAAACTCATCCGTAATGTCAGGAAAGCGACCCGCCGCAAATTCACCAGTGCAAGTTAGTTTTGGGGCAAGTTTGTGCCAAAAGGTCTGACGATATACAATCGGCGGTTTTTACCGACCCTCCTGCCGTTGATACCTATGAACGGAGGGTAAAGACGAGCGTCATAATCAAGGACGGCGGAACGTTGGTTATAGGCGGACTGTTGAGACAGGATACGAGAAGAAGGACAAACAAGGTTCCCATCCTCGGGGATATACTGCCGTTTCTTTTCAGCAACAGGGCATCGGAGCAGGAGAAGACAGATCTTGTAATTTTCCTTACTCCTAAAATTATTACTGGAGAAGAAGCGGAGGTTTTTGCAGGAGAAGAAAAGAAGAGAATGCTTCCGTTGGAATAAAGCTTCTGAGCCGCTTTTGCCTTCCCTTGGAAGAATGGGACGAAAGTAACACCGGGGAGCGGCTCCGACATCCTCTCCGGTGAAATTATATGAAAAACAAAAAAGGATATACGCTGGTTGAAATTCTTGTTTCTCTTGCTGTTTTTCTCATCATAATGGTTGGCGGGCTGGCGTTTTTTTCCTACGGCTTGGTGGATATCAATCTGTCGGGGCATTACCGGCAGGCAAAGGAATTGGCGGAACAGAAACTGGAAGAACTGAAAGGTTTGCCATACGCCTCAATATCGGGAGGCAGTGAGCAGGACATAATTGTTGGAAATATGTCATTTGACCGCATAACGATTGTTTCTCCGCCGGAAGATGAGGATTTTGAAGATTATATGCAGGAAGTCGAAGTGACCGTCAGCTGGACGGAAAAAGGTGCAACGCAGGAAGTGCGGCTGGCAACGGTTATTGCCAAATGACAAATGCGGAGCAAACATGCTGACGGAGGAGCATAATGCTTAGAGAAAAAGCAATTTCCCGCAAATCACATGGCTTTACGCTGATTGAAATGATTATCGCCATAATCATCAGCGGTATCCTGGTCGTGCTCTTTGGAACAATTCAGACAACCTCGGCAAATATATGGATAAGGGGAAATACAAAAGTGCTTCTGCAGTCGGAATCTTCTTTCGCATTAAATTATATTGCAAGAACGGCGAGAGGGGCAACAGGGGCTTCTGTGTTGAACAGCGGACAGGTTGACCAAAAATGATTTGGAAGGAAACCATGAATGGGTGAAGATTTTTTACGTTGACGGGAATAATCTGCTGTATCAGGTTGATGACCAGGCGAGCAATGTATTGATTTCGGGGTCACTCCACTCTCTTGTCTTTACCTTCCCTGCCAAAGACCGGAGCAATGAGGATGTTCCGGGGGGGATAGGAATAGATATGGTTTTGCGGAGAAGCGGAAAAAATTTTCCCATGCAAAGAACTTTCGTTATGCGCAATGTCTTGTTGAATTGAAGGAGAATGGCATGAAGAAGAAAGGGTTCGTGCTTCCGATGGTTGTGATTTTCGGCCTGCTGCTTACTCTTACCGGCATTGCTTTTATCTCTCTGTCGGTGTCGGAAAGGTCATTCAGCCACAGGGAGGTTTATCCGGCCGGCACCTTCTGGATTGCCGAGGCAGGCGTCGAACACGGCAAGGCATGGCTGAAAAAACATCTGGAAGACACCGGTTCCGCATATAGTGAAACTGAGCCCATAGTACTTTTCGGCGAGGACGAACCGCAGGAATTCGGGACAGGCGAGTATGAAATTACCATTCACCCCGACCCGGAAAATCCCGCCAGCGCCTTAAAGGAATACCGGGTCGTTTCTCTCGGCAGGGTGGAAACATACGCTCCGGCAAGAACGATAACCGTCCAGAGGGAAGTAAACCTGTTGATGCGCATAGAAAGCTTTGCCAAATACGCCTACTTTACGAACAACGAATACAACCCTGATTTTGGACAGACCATCTGGTTTGTCACCCAGGATGTTTTTTACGGACCTGTCCATTCCAACAGCCAGATTAATATCTACGGCTCTCCAAACTTTCACGGGAGGGTTACAAGCACCGCAAATTCCTTCAACTATTATCCCGGCGTCACGAGCAACCCGGTTTTTCATGCAGGGTACGAACTGAGCGTAGACCCCATAGACATGAACAAGTATAAAAACCTTTTGAACATGAAGAATGCCGCTTCAGCCGGGGGGATACACATTACCGGTAATTCCACGGTAACTATCAATAATACCAGTGTCACTTACACGGCGGTAGTCAGCGGTAGAACACGGACTTATACCAGAGCGCTGAGTTCTTTTAACGGGGTTATTTATGCTACGGGCGACATATCCGTATCCGGGACCCTGAACGGCCGGCTTTCCGTGGCGGCTGAAAGAGATATGATGATAACCAACCGCATTCAGTACAGCGTGCCTCCGGATAACCCTGCCTGCACCAGCATGCTCGGACTGGTCTCCGGAAGAAAAATGCAGGTTTCCTCCTCGACTCCGAGCAACATGGTGATACATGCCACCCTGATGGTTTTTGACAAGGATTTTTCCGTGCAGGACTATGATACTGGAAATCCGAAAGGGACTTTGACCATCTGGGGCGGCATACTCCAGAATTACCGCGGGCCGGTGGGAACCTTCTGGGCGAACACGGGACAGATAAGAAGCGGTTATATCAAGGATTACCGTTATGATATGAGGGTGACGACATCGCCGCCGCCTTTCTTCCCGACCACGGGCCGTTACGAGATTATCCGCTGGGAGGAATCTTCTCCGTCCTGATAGCGGGAAACGGAATTTACCGGGGAGCAGTGCAATGATAACCGTAAGTCAGGACACCGTAATTTCATCCTTCAGGTCTTTTTCACGGGGAGCCGGACTGGGCGCCGCCATCATAGGCATTATTTCCTCTCTAATCTGGATGAGCGGACTGGAAGCATTGCGCGGCATGATAAGCGTCTTCGGCATAGTTCAGATTGATACCTCCGCCGCCTTTTTCCTGTCAGGCGCCGCTCTTTTCTTTTTAAACAAGGACAAGTTTTCTCCTGTCCATAAAAAAGTCTCGGTTTTTTGCGCCCTGTGCGTTCTGCTCATAAGCGTATTTTTCATAGCCGGATATATC
>CAYQXZ010000205.1:3309-3620 GCA_964421645.1 uncultured bacterium
CAGGGGAACGGAAACGGTATTTTTGCAGAATATTGTTTTTCGTTCCGGCACAGGCCCTGCGGAGGCGTTACGTATGGCGCCTACAACGACGCTCTATTTTGCCGTACTCTCCCTGGCACTTCTATTTCTTTCCTCGGGACGCTTCATATTCTCCGGGCAGGTGCTCGCACTTGCAGGCATATTGCTCGGCCTTATCAATCTCATGGGACATACATACGAAGTGCCCGCATTGCTGGCCATCGGCAACTATCCGCAGACGGACCTTCTCTCAACGATACTTTTCACGTTCTTGATGCTGGGAGGGCTGTTAT
>CAYQXZ010000206.1:0-3602 GCA_964421645.1 uncultured bacterium
TGTCAGAGAACGGCGGTTATATCTTTGCCCCTTCGCAGGAGATACAGGGAGACGTCCCTGCAGAAAATATCATAGCATTGATAGAAGCCGCACGGGAATCCGTATAGACGTATGGTATAATGGAAAAAACGGAGGATGCGTGGAAAAGAGCAGGAACAGGCGTCACAGAGAGACGATACTTAATTTTATCTACGAAAACCAGCCCATATCACGAATCAGGATAGGAGAGATAACGGGCATACGTCTTGCCACCATTACGGAAGTTGTCAGGGATTTCATCAGAAAAGGGCTGGTCAAAGAGACGGGAAAACTGAAGAACCGCCAGGGCGTAGGAAGAAAGGAAAATCTTCTTGAGATGATACCCGGGGGGAAATTTTTTATCGGGTGTGAACTGATTTCCCCGGAGATAAGAGTGCTTCTTCTTAATCTCAAGGGTGAGATATTAAACCGCAGGTCTGCAGTTCTTACATCCCACAGCAAGGACAGTTCCGTCATTCTTTCAGAGATAGCGGACACCGTAAAGTCTCTGATAGGAGAAACGGGGATACCGGAAAAGAAAATTTACGGTATGGGATTTGTTGACCCGGGGGTCATTGACAAGGAAAAAGGGATTTCTATTTTCTCATCAATAATGCCGGGATGGAAAAACGTCCCTGTTAAGAAATATCTTGAGAAAAAGCTGGGATTCAGGATTTTCCTTATCAATACGTCGCTGGCAAAGGTCCTGGCTGAACATCTTTTCGGCAAGGGCAGGGGGATCAATGACCTGGTTTTTATTGAGTACGGCAAGGGTATATCGTGTGGAATCATAAGCGGGGGAAAACTGATAAGCGGCGATATGGATATGGCCGGAGAGATGGGACATTTCAATCTGCCCGGCAGAAATGAAAAGTGCAGGTGCGGAAGGAAGGGATGCCTGGAGGTGCTTGCGAGTATTCCGGCAATAGAGAGAAATACCGTTGAGCTTTTAAAACGGGGGGAAATATCCTGTTTACAGGAGCTGAAGAAGAAAAACAATGGTTATTCCGTGGCTATCTCCGATATAGCAGAAGCATTCGATGCCGGAGATCCGCTTGCCTCAAGAGTTATGAAGGAATCTTCCATGATTCTATCCTCGGCAGTCGGCAATGTCGTAAAGCTGCTCAATCCCAGGGTTGTGATACTTGAAAGCAATTTCAAGATGCTCGGCAAGGAGTTCCTGAAGATTTTCATGGAGGATATCAGGCAGAATATGCTTCACGGGGAAAACGTGAGATTTGATATCTCGGACATGGGTGAAGAGCAGGCAGGACTGGGAGGCGCGGCCCTGACCCTGCAGAATTTTCTGAAACTTGACAGGTAGTTTTTTTGTGATATAATTTACCTGGTTGTAAATAATACAGGAGGATAGAAAAATGGCTAAGAAAAAGAAAGAGGTGTTGTTTACCGGATCCGACACGGAAGGCGGCATAACTTCAGGCTACCATATGAATGACGGCGTCAAGCTGAAGGTCGAGTATTCATTCTTCGGGTCAATATATGACGAAGACGAGGAAGCGATGGTTCTCAAGGCGATGAAGCAGGAATCCCAGACGATGGGTCCGCAGGTTGCTCTTTTTCAGAAGGAATTTGCAAAGAAGTTTGAGGTCAAACACGCATTCGCCTCAAGCAATTGCACCACGGCGATGCACGTTGCCACGCAGGCGTTCGGAATCGGTGAAGGGGATGAGGTGATTGTTACTCCAAATACGTTTATTGCCACCTCCCTGGTTATCATTAAGGAAGGGGCAAAGCCCGTCTATGCGGACATCGATCCAAGGACATTCAACATAGATCCGAAAGAGATCGAGGACAAGATTACGGCAAGAACAAAAGCCATATACGTTGTCCATTACGGCGGGCAGATGTGCGACATGGATCCCATAATGGAGATTGCCGGAAAGCATAAGCTTTACGTGATGGAAGACTGTGCGCACGGCCACGGTTCAAAGTACAAGGAAAGACCGGCCGGAAGTGTCGGGGATATTGGATGCTTCAGCTTCCACTCGCTGAAGAATATGACCACGCTCGGCGAGGGCGGGATGATTACCACGAATAATGATGAGCTTGCCGACAGGATCGGTCGTCTTCGCTGCATGAGCGTAACGCACTGGCCGCCCGAACAAAAGGAATTTGAGTTTGCCGGTTTCAGGATGGAAAAGACGGACGTGAAGGACTACTGGATACCGTCTCATTTTGACGTGGTTGACGACAACGGAAAATGGGGAAATAACTACCGGATGAACGAAACCCAGGCCGCCGTTGGCAGGGCGCAGTTAAGGAAACTGGATATGCTTGTTGGGAAAAGAAGGGAAAACGGTCACTACCTGACGGAAGGATTGAAGGGGATTAAGGGGATAACACCCGTCTATGAAGATCCGAACTGTTTCCACAGCTACCACCTTTACACGCTCTGCGTTGAGGCTGAAGAGCTCGGAGCATCGAGGGATGAATTCATGAGAGTTCTTTACAGGGAAGAGGGAATACAGGGGATACAGCACTACCAGCCCACCTACCACTTCACTGGGCTGAAAAAACTCTACAACTATCCGGATAAACTCTGTCCGAATGCGGAAAAGTTCTTTTATGCCAGGGAGACCAACCTTCCCATGCATCCGCGGCTGACAAGAGAAGAGCTTGACATGATGATTACAGGTATAAAGAACGCGGCCGCAAAGGTGCGCAAATAATCGCAGATAACGAGAAACCCCCTCACCCCTCCCTCTCCCCCGAGGGGAGAGGACTTAGAGAGGGTTAAGGAGAAGAATGGGAAAAAAACAAAAAGGAAGTTCGCACACGCTGGTAATGGAAAACATGACGGTGAAAATGGTGAGGGAGTATCTTAAGAAAAAGCGGTCAATAATCATACCCATGGGTGTGACTGAACAGCACGGTTACCATCTTCCTCTCTGCACGGATGCCCTGATTGCGAAGGAAACCGGAAGACTTGTGGGGGAGAAGACCGGCATTATGGTTGCCCCGGTGATACATACATCTTTTTCCGGAGGCGGACTGCCCGGTACCATTAATATCTCGCCTTCGGTGATGTCCCTTGTGGTAAGCGATACAATGATTTCGCTTGTTTCTCAGGGATTCCGCAACATCTATATTTTGCTGTCCCACGGCGGAAGCGAGAATGCAAGGGCGCTGGATAATGCGATAAAGATTCTCCTGCGTACTAATCCGGCGTTTGAAAAAGTGATGGTGGCGCTCATGCCCGTGTGGAAATTCGGCCTGCAGGGGATAGGATGGAAAGACGCATTCAGGGAAGGAGACTGGCATGCAGGATGGCTTGAGACCTCGCTGGTTATGGCGATAGCCCCCGAACTCGTGCGCACTGCAGAGATTAAACTGGACCCGGAGCGTCTGCTGAAGCTCCAGATGGCGCACCCTGATAATTACCAGCAGGCGGAAAAGATTGTGGACGATCCGGTTGTGGTTGCCCGCATGACCCAGAGACCCGACATAAAGGTAGGTGTCATGGGAATTCCAGCCAGGGCATCGGCAGAATTGGGCAAAAGGATAATGGATAATATCGTCAGGGATATGGCTGACAGGATTCTATATCTTGAGAAGAAGAGCGA
>CAYQXZ010000207.1:0-3563 GCA_964421645.1 uncultured bacterium
GAACCCCAGGACTATGGACACCACCCAGAGAACTATCCAGCAGATTAACAACACAATCCCCTGTTTAACATGGAACTTTGAATATTCGTTATCCTTGTTCACCAGAAGCGGTATCAGCAGAAGGATCCCCAGGTACGACAGCCATGCAAGCGACTTTCCCTCGTCAATTGCTTTCTTCTCCATTTAAGCCTCCTTTGCAGTATTCTACCTGTTGCCTGGAATTTTTTCAATCCTGTCAACGATTTCCTTCGCCTTCTTCTCTTGTTCCGGAGTTCCGCAAAGCGCAATCCACACCGCTCCCTCGGCACCGCAGATTCCTCCCGCGGCAAAGAGTTCCGCCTTCGCACCCGTCAGCATGCATATTGCATCAATCTCCGTAATAATCTCTCCCATCACGGGCAAAAGTCTCAATCCTTTCTGTCCGGGAGCGTTCACCTCTTCCGCGAGTGCGTCAAGGTCGCCGTACACCCTCTTCTCCAGCCCCACGGGTATTATCATCTTCACCCGCCGTCCTATCACGGCCCGCAGTGCGGCCATTACCGTCCCGCCGTGCGGATGCCCTATGAGTATGCCGGCGCGCCTCCGTGGTACGTCAACCGCGTTGGCGCCCTTGACGATTACATCTCCGTTCTTCAAGCTGTCCGCAGCATCAAAGATTGTCTTCCCTTTCAGCCACTTGCCGTTTACTATGATGACGTCCCCGGGAAAAGCCTTATCTTCAGGCTGCCTTCCTGTCGCATCCGCGGGCAGGTGACGCGGCACCGTAACTCCCCTGAAAAATCCTGCCCTTGAAAATCCCTCCTCCTGCCCGATGGACTTCAGGATTTCTTCGGCAACGTACCCGTTGGTAGTTCCCCCGATAATCACAACCGTCCCTGATTTCAGCGCTTTCTTTATCGCGGGATGCGCCGCAGTCGCTTTTCCAATCAACTTCTTCCCTGTTTCCGGTACCAGCATCACCTGTATCATTTCCGTATTCCTCCCGTCCTTGTCATTGTATGGGGGTGAGAATTTTTACCTGTGCTGTTTTCACAAGAGAGGCAAACTTCTCCGCATCCGCCCTTGATCCCACAATATCCCCGAAGTGGATTGGTATCGCCGCCTTCGGACTGATGGTGTTCACCGCCTGCGCCGCCTCTTTCGCATCCATCGTGTAGGTCCCTCCGACAGGCAGTATCACAATATCAGCCTTGACGTTCTTCATTTCCGGAATGAAGTCCGTATCGCCCGTAACATAGATTACTGCGTCCGGGAACTTTATGATGAAGCCGACCCATCCATTGGCTTTCGGATGGAACTGCTTGGTCAGGTTGTAGGCCGGAACTGCCGCAATCTTTACCCATCCAAGGTCCATTTCTTTACCCGGTGAAATCACTTTCTTAATCCCTGTCTGTTCATTTGCCAGAACATCGGCCGGTCCTGCAACCACAGTGCCTGCTCCGGCTATCGCTTTTATATCCGCAGGGCTGTAATGGTCGTGATGCGAATGCGTAATCAGGACAAGATCCGCCTTTTTCCCTGTCGTCTTCAACTTCCACGGGTCAACATATATGTTTTTTCCGTCTCTCTCAATCAGGACGCTTGAATGCCCGAGCCATTTTATATTATCCAGCATTTTTATCTCACCTCCGAAGGACAGTCCGTAGAGCATCAGGACTGCCAGTAGACCTGTAACAAATTTTATGTTTTTCATAAGACCCTCCACATACTAAATATACCCCCGCTTGCCCGGAATTTCAACTTCTGTCCCGGAAACAGGATTTTACCTGTGCATAACCGTCACAATCCTTTGCTCTTGATATTCAAATCAGGTATCATAGAATATGAAAACGGGTAAAGGGGAGGTTCCATGCGCACCTTCAAAATACTCTCGGTTACACTCTTAATCACTCTTGTGCTTGTATCCGGATGCCGCAGGGGCGGCAGGAGTGAGACTGCCGGAGGCGGCTCACAGCCTTCGGAGATTTCCGCCTACGGGATAACGCTGACGAAAGAGAGTCCTCCCGACAAGGTTGCAGAACTCCTCATCAAGGGGCTGGATAACGGGGATACCGAACTGCTGAAAAAACTCGTGGCAGTGAAGCACGAAACGGCAGCCGTGGATGCCATCTATGGCAAGTACGGCAAGAAATCCAGCATTACGCCTGATAAGGCCGCCAGTCTTGCGGTTGCCGGCTGGAAGGCGACATATTCATTCTTTAAGAAGGGAGAGACGACCGTAACGAAGACAGACCTGCAGGGAGAGACAGCCACGATCAACGCAACCGCAAAAGGCGGAACCAACCTGGAAGAAAGGCATATACGGATAAACCTGGTCATGGAAGACGGCTGGTGGAAAGTCACCGCCGGCATCAAAGAATAGTCTCCGTTAATCCTAATTTTCAATCACTGCATTTGTCGCCAATTTCAATAACGCCTTGACACATGTAACCAAAAGGGGTACAATTGTAACCATTATGGGTACAATATGCGGAAGAGAGTGTTTATCCACGGTTTTATTTGGTAAGACCCGCAAGGCAATCCTCTCCCTGCTTTACGGAAACGCCGACCAGTCTTTTTATCAGAGGGAAATTGTGCGCCGAACCGGCGTCGGCATGGGTGCGGCGCAGAGAGAAGTGAGGCAGCTTTCCGATTCAGGCATAATCAGGCGTACTGTCAGGGGAAACCAGGTTTACTATCAGGCTGATTCCTCCTGTCCTGTTTTCAAGGAACTGAAAAGTCTGGTTATTAAGACCGTGGGAGTCGCCGATGTTCTTAAGATTTCCCTGAAGCCGCTGTCAGTACGTATCAAGGCGGCGTTCATCTACGGTTCCATAGTCCGTGGGGATGAGCATAGCGGCAGCGATGTGGATATCATGGTGATTGGCAATGTAACATTTGCAGAGGTTTCTTCCGCATTATCTGATGCGCAAAAGGAACTTTCCAGGGAAATCAATCCAAGCGTGTATCCCGGCAAAGAGTTCCGGGCAAAAATATCAGAGAAAAACCACTTTATGAAAACAGTGATAAACCAGGATAAAATTTTTCTGATAGGAGATGATGATGTCCTTAAGAAACTGGTTGAGTAACGGCTGGTTGATTGAGCACAGAACAAGTGCGGAAGAAATTGCCGACCTGCTGGAAGTATCCAGGCGTGATATAAGTGATTGTCAGGTTGCGGGACTAAGTGCTGACTGGCGTCTTAATATTGCCTATAATGCTGCTTTGCAGGCGGCGACTGCGGCTCTGGCTGCTTCCGGCTACCGTGCTTCAAGGGACTCGCATCATTACCGTGTGATACAGTCGCTCACTTATACCGTGGGTGTGAAGGCGGATTTGATAAAGCAGTTTGATTCCTTTCGGAAGAAAAGAAACATCGGGGGGTACGAACGGGCCGGAATGGTATCCGAACAGGAGGCAAAAGAGATGCTGTCTCTGGCTGAAGATATCTTTGATATGGTAAAGGAGTGGCTTGGCGAGAACCATCCGGAGCTTTGCCCGGGCAATTAGACTGAATCTTCCTGTCCATGAATTATGTCTATATTACATCAGCGGCAAGGAGAAACGATGGCTGAAAAGAACGG
>CAYQXZ010000208.1:0-3546 GCA_964421645.1 uncultured bacterium
GTATGCGCATAGCGACGCAAAACCGCATTAAACCGACCCATACGGAACAAACTCTCATACCCGGCGAACTGGGAAAATACCTGTGGGAGCATAAGAAAACAGCTCCTCTGGAAAAGATAATCTTGAGGACACTGCTATACGGAAATTTTGAAGAAATAAGAAAGATATACCTTCTCTACCCGGCAGAAACCCGTGAGACAGCCAATAGGTATCCGGAAATTAAAAGAGGCGTTCTCTTCTGGATAAAAAGGTGGAATAATGCAAAATCCCCCTGATTCCCCCTTTCAAAAAGGGGGAATGAGATTACGCGGAGCCTGTTCCGAGTTTGTCATTGAGATTGCTTCGTCATACAAAGCACCCCGTAGAACGGGGTAAATTCCTCGCAATGACGCGGTTGAGCGAAGATTTACAAAGAACTTAACGGTCTTCTGTAGGCACCTGCGTTTCATCTCCCTTATCCCTGTGAAGGATGGAGTAGACCATGGGAACAAGGAAGAGCGTTATCATACCGGACAACAGCAGTCCTCCTATCGCGGTAACGCCGAAGGGCTTCCACATTTCCCCGCCGCTTCCAAGTCCGAGAGCAAGGGGCAGCATGCCGAATATCGTGGTCAGAGAGGTCATCATGACGGGGCGCAGACGCCTGGTGCAGGCATTGACGATTGAATCGTATACTTTCATGCCTCCCGCCCTTAACTGGTTCGTGTAAGAAACCAGAACTATGGCGTTGTTGACGACAACTCCTATCAGCATTATCATCGCCATGAAGGACATTATTGAGAATGTAACCCCTGTGGCGAGCACCGCCCATATGACGCCGATAAAGGTGAACGGAATGGAAAACGCTATGATGAAAGGCGTCTTTAGGGACTCAAACTGCGCCGCCATCACCATGTACACGAAAAGAGTCCCGAGAAGCAGAAGGAACGTCATCTCCGAGAACGCCTCTCTCTGTTCCCGTATCTCTCCTCCCATCTCCACGCCAACCCCTGCGGGAGCCTCCAGGTTCTTCATCCCTTTTTCTATATCCGCCTGGATTTCGCTGATTGACCGCCTGTAAGTGTCGCATCCCACGATTATGATTCTCTGCCGGTCTTTCCTGTCTATCTGGACAGGTCCCAGACCGAGATTTATTCTCGCTATATCCTTTAGAAGTATTGTCCCGCCATGTCCGGTCGGGACGGGTATCATCCCTACCCTTCCCGCATCGTACCTTTCCTTTTCCGAAAGCTGTACGAAAACCTCAAAGTCTTCATCGCCATCCCGGTACCTTGTCGCTTCGGAACCGTAAAAATACGTCCTTAAAGTCTGTCCTACCGCCGCGGTATTCACCCCGAGGCGTTTTGCCTTTTCCCGGTCAACGTCGACGTGTATCTCCATCCTCGGCTCCTTGAAGGATATGCCCACGTCAACCGCTCCCTCAACCATCTTCATCATTCCCTCAACCTTTCTCGAAAATTCCAGCAGAACGTCCAGATCCTGTCCGGTAAGCTCCACTTCTATCTGCTGCGCCTGCTGCATCCCTTCTCCCATGCCTCCGGAAGATTTGACGGAGAACTTTTCCAGCCCGGGGATTTTGCCCATCTCTTCCCTCAGGTTCCGCGCTATGTCGGCAATATGCCTGTCCCTCTCGCTTCTCGGCACAAACTTCAGCCGCATGTTTCCTTCATTGGGACTCGAAGACCCTCCCATCATGATTGCGAATCCCCCTGAAGTTTCCCCTGCGGTGCCGTACCAGAAGAGGCGTTCCGGTTCCTTCTTGTCAACAATGTCTCCTATGTCGCGCAGTACGCGGTCGGTCTCTTCAAGGCGCGCGGATTCGTTCAGGGAGAATTTTATCTCCACTTCGCCGGAGTCGGAAGACGGGAAAAACTCGCTCGGCACGAACCTGGCGAGGTATACGCTGAAAACAAAGACCGCCACCAGAAAACTCAAGACAGGTTTCTTGTGGCGAAGGCAAAACACAAGGAATCCCCTGTAACGGATTTCCATCTTTTTCAACAATGCCTCGCCTGTCTTATAGAAACGGCTTTCCGCAATCTGTTCGCCGCTTTCGTGGAAATGCGCTTTGAAGAGCCTTGAAGCGAGCATGGGCGTGAGGGTGAGAGCCACGAATAAAGACGCAAATATAGTTACCGCAACTATAGTTCCAAGTTGTTTGAAAAGTATGCCTGTTATTCCCGTGGCAAAAACAAGCGGGATGAAAACCACTATCGTTGTCAGGGACGAACCGGTTATGGCGCCTCCGACCTCCTTTGCCGCCATTATGCTTGCCTCAAAAGGTTTCCTGCCCTCCTCAAGGTGACGGGATATGTTCTCAACGATGACAATCGTGTTGTCAACAACCATGCCTATGGTAATGGCAAGGCTCATCATTGATATAATGTTCAGGGTCAGCCCCCTCGCAAACAGGTATATGAACGCTGCCATAAGCGAGAACGGTATCGTGAGAAGAACCACGAGACTTGACTTCCACCTGCGCAAAAACAGGAAAGTTATCAGAACAACGAGAAAAGCGGCGGTAAAGACCGACGACTTGAGGTTGTCCATCGTCATGATGACATAATCCGCGGAATCAAAAGGTATCTCAATCTTAACGTCCCCCGGAAGATTCGGTTTTATCTTTTCAAGAGTCTTCCGGATTTCTCTTGAAACCTCTATGGTGTTTTCACCGGACTGCTTCTGCACCACCAGGACAATTGATTCCTCTCCGTTCTGGTAAGACTTTGTGGTTTCCTCTGCAAAATCGTCTCTCACTTCCGCTATGTCTCCCAGAAAGACCGGCCTGCCGTTGACCACCGTCAACGCTATGCCTGCTATTTCCTCGGCCTTGTTGAACCGCCCGGGCATCCTCAAAAAATAGTTGCGCCTTCCTTCCTTTATCCTGCCCAGGGGCACATCCACGTTTTCCTCCGCGAGACGCTGTATTACCAGCGCCGGGGGAATGTTATACGCCTTTATTTTCTCCCAGTTCAGGATAATTCGTATCTGTCTTTTCAGCCCGCCGTAGGTTGATATGTTGCCGACTCCGCTTGCCCTCTGGAGCGGATTGGTCACCCTTTTTTCAACTATGTAGTCAAGGTCTCTCCATGACTCGCCGGCGGAGACGGAAATCACTATGACCGGTATGGCGTCGGTGGCTATCTTGAATATGATGGGTTCCTCGCTGTCGGGAGCGTTCTGCTTGATTTCCGCCTTAGCAAGGTCAAGGTTATTCCTTATGTCGGAGGTTGCCGCGTCAACGTCAACGCCCCAGTCAAACTCGCAGGTAACCATTGACACGTTGTCCCTTGACACAGACTGCAGTTTGTCAAGATTCGGAACCGTGGAAAGGGCGTCCTCCAGTGTTCTTGTAATGTCGTTCTCGACATCGCTTGCGCTCGCCCCCGGGTACGGCACGATAACGGTGACCGCGGGCAGTTCAATATCCGGCAGCATGGCAACGGGCAGTTTCACGGCGGCGATGATACCCAGAAGCAGTATGCCTACAAAAACCATCAGCGTCGCATAGGGCCTTTTTACCGTAAGTTCCGAAATAATCATTTA
>CAYQXZ010000209.1:0-3543 GCA_964421645.1 uncultured bacterium
GAGTTTCCTCCGGCGTGGGAACCGGCTTCAAGATGCCTCTGCAACAGGGACATTTCGGTTCCCAGTAACCGGGAGGAATCGTCTTCGGAGGAGGCACATCGAAGTCTCTCAAAGGCGGCTTCACCCTGCCGCATTTCCCGCACTCGTACAATCCTTCCCCGTATATGCTCATTGAAGACGCCACGATAACCTTCTTTACGCGGTGTTTCTCGTTCGCGAGCACATCAAGCAAGTTGGCAGTCCCCTGGATATTTGATTCCACGTATTTTGCTATCTGGTACTGCGATTGGCCCACTCCCACCGCCGCGGCAAGATGAATGACGGCGTCGGCGTCCTCAACCGCCTCCTTCAACTCTCTTCTTTTTCTGACATCCCCTCTTATGAAACGCGCCTTCAGATTGTAGTATTCCGGCAGTCCGTCCGGATGTACCTGCGGCTCAAGGTTGTCAAAAACGGTAACTTTGTACTTCTTCCTGACAAGATTATCGACAACATGGCTGCCTATGAAGCCACAGCCGCCTGTCACCAGTATCTTCTTCATTTCAATTTGCCCTTGAAATAATCTATCGTCTTTTTCAGTCCCTCTTCAAGCTGTACCGAGGGCCTCCAGCCCAGCAGTTCCGTCGCCCTGGTAATGTCGGGTTTTCTTCTTTTAGGGTCGTCCTCAAGTGCGGGCAAAAACTCTATCTTCACCTTCTTTCCGAGAATCTTCTCGATGATCTCCGCAAGCTGGATAACGGTAAACTCTCCGGGATTTCCAAGATTCACGGGCAGGTGGTAATCCTTCAGTTCCATCATGCCCGCAATCCCGGCTACAAGGTCGTCCACGTAACAGAAACTTCTGGTTTGCTTCCCGTCTCCATAGACTGTCAACGGCTTGCCCGTAAGAACCTGGTAAATGAAATTAGGAACAACCCTTCCGTCTTTCAGACGCATCCTCGGACCGTAAGTATTGAATATGCGTATAATCCTGGTATCAACGGAGAATTTTCTGTGATATGCCATTATCACCGCTTCCCCGTACCTTTTCGCTTCGTCATACACGGCCCTCGGGCCTATGGGATTGACGTTACCCCAGTACTCCTCGTTCTGCACCGGTATCAGGGGATCGCCGTAAACCTCGGAGGTTGACGAAAAAAGAAATTTCGCCCTGCATCTCAATGCAATCTTCAGCAGGTTTTCGGTTCCGATAGAGTTCACCCTCAATGTTTCGAGGGGATTCTTGAAATAATCCGGGGGGGATGCTGGACTTGCAAGGTGAAATATGAGGCTGAAATCATCCGGCAGGTTCCCTGTGTCCATGGCTGTTACGTCTTCCTTCAGGAACCTGAACGACTTGTTGCTCACGTGGACTGCTATATTATCTTCACTTCCGGTAATCAGATTATCCACGCACCATACTTCGCACCCTCCAGCCATGTAATAATCGCAGAGATGACTGCCTATGAAACCTGCTCCTCCCGCTATGAGAATTTTTTTCATTTTTCGTCCCGCCCGATGCACCTGTAAATGAATCCCGCCTTCTTGAGAGCTTTCCCGTCGAGGAAATTTCTTCCGTCGATTATATGCGGCATCTTCATGGTTCCCTTTATCCTGCCGAAATCAAGTCCCTTGAATTCAGCCCACGAGGTGAGGAAAATCAGCAGGAAAGCATTCTCCACTGCCGGGTAAGGGTCATTGAAATATCTGACGTCGGGAAATATTTTCTTCATGTTCTCATTCGCTTTAGGGTCATAACACCTTACAGTGGCTCCCTCTTTAAGGAAAGCCCCGATTATGTCGATTGCGGGCGATTCCCGTATGTCGTCTGTATCGGGTTTGAAGGCAAGTCCCATAATCGCAATCTCCTTGCCCTTCAGGTTCCATAGCAGTTCTTTCGCTTTCCTGACAACGAGCATTCTCTGTTCCCTGTTTATCGCCCTCACCTCTTTCAACAGGTTGAACGGATACCCGATATCCTCCGCCAGCTTTATGAACGCAGACACGTCCTTCGGGAAGCAACTGCCGCCCCAGCCGATACCCGCCTTGAGAAAGTCCCTGCCTATCCTCCTGTCATAGCCCATGCCCTCGGATACCTTCTCAACGTCGGCCCCGACCTTCTCGCATATCCTGGAAATCGCATTTATGTAGGAAATCTTCAGGGCAAGAAACGAATTGGAAGCGTGCTTTATAAGTTCGGCGCTCTTTACGTCGGTAAATATCAACGGTGCTTCTATCGGAGCGTATATCTCCTCGAAAATCTCCTTCGCGCGCTCGTTCTCAACTCCCACGACAATCCTGTCCGGCTCCATGAAATCCTTTATCGCGTTGCCTTCCCTTAAAAACTCCGGGTTTGCGGCAACGTCAAATTCTATGCCCGTGGGAGCCATCAGCTCGAGCGTCCTCTTCACCCATTCACCCGTGAGCACCGGCACGGTACTTTTTTCAATTATAAGCTTGTACATGCCCCTGCCGCCCAACTTCTTGTCTATGCCTGTAAGGGCCTTCGCAATCTCTACGGTCACATTCTCCACATACGAGAGATCCGCTCCACCTTCGTCCGTTGACGGCGTGCCGACTGCAATGAAAATAATGTCGCATCCTGTCACAAGCTCGGCTATTGACGTCACGAAAGATAGTTTGCCATTGCCAATGGTCTCCTCAACCATTTCCCGGAGACCGGGTTCGTAGAAGGGCATGTCAAGGTTCCTTATCCTGCCAATCTTTTCCGCGTCGTTATCGGCGCATACCACGTTATGTCCGAGCTTTGCGAAGCATCCCGCGGTAACCAGCCCCACATGCCCCGCCCCTATTATTCCTATGTTTTTCATTTTTGTATCCTGTTTACCAGTCTCACCATTTCAAGATTCTTCCTGATCCAACCCGCCAGTCTCCTGACCCCCTCCTCCCTTGACACCAGCGGAACCCAGTCCAGCTCCTCTTTGAGCTTACGGTTGTCGCTTACAAAAACCTTCTGATCTCCGGGACGCCATTGCGAAAAACCGTAGTCAATTTCCACCTGCAGTATGCTTTCAAGGAAACCTATCAGCTCCAGGAGAGAAAATGTATTTGCGGCGCCGCCGCCTATGTTATATATCTCCCCCGCGGTTCTTTCTATCTTGCGCAACGCAATGCCGTAAGCCCTGACGAGGTCGGACACGTCCAGCAAGTCCCTTATCTGCTTGCCGTCGCCGTAGATGCTTATCTTGTTTCCCAGCAGGCTCTTTATAATGAAATGCGCAATCCATCCCTGGTCCTCGTTGCCCATCTGGTGCTCGCCATAAATGCATGACTGGCGGAATACCACAGTCTTCAAGCCGTATATCCTGTGATAATCCCTGACATACTGGTCCGCCGCTCCCTTTGAATTCCCGTACGGAGAATGGAAATCAAGATTTTCATTCTCGTCAATGCCCTGCTTCTTTCCCGACAGCATGTACCGTGTCTTTCCTTCCTTCAGCTTCAGATGTAAAAGCTCACCGTACACCTTGTTTGTCGAGGCAAAAACGAAAGCCGCGCCGGGGCATGACTTTCTCACCGCCTCCAGAGCGTACAGGGTACCTT
>CAYQXZ010000210.1:0-348 GCA_964421645.1 uncultured bacterium
CAGATATGAAGGGTAAGAAGATACGTTGCACGGGGCTTGCAGCCAAGGTCATTACTGCTCTCGGAGGTACTCCCGTGGCGATGCCGATGGGCGAGACCTATGACGCTTTGAGCAGGGGGCTGGTGGATGGTTCCGTGGCGCCCATAGAATCTCTGAAGAGTTATAAATGGGGCGAGGTCGTTAAATATACGACCGAGGATTTCGGTGCTGCCTACACCACCGGCTTTTTTGTCGTGATGAACAAGGATAAATGGAACAGTCTTCCTGCCGACATCCAGAAAATCATTGAAAAGGTCAATGGAGAATGGATAGACAAGTGCGGCAAGGCATGGGACGAAGGAGATAAGG
>CAYQXZ010000210.1:358-3528 GCA_964421645.1 uncultured bacterium
TCGGTAATGTCGTTATCCCGCTCTCCAAGCAGGAAAACGCGAAGTGGGCGGCCGCTGTGAGGCCGATCGTGGATGATTACGTAAAGAGCATGAAGGAAAAGAATCTTCCCGGAGAGGAAGCGTACAAGTTCTGCACGGCACAGTTGAAAGTGGCTCTGTCAAGAAAATAGGTGTCGCGGAAGTGCGTCCGCTTTCGGTGACTGTATAAACCTGCAAGGTCACGCGTTTATCCCACCGGTTATGGCGGATATCCCGGCAACATATTGGTGAAGTGCCGTGATGGGGAAACGTAAGAGCAGGCGAAGGAATTTATGTTGAGAATTATCGGACGGGTGATTTACGGTGTGAGCAGGTTTTTCAGAGTTGTGGCAGGGGCCGCGCTCGTGTTCCTGATCGGGCTTACCATACTGGATATTATAATGCGGATGTTTCATAGACCGGTCGTGGGAACTTATGAACTGGTGGCTTTTTCCGGTGCGGTGGTCATCGGGTTTGCTCTGCCCATCACCTCCTGGATGAGGGGCCACATTTACGTGGATTTCCTGACTGGCGCATTGCCTGTCCGCGCACGAAACGGTTTTAACCTGGTGACCCGCCTAATGGGTATTGTTTTTTTCGCGATGGCAGGAGTGAATCTTTTCAGGGTCGCCATGGATCTTAAGAGAAACGGGGAGGTTTCTCTTACTCTCCGTCTTCCTTTCTATCCTGTGGCCTCCGGGGTCGGGACAGGCTGTTTTGTGCTATGTCTCGTGCTCCTCTCGGACATCGTAAAAATTTTCAGGGGTGAGTATGAATGAGGTAGTCCTCGGGGTGGTCGGCCTGGCGGCTGCGCTGCTTCTCTTCCTGACCGGCATAGAGCTCGGGTTCGCCATGGCTATCGTAGGTTTTCTTGGTTTCAGCTGTATACGTTCTTTTGAATCCGGTTTTAATATGGTCGCCAAGGACCTTTTTGACGTTTTCTCGTCCTACAGTTTCACGGTAATCCCGCTTTTTGTCCTGATGGGACAGATTGCTTTCAACGCGGGAATAGCCCGTAAACTGTACAATGCCGCCTACCGGTTTGTCGGGCACATACCTGGCGGTCTTGCGGCAGCCACCGTTGCAGGCGCAACCGTGTTCAAGGCAATTTGCGGGTCTTCTCCGGCCACCGCGGCTACCTTTGCCAGTGTCGCCGTGCCTGAAATGGACCGCTACGGCTACGCGAAGAAGCTGTCAACCGGGATAGTGGCTACGGTCGGGACGCTTGGAATTTTGATTCCGCCGAGCGTCACCCTCATTATTTTTGGCGTTATTACCCAGCAGTCCATAGGAAAGCTTTTCCTGGCGGGCATTATTCCGGGGCTTCTTATTGCTTTAATGTTCGTTGCCGTAATATACGGGTGGTGTAAAATAGACCCTTCGCTCGGGCCGAAGGGGGAGCGGTCGTCATGGAAACAACGGTTCAAAGCCCTTCCTGATGTTCTCTTCGTAGGCTTTGTGTTTTTCCTCGTCGTCGGAGGGCTTATGAAAGGAGTGTTTTCGCCCACGGAAGCCGGCAGCGTTGGATGCGTTGCCGTGCTTATACTCGCCGTGGCCGAGCGTTCCTTCAGCATCCGCAAGTTTTTCGCGTCCATTGATGAGTCGCTTCGCATAGCGTGCATGGTTCTCATGCTCCTTGCCGGTTCAACCATCCTGGGGCATTTTCTCGCGGTTACAAGAATTCCCATGATAGCGGCTGAATGGGTGGTTTCGCTGCCGCTCCAACGGCACGTCATAATGATTCTTATCGCCGTCATCTACCTGATTGGCGGCTCCTTCATTGACGACCTTGCTTTCATGGTGCTGGCAACACCCATATTTTATCCGGTTGTTCAGAAACTCAATTTTGATCCTATCTGGTTTGGCATGATAATTGCGATAACAGTGATGATCGGCGTGGTCATTCCGCCGGTTGCCATGAACGTGTTTGTGGTCAAGAAGATTACAAAGACGCCGCTCAGCGTGATATACTCCGGGGTCTATCCGTTCCTCATCAGTCTGGTGGTATGCGCCGTGCTTCTTTTCATCTTTCCGCAACTGGTCACTTTCCTGCCGTCCCTTTTCATGCGATAGGTACGGGTACCCGGTACCGAAATAAATGATGATGGAGTGACGAATATGGAACTGGCATCATTAGGCTGGAATCCGGTTTTCAGTGGGCACTTCGCGCCTTACCGGGAAGAGGGGCTTATCCCGGTGCGGATAGTCCGCGAGAACCGGACCAATTACGTGGCTCTGGGTGAAGAGGGCAGGTTCATCTGCGAGGTATCCGGCAAGTTCCGTTTTAAGTCACAGGATGGATTATGTCGTCCGACAACCGGCGACTGGGTGGCAGTCTCCATTCGTCCCGGCGAGAGAAAAGCGATTATCCATGCGCTCATCCCCGGTAAAAGCAGTTTTATAAGAAAGGTCGCGGGTCGTGTCACCGAGGCGCAGGTAGTTGCTGCCAACGTTGATACCGTTTTCATCGTCTGCGGCCTTGACCTCAATTTCAGGCTTCGCCGTATTGAACGGTATCTGTCTCTGGCGGAGGAGAGCGGGGCATTACCGGTTGTTCTCCTGAACAAAGCCGACCTTTGTCCTGATGTTGAAATGAAGACGAAGGAGGCACAATCCATTGCCTCCGGCATAGATGTTCATGTGATCAGCGCGTGTCAGAGATCCGGCCTGGGCGCCCTGAAGAAATATCTCAAGACCGGCGAGACTGTTGCTTTCCTCGGTTCATCGGGGGTTGGAAAATCCACCATAATCAATGCGCTTCTGGGAGCCGAATACCTGAAAGTGAACAAGGTGAGCGAAACGGGAAGCAGGGGCCGGCACACCACGACGTTCCGCGAGTTGATTCTCGTGCCGGACGGCGGAATGGTAATTGACACTCCGGGTATGCGGGAATTGCAGGTCTGGGGCGAAGAAGAGAGCCTGGACCGGGTCTTTTCTGATATTGAGGAACTGTCGGGTGAGTGTAGATTTCCGGATTGCCGGCATCAAGGTGAACCGGGCTGTGCAGTACGCGAGGCGATTAAAAGCGGTCTTCTTGATCCGGAGCGGCTTGAGAGTTTTCAAAAGCTCAAGAGAGAGTTTACATACCTTGAGTCACGACAGGTCATGAAACCCAGCAGGATTGAGAAGACTCACTGGAAAGCCATCAGCCG
>CAYQXZ010000211.1:0-3510 GCA_964421645.1 uncultured bacterium
CTGCCCTTCTGATGATTATCATTAGCGCTCTGCATTTTCCGTGGGAGACGATGGAGGAATGTTTTCGCCGTGCATCCGTGGAATTTCGCCTCGACGGCGTGGAACTTTCACTTGACTACAGTTTCACCTTTCCGCACTGCACGAAAGAAGGACTGGAAGAGATTCCCGCCCTGCGGGAAAAATACGGCATAAGCGTCCTCGCGCATATATGGGAGAACATCGCAACCCTCGGCGTGGATGCCGCATGCGACAGACTCTCATACTGGCACGGCATATCCAAGAAAGCAGGCATAAAGGGGCTGGTCTTTCACGGCGGTTCATATCCTGACCGGAGGGAAGGCATACAACGCACCGTACAGGCACTCGGCAAGGCCCTGCCGGAATTCGAACGGTCCGATATCAAGCTATATCTTGAAAACCACTATGCCTATGACTATAAGAACTGCCGGGAACTATTCAGCGAGGCATGGGAATTCATGGAACTGTTCGGACAGGTTAAGAGCCCATCGCTGAAATTCTGCTTTGACACCGGACACGCCAATCTGACCAGAAACGGCGAAGAACTGCTCCGCGAGCTGTCACCATACCTTGCACACATCCACCTTGCAGACAACCACGGGGAGAACGACGACCACTGCATGTACGGAGAGGGAAACGTGCCGTGGAAAGAGTATTTTGACATCCTGTCGGAAAAGTCATTTGACGGAACGTTCTGCGTGGAATTTCCTGTCCGCGATAACCGCCTTCCCTTTAACGCCTGCATAAGAGAATTACGTAAAAGAGGCTGGAGAAAAAGAGCGCACGAGGATAAAGAAATCTCTTAAATTTTTATACCGGTGGTGGCTCTGGAGATGGAGACGTACTTGATTCCTTTCAGGGATTTGATGGCGTTATAAAGAACTTTTATGACCTCAACCTTGCCTTTCAGTACTATAATCTCAAGGCAGTTGTCGTGATCCATGTGCACATGCTGGGTTGAAATTATGCAGTGGTGGAAGTCATGCTGGACGTCGGTAATCTTCCGGACGAGCTCCCTCCTGTGGTGGTCGTAAACCATCATTATGCAGCCGGCGACGGTTTCGCCTTTTTCCCATTCCTCTTCAACGAACCGCTCCCTTATGATGCCCCTTATGGCTTCGGAACGGGTCTTGTATCCCTCCTTCGCAAGGAATGCGTCAAATCGCTTCAGGAGCTTCTCCTCCATTGAGACGCCGAATCTCGTAATCCTTCCCATATTTCATATTTTATCTTATGCGGAGATATGTTACAATTTCTGGGATGAAAAAAGAAAAAGTTATCTGCATAATACCCGCAAGGTACGGCTCCGAACGCCTCAAGGGCAAGGTTCTTTACCAGATAAACGGCAGGTCAATACTGGAAAGGGTATACAACAGGGCAAAGCTTGTCAAAAGTTTCTCCGACATCTACATCGCCACCGACCACGAAAAAATAATTGCAGCCGCAGAGAAGTTCGGGGCGAAAACCATAATGACCTGCGGCAGGTACCACTGCGGCAGCGACCGTGTGGCGGATGCGGCAAGGAAACTTGACGCGGACATTATCGTCAACATACAGGCGGACGAGCCCTATATACCGGTTGACGCGGTTGAGAAGCCTCTCCGCATGCTGATGGAAGATAAGAGCCTGCCCGTGACCACCGCGGCAACAAAGATAAGAAAGACAGAGGAATTGTACGACCCCAATATCGCCAAGATCGTCCTTGACAGGGATAATTTTACACTGTACTCTTCGCGCTCGCTCATACCCTATCCCAACGTATACTTCTCCGACAAGAAACCTGCCTCGCTCAAGAAGGTTGTCTTCTACAAGCACATCGGGGTATACCTTTTCAGGAAGAAATTCCTCCAGAGATTCGCAAAACTGCCGGTCTCGTACCTGGAAAAGACCGAAAGCCTGGAGCAGTTGAGGATAATAGAGAACGGGTACAAGCTCAAGGTAGCCATCGTTGCGCAAGACTCGCCCTGCGTTGACACCCTTGACGACATCAAGCGCATCGAAGGTAAATCCTGAAAAAGCAGTTGCAGGAACTATTGACTGTCGAGGAGAAAAAAGTTATATTTTTAGTGGGAGAGAACATAAGCATGCAACATAAAAGGGATATTGAGTACTGGTTACAATCAGCAAAACATGACTTAGATGTGGCAGAAACGCTTTTTGAACAGGGCAAATATGACTGGTGTCTCTTCTTGTCTCATCTTGTTCTGGAGAAAACTCTAAAGGCTTTTTACATTAGAGACAACAAGGAGAACCCTCCGGCTATTCATAAGCTGGATGTCCTTGTCGAAAAGACCAAGCTAAAAGTGTCTGATGAAAATATGGAATTTCTCAAAAAAGTTAATGAGTTTAATATCGAGACGCGTTATCCCGATAAGAAATTCAGTTTCTATAAACTCTGCAACAAGAAATTTGCAGAGGAATATTTTTCCAGGATAAAGGAGTTTTACAAATGGCTGTTAAAACAAACAAAATAATCGAGGAAACAAAAGACTTGATACAGACCCTTGAAAAAAGGGGACTTTCCATCAAGAGAGCTTATTTATTCGGTTCTTATGCTAAAGGCTCTGCAAAGAAATGGAGCGATATAGACCTCTTGCTTGTTTCCGACAAATTCAAAGGCATTAGGTTTTATGACATAGAAAAATTGATCCCTCTAACCAAAGGTTACAGCAACCTCATAGAATTTCATCCTGTAAAGACAAGTGATTTTGTCCCGAGTGACCTGTTTATCAGAGAAGTGATGGAAACCGGCATCAGAATAAAATAGCCCCCTCAACTAAACCGCATTCCTGGTACCTTCCACTCCAAAAAACTCAACCTGTTTAACCGGCGGCTCTATTTCCATTGAATAACAACGCCGAGAACATCCTGCGCACCGGACAAGAGAGTCCTGTACATTTCCGGAATGTCATCAGGCTTTATCCTGTGGGTAATCAGGTCCTTAATATCCAACTTTTCATCGGAAAGATAATCCATGAACAACCGGAAATGTCGTTCTCTTGTCCATTGGTTGTAAGGAGTTTCATGTTCCGGATGTGAACAGTTATGAGCACCGATAATAGTGTAACTCGGACTGTTGCACAGGTCGTGAAAATCAAAAGAGGGCGTTGGCCCGGACGGACTGCTCAACATAACAAACCTCCCCTGTCTCTTCAAAACGGCAAACTCATCCGGGATGAGACCGGCATTGCCTGTCGTTTCAAAAACAACGTCTGCCATCCGCTTATCCGTAAACCCTGCCACTCTGGATTTAACATCTTCCGTCCCGTTTAATCCAATACACCCCTTGACACACGGAAGCCGTTCTACGCGAAACTGATTCAGGTCTATTCCTATTACCGGGGAACATCCCGCCAAGAGGCAGAATCTTGAAGTCAGTTGTCCAAGAAGACCAAGGCCGTAAACCGCTACAGATTCTCCCCACGTTACGACTCCCCTCCTGACCCCGTTCATACAAATCTCCGCTAAGGAAAAGAAAGCTGCCTTCTCATC
>CAYQXZ010000212.1:0-3453 GCA_964421645.1 uncultured bacterium
CCGGTATAGCTTCCTCCGTCATTGAGATTGCCGCGCCAAAAAACGGCTCGCAATGACAAGCGAAGCAATTCCCGATTTCATTTTTTGCTTGATATTTTTTATTTTTGGCTGTACAATAATATAAAATGTAATTCAATATTGTAAAACTTAGGAGGGGCATGATACAGGTGCTGGAGAGGGTGACAAAGATACTGGATTTTGTTGCGGACGGCCCGGAGAATCCAAAGACGTTGAGCTCTATCGCCGCACATGCGGGGCTGAACCCCGGAACCTGCGCCAATATCGTGAAAACTCTCTGCGCGGAGAACTTCCTGGAACAGGTGGACAGAAAGAGAGGATATGTTCTGGGACCCCGGGTTTATTATCTTGCCCGGAACGGTCCATACCGCAGGGACATCGTCAATGCTGCCGAACCTTTGCTTTCCCGCTTTGCATCGGAGGTGCGGGAGACAGTCCTTATTGTAATCCTTCACAGTGGTAAAAGGTCCACTCTCCTGCAGATTGACGGAAACCGGGTAATGAACGTAAGGAATGATTACCTGCTTAACGAAAATATTTATAATACCGCAACGGGACGCCTGCTCATTTCTTACCTGTCGGGTGCAGAACTTGATAGTTTCATAAAAGTCAGGGGATTGCCTGATAAGAACGCGTGGCCAGAGGCGACCAACCTTAAGAAACTGAAGGATTGCCTGAATATAATAAGAAAACAGGATATGGTGTATTACGGACACAATGAAGTTGTTGCCGTCGCTTTTCCCATCAGGCAGGAGGGAAGGGTTATAGCGGCGCTGGGACTTTTCCTGCCGGAATTCAGATTCAAGGGTAAACACAAAGACCGGATACTTAAGAAAATGAAGGAAACCGCTGAAGAAATCAGCAAGGCAATTACCCCTCACTCTTCTTCTCTCCCCGGCGGGGAGAGGAATAAAAGGTGAGGGGGACAAAGACTGAAAGACAAAATCATCAGCCCCTCACAGGCAAGCTTAGGAAGTGAGAGTTCGGGGTAAAGGAGAATTTGATGGATATAACGAAAGAGGTTTTGAAGAAAGCGAAAGAGCTGGGTTGTGACATGGCGGGCATAGCGCCCGTTGAGAGATTCAAAAACGCGCCGTTAAGGATGAGTCCGAAAGGATTGCTCCCGTCGGCAATGTCGGTGATTGTTGTGGGGATACACCACCTGGATGCATCGGTTGAGCTGGGCGGAGAACCTACGCCGCACGATATGAATGCCTACGGGAACCAGAGTTCCGTGATAAACCCGAAACTGGATGATATATCGTTCCTTCTTGCACGTTTTCTTGAGGACAGAGGGCATACGGCATTACCCATAACTGCAAGCAATATCTGGCGATATCATGCCTACAAGGACCTGAAGGTGGACTTTGCCCCGGACCTTGTCCACAGGTATGCCGCAGTGGCGGCGGGACTGGGGGAGATAGGATGGTCCGGGCTTTTCCTTACACCGGAGTTTGGGCCCCGCCAGCGCATTGTATCCGTAATAACGGACGCGGAACTTAAACCCACGCCCATGTATAACGGACCGGCGCTGTGCGACAGGTGCATGGAATGCGTAAAGCACTGTCCGACCGATGCATTCCGCAAAGAGGTCAAAAAGATTAACGAGATAGAGATAGGAGGAAAAACATTCAAGTTTCCCGATACGAACAAATGGCGTTGTTCGTGGGCGGAGAATTTCGGGTTGAACCTCGCTCTCAAGATACCCGAAAAAATTGACGAAGCCGTTATTCTGGAGCATATGGAGAAATACGGTTTCTTCATGGGGGAGGAAGGGTGCTGCTTGAAATTCTGCATGGTTCCGGAGAAGCGGTACTATGACATGAATTATTGCCGTGCACCGAAGAGAAAGAAGAAACCTTCCGTTTCCGGCGGCGATGCCTGGAAGGAGATAAAAAGCATATGTGCAAGGAACGGAATTGAGGTATGTGCAGTCTCTGCCGCGGATTCCCTGAGAAAAAGCGGAACGGCAAATCCCGAACTTCATCTGCCTGACGCCGCTTCCGTGATTTCCATCGGAATGAGAATTTCTCCCGAAGGTGCGGGAAACGATGAGATTTCCTGGGAAGAACACAGAATCCTTGGCTATACCGCTTTTGACATAGCCCACTATCTTGACGTTAAGGGATACTCGGCGATCACCGGTACGAAAATGAATGATATTCTCGCAGCGCAGGAGAATAGCATTTACGAAAGCGACATGATTCTTGCCACTATATTGACAAACGCGAAGGTCAGGCCTGCAGTTTTCCGGCATGCGGCGAAAGAGAAGAGAAAGATTGGCAAAACGGAACTCAAAGAAATCTGCCGCGAGGCAGGCGCGGATATGGTCGGAACGTTCAATACGGAAAGATTTGCGAAGTTCAAGAAAAACTTTGAGAAGGCGGTGAAAATTCCGGACGAAAGAAAAGCGGTAAGGGACAGAGGATGGATGTATGGAAAATATGTGCCTGAAATCTATACCGAACCGTTGAGCCTGAAGACGCCGGAGGACCGGCTGAAAAATGCCAGGTCGGTAATTGTTCTCGGCCTTCATTTCCCTCATAGTACCGTAGATACTGCGAAGGTGACGCCTGCGGAGACTATTGGGCCGTACGTCTTTGCCCAGGTGGAATCGTACGTGTTGTTGAAGGACATTGCGCTGAAGGTTGTGAAATACCTGAATTACCATGGGTACAGGGCGGTCTTCACCAACGACCTTACAGGTCTTGCTTCAAAGGTCATCATGAATTCGCGCGGCGGTCTTACGGACTTAACTGCAAATCTCTATCCCGCAATGCTGGCAGGGCTTGCATATCCGGGAATGCATGGCTATCCCCTTACAAAAGAATACGGGACAAGGCAGAGATTTATTGCGGTTGTCACGGACTGTCCGCTCGGCAATGATCCTGTTCTTCCGGAACCGTATGCCTGCGGGAAATGCAGGAAACCGTGCATTGCGTCCTGTCCAACGTCCGCCATCAAAGGTAAAAGCGTGAAGATGAAGATAGAAAACAAGACTTTTCATCTGCCGTCCATTGACTGTTTTTCATGCGACTGGGCGAGAAGATACGCTATGAGCGGAAAAGAGGGGCCGCAGTATTACGGACTGGAAAGAGACCTTCCGGTTCCGAAGAAAAAAGAAGCGGGAGAAATAGTGAAGGCGATAAACAAAGTGGAGTGGGGTGTTCAGAAAAGGCATATAAACGTATGCGAGGAATGCATAAGGGTGTGCACGGAGAAAGGCGGTAAATCATAACCCCTCACTTTTCAGGCATATCAAGGAGAGTTCGGGGCAAGGGAGAAAACAATGGATAAGAAAAAACTGAAGGAGTATGCAAGACAGGCGGGAGCGGATATAGTCGGTATTGCGAACATTGAGAGGTTTGATGAACTTCCCGTAGAGAAACATCCGCGCTCAATCTTTCCGGAAACGAAGTCCGTTGTGATTATCGG
>CAYQXZ010000213.1:0-3431 GCA_964421645.1 uncultured bacterium
GTCTTGAGAAGACCGATAAATTTTTCATGGTCGGACACATATGCCGCTTTGACCCTCGCTATGCCAGGGCAAAAAAGATAATAGCGGAGGGAGGCATAGGGAAGATTCTTTCCATCTATGCACGCCGCAATATACCGGCCGGCGTCAGCGAATCTGTCCTTGCCAAGATTTCGCCGCTCATGGGAGACGGGGTGCATGACACCGATCTTATGCTCTGGTTTACGGGGGAACATGTGAAAACCGTCTATGCCGCCTATGTCAGGGCAAGAAACCTCGCATATCCCGACATCGGGTGGGCAATGTATAAGTTTGAGGGCGGTTCCCTGGGGACGATTGAAAGCGCCTGGTACCTCCCTGACAGAACTCCTTACGACCTCGACAGCCGCATGGAGATAATAGGAACTGAAGGGGCCATTTACATAAACGGTTCCGACGGTGACCTTATCATAAACAACAGGGACGGACTGAAATCCCCTGACATGGTTTACTGGCCAAAGACGCACGGACGCATAACAGGTGCCCTGAGAGATGAACTGCTGTATTTTACAGATTGCATCATCAACGGCCGCAAACCTTCTGTAATTACACCTGAGGAATCCAGGATGGCTGTGGCGGTCATGTGTGCGGCCGAGAATTCTGCTGCGTCCGGTAATACGGTTAAAATGGAGGTACGCTGAGGAGGATTACTGATATGAAGAAGAAATTTGTGGCAGGACAGGTGGGTTGCGGCAGTTTTGCCCAGGACCAGCATGGTCACAATGCAATGAAAAACCCTTATATTGAAAGGATAAAATGGGCGTGCGACTTATCCGGGAAGAACGCGAAAGCGTACGCGGATAAATTCAAGGTGGAGAAAATCACCTCTTCTTTCACGGACGTGACCACGGACCCTGAAGTGGATATTGTTCTGATAGCCACCTCACACGAAGCGCGCGTCCCGATAATTGAAAGCGCCTGTAAGAACGGCAAGCATATTTTTTGCGAAAAACCCATGGCTATGACAGAATGGGAAAGTTATCAAATAATCAAGGCTGTTCGGAAAAATGATATTAAATTCTGCGTGGATTACATGCGTCGCAAAGCGCCGGCAGTAGTGGCACTGAAACGAGAGTGGTTGAAGCACAAGGAAAGCCCTGAACGACAGCCATGGCGTTACGTGGAGGTGCCTCGCGGTAAATTCATTGAAGAACAGGCAACGGATTTTTTTGTCCGGGTACAGGACGAAAGCAGCTCATACAGACTGGTACACCTTGACCCGTTTACCGGGGGAGGGTTGATTATCGGCGAGGCAGGTCACTGGATTGACCTTGCATGGTGGCTTTACGATAATGACCGTCCCGTTGAAGTCCATGCCTGGGGCTCAAGCCGTATGCGTTACGGGATTCACCTTCTTTTCCAGAGCGGCAATGCCGCCACGATAATCATGACTCCCAACGGTTCTTTTGATTATCCCAAGGAGATGTATGAAATTGCCCATGATGGAGCATTTTTCCGGATGGAGTTTTTCGTGGAAAACCAATACTTCGGCCGGCCAGGGCAGGAACGTGAAATTTTTCCTCTGGCGCGCGACCCGCGACCCGATGCAGGGAAACAGGGCGGATTGAGCGGTTACATGGAGAAAAGGGCTGCCTCGCGGCAGGGAGCGGCAAATCAAAAAGAAACGTGGGATTTGCTTCTTGCCGACCATGGCTACCAGAAGATGTTTGATGCTTTCATTGATGCGATTCGTAATAATACCCGGACTCCCTGCGATGAAATGGCAGGATACCGGACAACCTACCTGACAGAACTGGCCAAGAAATCCGTGGAGCTCAATCATCCCCTGCCCGTCCCGGTTGAGAAGTGGGATTATTACGTACATATGTAGCAAAACCTGATATGGAAGGAGGAGTCATGAAGATCAAGAATATCCTGGTTACCGGTGCAAGCGGCAAGATCGGCAGAAACCTGACCCCTGAACTGATAAAGAACGGCTATCATGTAAGGGCGGTTCAATTTGAAGAACCCATAGATTTCAAGGGTGCAGAAATAATTGACGGAGATGTCCGTAATTCCGGCTTTGCGAAGAAAGCGCTCAAAGACATGGATGCGGTTATACATCTGGCAAACTGCAAGGAGAACAGGGAACTGTTCATGGAAACAAATATTAAGGGAACCTTCTACCTCCTTGATGAGGTGAAGAACTGCGGCCACATAAGACAGTTCATTCAGGCAGGTTCCGACGCAAGGGCAGGGATATTCTACAATCCCCGTCCCTACCCTATTGACGAAACCTACCCGCACTCGGCCTATCCGGGATACTACGCTTTTTCCAAGGTTCTTGAGGAGGTCATGTGCGAACAATTTATAATCCAATACAATCTGCCAATCACGGTCATCCGCTTTTCATGGGTTCATGATGAAGATGATTTTCTCAATCACATTACCCTTAAAGAACCCAATTTTGGTGTTCCCGTGTGGAGAGAACTGGCGAAAACTGCCGAACAAAAGGAATATTTCCGAAAGAATCTTGATGGCGTCGCAAAACTTGTGCATCCTGACGGCAAACCAGGAATTCGTCACATCGTAGGGATAAAAGACGCGGTTCAGGGAGTTCTTCTCGCAGTGGGAAATCCATCGGCTCTCGGCCAGGCATTTACCATTACCGGACCGGCTCCTTTCAGTTACGGGTTTGCAGCGGAATATGTCTCCAGAAAACTCGATTTACCGGTCGTGGAGTTTGAATACGAAGGCTTCCATGATTTCACACACAGCATCGCCAAAGCCAGGTCAATCCTTGGTTATAATCCCGGCTATGATATAACGGGAATAATTGACGAGGCTATCAAGTTCAGGAAATCCGGGAGAAGGAGAACCCCGTTGAAATATGTGGGGTAGGTGGTTTTTACACACATCATACGAAGCGGACGCGAGAATTTACGCCTCCAAACAGAAGGGGGAGCGGTGAAGATGCGCTCCCCCTTTTCAACTTTTCAGGGAACAAGTCCTTATCCTTTCTCCGTTATCTTCTTTACCACAACCGCCTCGGATGCGCCGGCTGCAGTCTTCCTGTAATATACGCGCACTTTCTCCCCGACTGCCAGTTTCTTAACGGTTTCCGGCTTGCCTGAGAAGGTCATTCTGACATCCTTGCCTTCTTCTTTCAACACGAACGTTTTCTTCGTGGCATCTATTGAGGCAATGACGCCTTTTACCTTCTCAAGGATAACCTCTCCCTTCTTTCCCGGAGAAGTATTTTTGGCCTGGACTCCGGTACCGGCAGGAGTTTCGGCGTAGGCATTGGTCACGAACAGTCCTGCGCCGACTTTTGTTGCTTTGGCCGCCGGCTTCTTGCATCCCTGGGTCAGTGCTGCCAGGCACACAAATGCCGCCATCAGCAGGCAGATCTTCATAATGTTTTTCATTCTTCTCACCTCCTTTTGAAATATATA
>CAYQXZ010000214.1:0-3385 GCA_964421645.1 uncultured bacterium
TGCCGGTATCATTATAAACTGGTTGTAGCCATAACTGAGATAGAGAGGGGTATAACTGTATGTGTACAGAGAGCCTTTAGGGCAGCGCAACAATTTCTTGGCGTTCATATTAATATTGGTTGAAAACGCTCCTTCGCTGTATCTTACTAAATTCTCATGCCAATAGAGTACGGATGTCATATATCTCATATCGTACGGAAGATATTCTCCATAATCGTTCGCATACATTTGAAGAAGTACTCCCAACTGTTTCAGGTTGTTCATGCATACAGACGCCCTTGCACGGTCCCTTGCCTGCGACAGCGCCGGCAAGAGCATCGCCGCCAGAATGGCTATGATTGCGACTACCACAAGCAACTCAATCAAGGTAAAGCCGCTTCCTGCCCTTCTACTGCCATTCCTTTTATCCATCACGCACCTCCTGTTGTTTTCACCGGACATGTGGATTCTCTGATAATGAACTCTCCTTCAAGAACCTTCTTCGTTTCGGTTTCTGTCACCCCGCCTCCTTCAACCAGTTCCGTAATGAACAAAGCCAGTTCTCTGCCCATCTCGTAACAAGGAATTTTTACCGAACTTAAAGGCGGGTTTGTGCTTCTTGCAAAGGGGAAATCGTTAAATGACGCCAGCGAAACGTCTTCAGGGCATCGCATGCCCAGTTTTTTCAAGGCATCCATAACACCCAGCGCTATGATATCGTCCCCGGCAATAATTGCAGTAGGGTGTTCAGCGCAAGAAAACAGTTCCGTTGTCATGTCAAGCCCGTTCTTGTAATCGTAATACCCGTTTCTTACGAGACCTGGATTGAACGGAATTCCATGCTCTTCTAATGCTCGACGGTACCCGGAAAGGGTTCTTGCTGACACGTCAAAATCCTTCGGTCCGTTCAACAATGCTATCTTTCTGTGCCCAAGGGCAATCAGGTGTTCCGTCACTTTCCATGATGCCGCAGAATAATCTATCAGGACACAACAGCCGGAATCCCTGTTGGCAAATATCGTATTGGGAATTGAACCCTTCAGTTTTTCCGCGTGGGGCAGGGGAATTTCCTGGACATAGAAAATAAGTCCGTCGAGGGTTCCGTTCTCAATTGTCTTCGGATAACAGGAATTTGTTATCATTTCAGGAGTAATAAAGATTATTTCCAGAACAAAATCCTTTATCTTGTTAAACACTTCACCGATGCCCCTCATTACCTCCATGGTTGCAGGATGATAGGTTATGGATTCACCCTGCCACATTGTGATGCCGATTTTCTTTGTCCCCTTTCTAATGGGAATAACAGGCTTCTTAATGAATATTCCCTTACTCCACTCTTTTTCAAGCGTTCCTTCTCTCACCAGAGAATCAAGAGCCCTGCGCACCGTAACCCGGGAGACTCCAAAAAATTCTGATAATTCTCTCTCTGTGGGGATGCGGTCACCTTTTTCATGAGGAGAGAGGCTTATTGCTTCCTTTATCTGTTCACTTACCTGGTAATGGCGCGGCAGGTAACTGGTTTTATCTATTTTCCTAATTCTGTCTGCGAGTTCTATTTCCATATTCGAATGCTCCTTTGGAGCGTCTATTGGTATTTACCATAATACCATTATAACACATGTTAAGATTTTGTCAATAGATAGAGGCAATGGATTTTTTCAAATTTCCTAAGATAACTCAAGTATAGAGGACAATTTTAAAAAGATGTAAAATGGTTAAATCATGCTATTTCGTTTTGTATTAGCCGGCGGGCAATTTTCAGGAAACGCCTCGCGATATCGTCGGAACGGAAAGACTGTTTTCCCTTGAGGTATGCTTCCACCCTGTTACCCAGAGGTTTCTTCCACCTGGCAGGTATCTTATGTATCCCCAGCACCGCACCCGAGATGGAACCCGCGGTCGCACCCGTGCAGTCTGTGTCAAGTCCGCTCATTACGGTCAGGCATATTGTCTTTCCGAAATCATTCCGTCCGTAGAAAAGCCCTGCAACGGTCAGGGCCGCATTGTTAATAGTGTGAGCAACTGACATGCCATTAAAATGCGTAAGTATCCTGTCAACGGTCGTTTCCCAGTCCCTGTCTTTGTCGCACCACTCCAGCGTCTGCCCGACGGTTTTTGAGAGACGGCAGTTACCCGGTATTTCAGTCAACCCGATCCTGACCGCCTCTACAGGATCTCGGCTAACGAAGGACGCGGCTATCACGGCGCTGAAAAACATTGCCCCGTACAGCCCTTCCGCACGGTGGCTCAAATACGCATCCCTGTATGCAAACTCCGCAGCTTTCTCGGGCCACCCCGCGGCAGCGTATCCCCAGGGATCACTTCTTATGTCCGCCCCTATCCAGTCCTGAAAGGGGTTGCCGGTAATGCCGGCTTTCTGCGGCGGTATGCCCTTCTTTAAATTTTCAAGTGCAATCTCCTCTGCGGTACATGCAATGATAAGATGTTTAAGCCACATCTTCGCGACGTCCGCAGTAGTAAATCCCGTCCCGTATTCTTCAAGTATCAACATTCCCAGCAAGGTATATGCAAGGTCATCATCCGCGCCGACATACTTGAGGTTTTTCTTAAAAAAGTTTTTTCTCGGCGTTTTTCTATAGTGAAGGAACTCCGGTGATATGGAACTCTTGGGCTCCCTCTCCCAGTAATCGCAAACTGGATATTCAATTCCTTCGTTCCTGCATATGTTTCTTATATCTTCCTTCTTCAATCCCTCAACCGGTATGCCAAGTATGCATCCTGCACACCTGCCTATCCACGCGCCCTTGATCTTTTCTTCCAGCGTGGAAAAATCAATCTTATCTGTCAGACGCCTCGGCCCGGAAGGCCTCAATTTCCTTATTTCTAACAGTGAGTCAGGAGAATTGCGGGTAAGTGCGGGTCTCCCAAGTTCTCTTTTTATATCTTCTGCAGATCCTTTGATTTCCGAGACCATTTTCTTGACGAGCTTTTCATGTCTGCCGCCGCGTTCCTTCAAGAGACTGGCCCACTCCTTATATTTCCTCCACTCCCCGTCAAGTTCTTCAAAATATCCCATTTGCTTCCTCCCTATGCAGTTATGTCAAGTTTCTCCAGTCTGACTTCGTTAACGAGTTTCCTGCCATGCAAAAACCTTAAAATTTCCTCCACGCAGAACCTTCCCATTTCCTGGAATCCCGAGTTGACAACTCCTGCGATGTGCGGACACAGTACAATGTTTTTCAGTCCCCTTAACTGGCTGTCTGGCGGAGGCGGTTCCGGGTTTGTAACGTCCAGGCAGGCATATATTCTTTCCTTCTTAAGTTCCTCCGTCAGTGCGTTCTCATCAAGAATTGCTCCTCTTGAAGCATTCACGAAAACCGCTCCATCCTGCATCTTTTTAAAGAATTCTCCGTCAAGCATCCCTTCGGTTGATTTCAACAGGGGT
>CAYQXZ010000215.1:0-3339 GCA_964421645.1 uncultured bacterium
CTTTATGTTGCGCTTGACTTCCGGAATCTCATGGTACATTGAGATATAGTCTGACCTGGGAAGGTTCAGGAGATGCACGGTCACTTCCCTCTTGCCTTTCTTGACGGGTCTGCAGTAGATAAAAGGTTTCCACAGAATCCTGTCCGAACCCTCAACGTTGACAGATCCTTCAGGCAGTTTCCTGAACCCCGGGTCGTAGAAGTATTCGGAAAACCGGAAAGAGTATGCAAATCTTTTCCAGCCGTCGTCTATTGAATTTTTCGGGCCTATCTTGCCGTTCCAGTGGACACCAGAGGAGAAGGCGATAAGGTTCAGGAGCCGGTGTGTAATCCCTCCGGGCGCATACGTCATCCAGCCGACAGCAGGCTGCGCCCCGTATTCTCTTACCACCTGCGTATTGTCAACAAGAGCGTTCGCCCACTTATCCCAGGTATTCAGGTTTTCAGAAGCGTAACCAAGCAGAAACTCAAAAAGGATCCCGGAGTTTTTCGCCTGTTCCTTTATGTACTTCGGAAAAACATTCATAAGTTTATAGCGGTAGCCGGCATTTGTCATATACTCAAACCTGGGGTATTTTGAGTTGACCTCTTTTCTCCACAGATTGAGAAGCCTTGCGGCGAGTCCGTCGCTATCCTTAAACAGTTCCTCCGTTGAAACTCCGTCGAAATTGTACCAGATCTCTTTTGCGTTGTTGAGTATATCAAGCGGGTCGGGCGGAACGGCGGGGATGAAGTTCCAGTCAAACCTGACGCCGTCCCAGCCGAACATGTCCGTGGAAGCGATCATCTCCTGCGCCCACCGTTTGATTTTCTCCTCGCTGTAGACGTTCGCCGCCGGCACTCCAAACCTGTCTTTCCCGTGCAGTTTGCCGTTCCAGATATAGATCTGGCCGTCCTTTGTATACTGCATCTCTTCCGGATGCTTCAGCGCGCCCGGCAGGCTGGCAAATCCCGACGCCAGGGTTACCACCCTCACGCCGTTTTTTTTGCCCAACGCAACAAGGTCCTTGATAAACTGGCGGGTAATAGTTGTCCTGTATGCGCCCTGGGATTCCGTATGCGGCTCAAAAACTTCGGTGTCCGGCGTCATGTCATAGATCTCGTCCGGCATCCAGCAGTAGTATTCCACAACACCGTTATAGTTTTCCCGGAGGTTGTGTATAAGATATCCTTCCTGCCCTTCCCTGTTCATCCATCCGGGATTGGCAACATAAGGATGTCCCACCTTTGTGAACTGTTCCGCAACCGCAAAATATTCACTTCCGCTGTCAATCTCCTTTCCGTTTCCTGAAATAAGGGCATTAAGTTCGTAGCCGTATTCCCTTCCTTTGTTTTTCCACTTTACGGGTATCTCCTTTTTCTCTTTCGGGGCAAGGATAACTTTCTCCTTGAGGAGACTTTCTTTTTCATCAATCCTGCCCGTTATGTTTACCTGCAGGTCTGCCTCGGACCTTTCCGAAGAATTGTTCTGCAGAACGATAAAGCCTTCACCATCCTCGTCGGGCCAGTATATCAGCTTTGACGGCATGACCTTCTTTACGGAGATCCTTTCTCCCGGCGGAAGAAGCTTCCCCGCCAGTGCGGCGGCATTTTCCGGAGTTCCCGCAAGGACCTTGAGGTTTATGGAGACTTCTTTTCCCTGGGGATCCCATCTCAATACCCTGGAGAAGACACCCATGGAAAGGAAACTTCCTGTAAACCCTTCCGGCTTGCCTCTCTGCACGGATCCCGACGAACGCAGGTTCTCCGGCCTGTCAACAAGAAGTCCTATTCCGCCTTTTGCCGCAGGATCCCAGGCAAAGATATATCCCGGAAGGAGAGAATGGTACTCCCAGCCCTCGTTGGCGCCGTTTCTTGTCTCGTCCGGATAAAAAAGCGTGCCGGGACCAAAGCCGGTTGACCGAAGCTGTATGTAGATTTCGGCGAGCCGAATCTTTGGAGTTACGGTATAATTTACATCCACATACGGCACGTCGTCCCGTACTGAAACAGTCTGTACTGCCTTGATAAGCGTACCGTCCCATTCAAAGGTAAAAACTGCACTGCTGCCTGTCCTCTCCGCGACATCATACTTTGCCGCAGTCAACCCCCTCTGCGAATCTATCCTCGGACTTTTGGCGTAAGTTTTCTGGTATTTATCCTGCTCTCCGCATTCCACCGCGCTCAATCCTATAATGGTATCAAAAGATTTCACCGCGAACGCAGGCTTTACACTCTTTATAACTCCCGTTTTCGTCAGCACAAAATCAAAGTTCCCTGTGCTGATCCGGAACGCATCCGTCTCTTCCGCAACATTCAGAGAAAAGAGGAAAGAGCAGGACAGGGTCAAGATAAGAAAAGAGCAGACAAAAAAAATCCTCTTCAATCTATCCATGTAAAACCTCCAGTTCTTGTGGCTGTTTCTTATGCTTCCGGTAATGTCGGTATTGCACTACTTCCAGCCGGGGGTAACATATCCCCTGAACCAGATGGAACGTCCCCATCCGTTATCAGCCCATGGCTGGTTAACGGCGGCGGTCCAGCTGTAATTCTGCCCCCATCCGCCGACGTATGCCTTTGTAGACTCAACGCTTCCGCCCACGGTGACGAAGTTGCCGATAGTGTTGTTATTATGCAGAGGCCATGCATGACATTGCCAGCTTGAATTTGCCATTGGATGGAGCTGTGCAAATCTCGTAGGATAACCCAGCATTCTCCAGTCACCCTCCCCGAATAGCGCCACATTTGCAGGAATTCTGTGAAGCTTCAGAGTTCCCAGCTGGTATCTGCCCCTCACGTTATGATAGGATGCTGAAGAGTACCACCCTCCCAGAAAATTGTTGTAACAGTAACTTCCTGCCAGATAGTAGGAATAGGGAACAGGATAGTAGGTCGTTGCGATATATATGGGATACGTGCCGCTTCCGCTGCCTTCCGCCAGCCGGAAGACTGTCCGCGGGTTGCTCGGACACTGAAAGATGGAAGCAACTCTTCCGCTTCCGACGGCACTGCCGGCCCCCTTCACTCCATACGCCGCCTTTGACAGCAATCCCTTCCCGCCGAGGTATTCATACAACTGCACCGGCCAGGTAACCTTGGCGTTCCCGATCCACAGGGTTCCCAGTATTGTGGGGTTATAGACCGCAGGCAGGTATCCTTCGTTATCATCGCAATACATCATCGTTGCCAGGTGCAGCTGCCTCAAGTTGCCGATACAAACAGCCTGCTTTGCCCTCTCACGTGCCTGGGAGAGAGCCGGAAGCAGCATCGCCGCCAGGATGGCTATTATAGCCACTACCACCAGCAATTCTATCAAAGTAAATCCGTACCTTCTTTTCATCATACACCTCCCGTTGCCTGT
>CAYQXZ010000216.1:0-3314 GCA_964421645.1 uncultured bacterium
CTGCGGTGCCATATTGCCCATCATTCCCCTCTGCTGCATCCTCTGTTTCATGCCCGAGCCCATCATGCCGGGCTGCTGCATCATGGGACACGCCATTCCCTGCTGCATCTGTTGTCCGCCGGCAGGCGGCTGCACGGGCTGCTGTGCCTGCTGGGCGAATGCCAAGCCCGTGATTAGCAGGGCCGCCGCCAATCCTATTAATACGTTCTTCATATCTGCCTCCCTGTATGATACTCACAAAATGTGAGTATGGTTATATTTTGTTAACATATATTTAGATGCGGCAAAAAGAGAAAAGTTTAGTGCGGATTGAACCGGCGTGATTTCCGGCTGTGCAATATGGAAAGTGCATGTAATTGTCCTGAAACCTGTTTCGCCGGTATGCATCTAATATAAATCATGGAACAACGTATGGATGACTGCGGGAAAACGTGCAACAGTGCATACAAAATTTGTAGATGTAGGACAGTGCTAATCCTCATAGCGGTACTTGCGGTTGTTCTGTTTTTACAGAAAGGAACGCATATGGTAAGAGACGGAAGAGATATTCAGAAAAATCTGTCCGCAGATACTATCACTACCGGGAAGGAGGTAAAACAGCTGGAGAAGGCGGCTTTTGCAGCCGGATGTTTCTGGGGTGTTGAAGCCGCATTCCGCAGGGTAGACGGTGTTGTCAGCACCGCGGTTGGGTTCATGGGCGGAACTGTGAAGAATCCCACCTATGAAGATGTGTGCCGCGGAGATACGGGCCATGCAGAGACGGTACAGCTTGAGTATAATCCGGAAAAGGTCTCTTACGAACAGCTCCTTGACCTCTTCTGGTCTATCCATGATCCCACCACGCCCGGCAGGCAGGGACCGGACATCGGGTCGCAGTACCGGTCGGTAATATTCTATTACACGGCGGAGCAGGAACTGGCGGCTCTCGCCTCCATGAAAAAGCTGGAGAAATCCGGGAAATACGGTGCACCGGTTGTCACCCGTATAGTTCCGGCAACGGAATTCTACCGCGCTGAAGAATACCACCAGCAGTACTACGAAAAACGGGGAGTGGAAACGACGACCTGCCCCCTGCCTTCTCCGTACACGAAGTGAACAGGATCTATCCTGAATACGCAGAATCAGGTGAGAAAGTCAACGACCGCTTTCCGGAAGTCACGCATCAGGCGGATTCTCTTATCAATTGAATCTTCTATGAATTCCACGTAAGGCAGGAGTTCGTGTTCTGTCATGTCTCTGTCATTGAAGAGGGTGTGTTTCCCCGCATTCTTAAGGTAGATTTTTGAAACATGTCTCCGGTTGCCTGAAACCTCCATAAATGCGAGCATGTCAAGGTTGTTGAATAATTCTTCGGGTACAGGATTATCCATGCAGATTTCTTCTTTTGCCGCAAGGTACGTGTCTGCATGCAGGTTTGAGACTATGATGTGCCCTTGTTTCTTCAGGCGGAAAAAATCCGTAAGCGGTGCACCCCAGAGATAAGAGTAGAACCTGCCCGCTCCTATCTCGTGGCACAGGAAACAGGCAGGTTTCTTCTCCGGAGGGTTCTTCAGCACCTCTGCATTTTCAGTGTGTATTATTTCCGTTTCCAGCGGAAGAAAATTGAGCAGTGCGCACATGACCGTGGTTTTGCCTGCGCCTCCGGGTTTTGCTCCCACTATGAAGGATGCGCCTTCGCATATGTGTTTCATGAAAAAGGCTGCCTGCAGTACGGATATTGTCCCGGCTTCCACAAGGTCGGGAACAGAGAGCATCCTTCCGCCCCGCTGGTTGCATTCGTCAATCTTTGCACAGTGCTTAACGACCTCTCCGGCATAATCAGGCATGTTCCCTCCATTTCTACTGAATTTACAATTTTGTCCGCAACCTGTCAATCTTCAACATCCGGCCGGAAAATTCATGGCGGCCAGAAAAACGGAGAGAAAGGAATTTGCCCCTGCCGCCAATTTGACTCGTTCACTAAACTATTATAAAATAGGCTTTATTAAAAGGCGAGGAAAATAAAATGAATATTATTGATAGAATATTATCGGCATCTCTGGAAAAAGATATTGTAAAACCGTTTGTTCATATTGTTTTCGGAGCAAGACAAACGGGCAAGACTACATTGTTGAATGATCTCCTGCAAAATGCTTCCCTCAGATATAATCTGGCGGATCCTGAAGAAAGAATGCGTCTTCTTGCCGACCCGGGATTATTGCGCAGAGAATGCGAGGCGTTGCCGAAAAACAAGAAAAGCCACATTGTTCTTATAGATGAAGCACAGTTTGTTCCATCGGTTTTTGATACCGTGCAAGTGCTCTATGACAATGATAAAACACGATGGCGGTTTGTTCTATGCGGCAGCTCTGCCCGGAAGTTGCGTAGGACGGGAGCTAATCTCCTCCCGGGAAGATGCATCCTGCACCGTCTCTACCCGCTGACTTTGCTGGAAAGACCGCCAGTAGATGGACACGCTTTTTCATCGTCAGTACCTGCTCTCATTCCACTGCGGCATAAATATCATCCGCATTCGACCTTTCCCGCGGCAGACATTGAGGAGCGGATGGCTTACGGGGAATTGCCGGGTATTGTGCTTCTCGGAAAGGAGGACCGCAAAAATATCCTGCGTTCATTCGTCGCAGTTCATCTGGAGGAAGAGGTGCGAAGGGAAGCGCTTGTGAAGGACTGGGGCGCTTTTGTGAATTTTCTGCGTCTGGCGGCAAGTGAATCCGGACAAATTGTAAACTATGCGGCCATATCCCGTGAGGCAGGATTGTCGCAGCCTACCGTAAAATCATACTATCAGCTTCTTGAAGACATGTTCATCGGATTTCATATCCCTGCGTATTCAAAAAGCCCGCGGAAGAATCTTCTTTCAACACCGCGTTTCCTGTTTTTTGATGTCGGCATAATGCATTCAGCCAGCGGCATAATACCGGATGTGAATGTGGTGAAAGCCGATCCCGGAAGATATTTTGAACAATGGGTCGGGATAGAGATATGGAAAAGACTCCAGTACAGGGGAGACGGACAGCTGCATCACTTCAGGACGAAAGACGGTGCCGAGGTGGATTTTGTCGTGACATTCGGCAACAACATTGTTCCGGTTGAGGTGAAATGGAAGACAAATCCATCGTTAAAAGATGTTCCGCACCTGATTTCTTTCATAAAAGAGAATCGCAAAGTGAAAACAGGATATGTCGTATGCCGGTGCCCGCGTCCGGCAAGATTGAGCAATTCCGTTGTGGCTCTGCCGTGGCAGTGCTTATGAATTTTTCAGTGAAATAACGACTTAAAGTTATGGAAGGAAATCTCAAAGAAAGGATAAAGGA
>CAYQXZ010000217.1:0-3310 GCA_964421645.1 uncultured bacterium
ATTATATTGAGGCAAGAGGCGAGATGCGCGCGGGATACTGGCGCAAATTCGCAGGCATGGGTCTGGGAACAGAGGCAGTGCTGAAAGAACTGCGGCCGGAAGCCAGGATAGTTCCCCTTTACTGGACACCTCCCCTTGCCAGGGACTATGTAAACAGGACAATTGCGATGGGATGGGTGCCGGCAACACAGTACGTGGATGAGGTGGAACAGCGTCCCTTTATCACAGCCATCTACGAGATAGGCAACCTCAACACCGTCAACATGGACTACTCGCCCGACTGGAAGAAGGATGCAGACACAAATCTGGAGTCATATCCCATGAGAAGGGATACCGGCGAGTACCTGCTCTCCCTGATAAACAACGAGGAGAAGGCAAAGACCTTTGAGGTGAAGATTAACCTCAGCTCGCTCCAACTGGACAAGAACAGCAATATCGCAATCTGGGGTTACAGGGTGGCTAACGCCCTTGAATTCAAGGGACAGACATCCGAGAAGGCCGCCAGGGAAATATACAGAAAAACAGGGTGGAAACTTGACCTGGTTGCAAGCCCGGAACTGCTGTACCTGGGAAAGTATTCCGACGAAATAGCATTGAAGATACCGTTAAACCCGCTTGAACTTACACTGCTTGAGATAACGGACAAATCCGCGGGGCTCTACTCAACTGACGGACTGCCGTGCAACTTCTATCTCGCCGGGCAGAAAGGCATTAACCTGACGCAAACCCGCTCAGGGATCAGTGTAGATAACAAGCTGGAAGATGCCGAACTGATACTATTCGTTCCTGAAGGAAAAGAGGTGAAAAGTGTAAGACTGAACGGCAAGGATGCGGATTACGAGCTGGTTGACGCAGGAGGAAGGTTACTGCCTGTGCTCACGGTGAAAAAAGGCAAAGGGCAGAACATGGAGGTTACGCTGGGCGATATGGCGGGAAAAACGCCGGCAGGAAAAATAAGGGAGGTCAGGGGAGATAAGCCGGCAGTCAAGGAGGAAGACCTCGGATTGACGCCAAAAAAGGTTGACAGGATACCGGAAGTGAAAGAGGTAACCCCGGTCAACAGGACCGTAAAGGGTGTAAAGATACTCAGCAAGGCGGTACATACGGGAAGCACCACGCTGGGCGGATTCCAGCGGGAACTCAAGCCCTTCACAGCGAACGTGGATATTGACAACCTTGTCCTTGAAGCAGGCACCACGCGCAAGATAGAAGAAAACCAGGGACAGGCATTTGCCGGGATAGAGATGGACGGGGTAAACAGGATTGAAGTAAAACTTGCCAATACCTATATGGAGGCCTCCCACCTGAGAGGCCCGAGAATGCACACACACCAGTATGCAAAGAGCCACAACGAGTTTGCCGGATTCATGGTGGACTACCATACCTCTGCGGGATATGCAAAGAGGGTGGCACTCGGCGTGGGGGTAATGGACCCTGAACTGAACACCGGTAACCCTGGTTACGGCAAAAACGGCAAGCCCGACGAGCTGTTTAACCTTGGAGACATGGTAAATGAATCGAAAGAAAAAATCCTCACAATTGATTTGACGAAATATGCGCCTGACGGATGGGACGGAAAAGCATGGTTCAGCGTCGGAAGTGACTGCGTGGCATCAAACAGGCGGTTGACCGCCGAGATTCTCAACGTCAACGAAAAGGCAAAAGCGGAGGCGCTTACGGGCACAAATCCCGGCGCGATAAGAGAACTCTTCCTCAAACCGAAAAGCATGACTGTGCCCAAGGCCTCGCCCTCTCCGGTTATAGACGGGGTGCTTGACGAGGAGATATGGCAGTCGGCTGTCGTGATAGACCAGTTCTTCCTCGTGGGCGGAGAAAACTGGCCCAAAGCAAAAACCAGGGCGATGTTGCTGTACGACAATGACTACCTGTATGCAGGGCTTACCTGTGAAGAGACTGCCCGGAAGGTTCCGATAACGGGAAAAGGAAACATCTGGGACGGTGACGAAGTGGAGGTTCTGATTGACGCAAATAATGACGCAGGCAAGACCTTCCACCAGATAATTGTGAGCGCAGTGGGGGAAAAACTGGAGTTGACTGAAGGCGGCGCTTTCAACGGAGGTACAAAGGCGGCTGCAACCAGGGAAGAGGGCAGAAGCTGGACGGTGGAAATTGCGATACCGTTCAAGGGGCTGGGACTTGAAACACCCAAATCCGGGGAGAAATGGAGGTTTAACCTCGCCAGGTACAGACCCGGAGGCGAGGGCTTTGAGGCCGAACTGATTGTCTGGTCATCCATGGAAAGATGGTTCCTGGAATTTGATAAGATGGGCCAGCTGATTTTCAAATGAGTCTTGCGGGGGGAGAACCATATGGCTCTTGTAGCGATGCGGGAAACGCTGGCGAAGGCGCTGGAAGAGGGTTATGCAACAGGTTATTTTGAATCATGGGACCAGTGGTCGCTCGAGGGGGTGCTTGAAGCGGCAGAAGAAGTTCGCTCTCCTGTAATACTCGGGTTTGGAGGAGCAACCGTCAACCTGAAATGGCTTGATAAGCGCGGTCTTCCCATGCTGGCGGCACTTGGACGAACCGCGGCTGAGACATCGGGAGTTCCCGTATCCCTCATGCTTAACGAGGTACCGTCGCTGGATCATGTCCAGCGCGGGCTCGCCCTGGGTTTCAACGCGGTTATGCTTGATGCGTCGCATCTGCCGATGAAAGAAAATATGGGGTTGACGCGAAAAGCGGTTCTCATGGCGCATGAGGCCGGTGCGGATGCCGAAGGGGAATGTGGAAGGATCCCCGACGGTTCGGCAGAGAACAACCGGCGAGCAATCTGTCTCACCGACCCCGGGGAAGCGCTTCTTTATGCCGAATCAACCGGCGTTGACGCTCTGGCGGTATCCGCGGGCAGCGTTCATATGAGTTCCGGGGGCAGGGACAGGATTGACATCAGCCTTCTCGCAAGAATCAGAGAAAAGGTCCGTATCCCGCTTGTTCTCCACGGAGGCACAGGTATCGCCGACGAGGATATACCATCCGTCATACGGCAGGGTGTGGTAAAGATCAACGTCGGGACCGTCCTCAAACAGATATTCCTTGAAACGGTGCGGGAATCTTCCATCGGGGCTGTTGGTGACGATGTCCAGAAAATAATGGGCTCCCGGAAAAATAAGGATATCCTTGAAAAGGCGAAAAACCGCATGAAAACCGAGGTCAAACGCAGGATGCGGATTTACGGCAGTGCGGGGCGGGCATGAAATCCCGAGGAGAAAACAAAGAGGCGTATATTGAAATACGCCGATGATGCTTACGACGAAGCCAACAAAACTATCGGGGCGAAGCAGAAGCG
>CAYQXZ010000218.1:0-3269 GCA_964421645.1 uncultured bacterium
CATTGCGAGCGCATTTTGCGCGGCAATCTGATTTATATCCTTTTATCTTCAGGGAGAAGTCCAGGGCTGCGGCCGAGTGCGTCAGGGCACCTATGGAAACCCTGTCAACCGGCAGTTTTTCCACGTAATTAATATTTCCCAGGTCAACGTTGCCGGACCATTCAATAACAACGTCTTTTCTCCTGCTCCCGAGGAATTTTACAAATTTCCGGAGTTCCGCGGCGTCCGCATTGTCAAACATTATTATATCCGCACCTGCCAGGAATCCTTCCCGTGCCTCAAGAAAATTCTCAACCTCTATCTCTATTTTATATCTGCCCTTTGCTTTTTTCTTCGCTTTCTCAACAACCCCTCTTATCGCTTCCGCCCTGTCCCCCTTTCCCTTGTTTTTTCCAATTCCTCCCCCTTGAGGGGGGAGGTCAGGTGGGGGTGAAAGGGGCACGGGTGAGGGTGAAAGAAGCGATGTTGAGAGGTGTTTATTTTTCTGCATGTACGCAAAGATATGATTATCCTTTATCAGCACCATGTCATACAGCCCGAACCTGTGGTTCATACCGCTTCCTGTCTTCACGGCATATTTTTCAATCCTTCTTAAAAGCGGGGTTGTCTTGCGCGTATCGTAGATTTCAACCCGACCGGACTTCTCTACGAATTGTCTTGTAAGCGTTGCGATGCCCGAAAGGTGCTGGAGGAAATTGAGAGCGGTGCGCTCGCCTGCCATAATCTCCCTGACCGGTCCCCTTATTTCGGCAACCGGGGAATTTTTGCTTACGGCATCTCCGTCTTTGACTATAAAACGGAATCTGAAGTCCTTTGACAGGCACAGAAAGACTGCTTTGAAAACATCCACACCGCATATGATGCCATCTTCCTTCGCGGTGAGAACAGCCCTGGCAGTGAAGTCTTCGTCAAAAAGGAATTTTGAGGTCACGTCTCCTTTGCCTATGTCCTCCCGCAGGGCTTTCTTGACTAAGTCTTGAATCTCTTTATCCATTATCATAAATCTTCAATTGCTTCCTTATTAACTGACAGAGTGAATTTTTTATCTCGGAATGGCGGGGAACCGGAGATTTCCTGCCGGTGAGAGTATTTACGTATATATCATGTTTTTTGCCATGTCTTTCAAGATAGCAGCCCGCTTCCACCAATTCTCTGATGAACTCTCTTCTTTTCACACCTCAACCTCTATAGGGATTTCTTTGCTTTTACCATGGATATCAATGTTTTCATCCTGCATCATCAGATTATATGCATCAACTATGTTTTCTTTAAGTTCTTCCAGAGTTTCTCCCTGGCTGAAAACACCCGGTATGTCCTTCATCCTCCCAACATACCAGCCGTCGTCAATCCAGTATTCAAGCATAAAATTCCTTTTCATTTGTATCACCCCCAGCGTTATTTCCAATGATATATTACCACTTTCCCGGCCTGTTTTCAATTTGTAAGGCACCGTAATACGGTGTATACTAAACGAAAACACGCCTTGGGAGATTTTATATGAAAAACCTGAGAAAATATTTACCCGTATTGTTTTTAATATTAGCCCTTCCAGTTTTTCCTTACGACATTCCTAACCAAGATTTTGTTGACGGCGAGATTCTTGTACGGTTCAGAACCGGACCTTTCCAGGTTCAGGAACATCACGCGGTGCGCTCCATGGGCCTTGCCGTCCTTGAGCAATTCATGGCCGTCAAGAACCTCTATCTGCTGCAAACACCGCCCGGAACAGACATGCGCAAAACCATGTAAACGCTCAGCTCCGATCCTGATATTCTCTATGCAGAACCAAATTATCTTTACCGCCTTCTGGAAACGCCAGACGACCCCTTTTACGGAAATCAGTGGGGACTACCAAAAATAAACGCGGCGGCCGCGTGGACAAAAACCACGGGAAGCAGAGATATCGTCATCGCTGTTATTGATTCGGGCGTGGATTATGCGCATCCCGACCTTTCGGCAAACATGTGGGATGACGGTTCCGGCAGCTGCGGCTATAACGCAATTAATGACAGCAACGACCCGATGGACACCGACGGCCACGGCACCCATGTCGCAGGGATCATAGGCGCTGCGGGCGACAACGGCACCGGGGTCTGCGGAGTAAACTGGAAAGTCCGCATAATGGCCCTGAAACTGATTGATTTGCCGTTAACCGGGAAGGCGTCGGATGCCGTCAAGTGCATAGACTATGTTATCGCCAGGCATAACGAGGGCGTGAGGATTGCCGCTACAAGCAATTCATGGGGCGGAAGCATTTTCTACAGTAACGCGATTTACGATGCCATAGCGGTTTTGAATGAAAAAGGCATTCTCTTCATTGCCGCGGCAGGCAACAACAGCAGGGACAACGACACATCCCCGTTTTATCCTGCCAATTACGAGTTGCCCAACGTTATTTCCGTGGCTAACAGCAACAGCAGCGACAACCGCTCCGGCACATCCAGTTACGGCAAGAACTCCGTACACCTGGCGGCACCCGGTTCGTCCATCTACAGCACGGTTCTTTCCGGCAGGTACGGGGAAAAAAGCGGCACATCCATGGCGGCGCCGTTTGTTACGGGCGTAGCCGGACTTCTCGCGGCAAGAACAGGGGAGACTGACGCGGCACAACTGAAAAAATGGATTCTGCAGGGAGTCGCCCGACTGCCCCAGTGGACGGACCTCGTATCAACAGGCGGGCGGCTTAACGCGGCTGAATCCATGCGCATAGCGGAACTTGCAGAACACATAAAGCCTGCGGAAGATTTCACGGCGGAAAGGTCCGATACAACAGGACACATCGCATTGTCGTGGCAAGTGCCGGCCGGCGCAACCGAGGTTATTATACGGCGCAGAATCGATACCTTCCCCGCAAGGTGGGACGAAAACGAAGGAATTGAGGTTTACAGGGGCGCCGGCACATCCTTTGCCGACGAGGACTCTGCGGAAGATATTCCGTACTATTATTCCTGCTGGGCTTACTACGCGAACGGAGCGGAAATAGAAGGCGACGAAATATCCGCCGCGGTTTACTCCTGCGAAGGATGCCCTCCTCCGGCCGAACCTTCCGGCGGCGGAAACGGAGGAGGATGCTTTATCGCCACCGCGGCATTCGGCTCTCCCTACCAGCCGCAGGTGCAGACATTGAGGCATTTCAGGGACCGCTACCTGCTTACCAACCCCTTCGGCCGCGCATTTGTCAGTTGGTACTACAGGCACGGCCCGAAGTATGCCGCGGTTATAACACGAAACAAAACTCTCCGAGTTCTGACAAGAACCGCGCTCATTCC
>CAYQXZ010000219.1:0-3254 GCA_964421645.1 uncultured bacterium
TGGCAAGGCAGCGGATTTGAAATCCCAACCAAGTCAAAATTAACCGAAGCCCTTCCTGCCTCTAAAGTCTTTATCTATCAAGCATTTCAGCGAATTCAGCGTAAAGGGCGGGGAATCCCGGGAAACCTCAATTTTGACTTTTTACGTCACACTTCTGTCACACTCTCTCTCCTCTGTAATTCCCCAGAACCCCTTCAAAGTGTGTCAAGAATCCCAAACTTGATTAGCAAGCAGTGAAACAAAAATTTGACAAAACTTGTGTAGGCAGTATAATATTAGGCTATTCAGGAGGGACAGGTTAATGAAAAAGGAAATAGATAGGGTTGCCGAAATTTTCAAAAGATACAATGGGAGTGCGGTTAGATATCAACCAAGGCACTACTCAGATAAATCTATCAAAGAAATATGCGATGCAGTGAAACCCCTTCCAACAGGTATAGACCCTGTAAAAATCCTTCATGATATCCGAAAAAAGGGCTATCTGTAAACATCTGTTTCGTGACCCTCTCCCCGAAAAGAAAATTATCTTTTGGGATACTTCTTTTGCGGTAGCAGCTGTCTTTGAACGTGAGAAAACTCGCAGAGGAATGGCTGCAATAAATTTTATTCAAAGACTACAAAAAGAGAAGGCCATAATAGCTTTTTCTTCTATCCTTTTTGACGAATTTCTCCAAATTGCATTGCGAGCAGAATTGATACGTTCACAAGGTAGTAGAAGTAAAGCAGATAGAGCGCTACAAGAAGGAAACGCAATGGTCATCCGCCCGCACATAAAAGATATACAAAAAGACATGGAAGCATTGGGAGCTATATTGAGTAAGTTCGAATACCGTCCATATGTAATATTTCCAACAGAAACAGGTCTTGTAGAAAACGCTTTGGATTTAAGATGTAACTATTGCCTCGCGCATGCCGATTCAATACATATTGCTTCCATGTTTTATGGGGAAGAAAAGAATATGGTCTCGTTTGACAGAGAAGATTTCGGCAAGATAGCAGGAATTTCTCTTTGGTGTAAATTTTAATACCTTTACCATATTTTCTGCCCCGTGCATACACCCCCTTCTATATATATTTCTCACACTTCCCAGTTTTATACCCCATGTATTTGCTCGTAATAGTAACATAAGATAATCCTGAGAATATTGCGGAACAATCTGGAAATCAATCTTGAAGATTCCTCTAAAAAACTGTAAACTATTGACCGAACAACTTAGGAGGGTTAGCCTAATTGGCAAGGCAGCGGATTTGAAATCCGCCGTCCGCAAGGACATGGGGGTTCAAATCCCTCACCCTCCGCCACTGCAACCAATTCGAACTATCATCCTCCCCATCCATAAGGCACAGAGTCTGCACTTCCGTATGCGCTACATAGTACGGTTTAAACCTCTTCTCTCCGTCATTAAGGAGCTCAAAATACTCCCCGTCCGCAACCGGCTCCAGTTCAATCGTGCCCAGCAGTTCTTTCAGCGCAATCGCCGCGGCAGAGGTATTTCTGGTGAGAGTCTCATACAGCCGCTCCAGCCTGTAATCAATCCACTCCCTCGGCGGCGCCTTGAAAGTCTTCTCCTTCTGAAACTCCATAGAAGATATCTCCTGTCTCAAGTCCCCCTCTCTTGCCTCCGCATCCTTCAATGCCTCCGATACCGCACGTGAGAGATTGCCCACCTTAATGAAGTCGAGATAATTTCGTATTTCCATGGCAACCTTTTCCACCTGCGCCTTTTTCCGCCTTAACAGCTCCGGCACTTCGTTCAATCCCTGCGCCGCAATCTTTTCCACGTTCTTATAGACATACTCAACATTTTCAGGCGTCAAAATCTTCTTTTTCAACTCTTCCAATATTACCTGCTCCAGCTTCTTCCTCGGCACCAGCAGGTTATTATCGCAGGTTTTCCTTGTAGCGTTGTAACAGCCGTAGTATCCGCCGCCCTTGCCGCTTACAAGCAGTATTGACCCTTTACAGCAGGCGCATCTCATCAGCCCCGCAAACAGATGCGGCGGACTGGCATGAACGTAACTCCTCTGCTTCGTCTTTTTCTGAAACCCTCTTTTCACCGGCCTTGCCCCGTCAATCTCTTCCCATCTTCTCTCCGCCCTGCTCCACGTATCTTCGTCAATAATGACAAGGTCTTCCCGGAACACAGGAATCCTCTCATCTTCCGGACGAGATACCTGCCTTGCCTTTCCGGTTAACGGGTCTCTGACGCACTTGGACTTCCTCCATGTCCAGTTGCCGGCATACTTTTCATTCTTGAGAATCCTGCTTACCGTTGATACGTTCCATCCTCCGGAAAGTCCCTTCTTCGTGGGAATTTTCTCTGTATTAAGGTCCTTAACAATCTTGCAGATGCTCCTTCCGGAAATAAACTCCCTGAAAATCCTCCGCACCACATCCGCCTCTTCCGGCTCAATCTTATGCACCATCCCCTCATGCTTCGGCTGTCCTTTCTTATTCAGTTTCAACTCTCCGACAGGTTCCGACCTGTAACCATATACCTTCTCGCCGGTGCTATATCCACGCAGTTTCTGTCCTTCCAGCCCACGCATCGTCTTCTTCCGCAAATCATCCAGATACAGTTCATTGATGAAACCCCGCACGTGAATCCCCAACTTCGCATTGTCATCATCGGTAGTAATATTGTCCGATACAGAGATAATCTTTACCTGGTGATAATTGAATTTCATCACCAGCGTCAGCATTTGATGATTGCTTCGGGACAACCGGGAAAGGTCGTCAACCACAACCGCTGCAAACTCCCTGTTCTCCATTGCCGCTTCCAGAGCCAGCAATCCCGGTCTGTTTACAATGGAGCCCGATACCGCCTCGTCAACATAGACATGCTTCTCCTCACACTCCATTCCATGCTCCTTCACGTAATTTCTGCAAACCCTTATCTGGTCATCAATGCTCTTCTCGCTTTGATTCTCCGAAGAATATCTTCCGTATATCGCCACCCTCATTGCTCATCCCTCCCTATTTGTCATTGCGAGAAACGTTGTTTGTGACGAAGCAATCCCTCTTTTCCTCAAAAACTTCCGGACTTTTCTTCACCCTCTCAACAAACTCCTCCGCAATACTCGCCGCAATTACATCCAGCAAACCCACCGCCGCCGGATTATCAAGATAACTCAACCTTGCTTGCTTCTCCCTCGATATTTTAGTTTCAGTTAAGACTACCATTTTTTATTTGACTATCATTACAGCAAGAGTATATAATACCTTTGATAGTACATTTATATACCTTATACGG
>CAYQXZ010000220.1:0-3232 GCA_964421645.1 uncultured bacterium
ATTCTTTATCCCGATTGGCAGATTGTAAGGCATAAAGAACAGCCAGTCAAGTTGGGTCAGTAGAAAAACCTTGCAGAACATTTTCCTTCAAAAGGTCGGATTAAGACTTTTTTACCATCTGCAGAATAATCTGCGCTTTCCACCCTCAGGGGAACAAGGCCCCGGGGATGCGGGATGCGTATCCTCACGCTACGCGGAACAATCCTGCCGTGACATTCAAAACACACTGTTATTCTCTTCTTCGTTCTGAGTTCCGATACAGATTTTATTGATATTCTGCCAAAATAGCTTGCAGCGTTTTTCACCTGTATTTCCTTCCCATCTTCAAACCACCTGTCAGGTGCCGCCGGAAATATGTCTATCGCGTCTCCCTCTTCCATGTAGAGCATCCAGCGTGTCTGCATGAGGAACCATGCCTCCTCGTGCGTCTTGTGCTGGCTTGCTCCATAGTAATGTTCCCAGAATGTGCATGTTTCCCTGTCCATGAGTCCGGTTAACTGGTTGTAGTAGCATTTAAGAAAAGCCCTTATGTCGCCCCTTCTGATGTGGGCAAAATCATGGCGACAGTAATACGGCTGGCTCAGGGATGCGTTTTCGCGTGTCAGGGGGAACTGGTTGCTCTTAAGCATGAACGTTGCACCTGTTTCCTGCGGAGAAATAACCTCGCCGATTATCAGCCACAAGGGACCGATAGCCGAGTCTCTTATGGTAAACGAGCCATGCGTGAACCATCTGCCGCCATCAGCATACAGGGAAACTGCCCCGTTGTATTCAACCCACGGTGGCATCAGTGGAGCCCATGAACCGTCACCGCACGGCGCCACGGGAGCGCGCGCCATCGCACGGTAGAAAGCGTCCCTTATGTCCTGCCTGTACTCTTCCACTTCCCTTTTCAGTTTGGCCGAATATTCCGGGCAAAGATTTCCCGTTATTTCCGCTATCCTCTTCAGACCGATGTAAGACCCTGCGTTCAAAAAGAAGGAATGATAGTAATCTTCCGGGTCAGCCACCTTTCCGTCAACCATTCCGTAATATCCTTTTTCCCTGCAGGAGTCTTTCTTGTTTCTTTCACGCCACCTGAGTATGTATGTAACCGATTTTCTAATTTTTGGCATAACTCTTTTAAGCCATTCCGTATCCCCTGTGTACCTGAAATGTTCACCCACCGTCCAGAGAAAAGGGCCTGTTTCACTCTCGTAGTTTGCAAAGTTCTGGATAAACCCGTCTTTTCTCTGCCTTTCAAAGAAAAACTGAAGTGACCTCTCCGCAAGTTTATGCCATCCGACTGAGTCAAAGTACTGGATGATTGGCGAACTCTCGGTTCCTATGGGGCTGTACCACCCGATTGTCGCTGCAACCGGTTCTTCGGGCTCCTTGCCTATCGCAACGAGGTCGCAGTGCAGAAGTCCTGCCCTTACAGCATGGTCTATCTCTCTTTCGGGAAGGTTGAAAACCGCGGCGCTTTTCAGTTTTGTCCGCCAGTATCTCGTTGCCGCCTTCAGGTGTGCATCAAGGTTCAGGCGAAGCAGTCTCAGTGCTCTTTTTTCTGCGATGGGCGAATGCGGGACGATTATCTCAAAAACTGCTTTGTTTCCCGGCTGAACCAGTACCGCGATTTCTTCCTGGGGCAGAGGTTTTCCGTTAAGGCGGGTTATCGCCACTACCTTTTTGTCCATAACGGTGAATCCCTTTTCACCGTTGAATCTCCAGTCACCGCCGTAGGGCGTCTTGAACCATGCATAACACGGTGCCTTTCCGCTGTTGACGGCGTCCACGCGGCAGCAGAGGATTACTTCCTGCTCGCGTTTGTGCATCTCCCTGTCAAGCAGGGTTCTGATGCTTCTTCTTTCCTTCTCTCCGAGCATGTTGCCATGGGAATTAGCATAGGCGGCAAGGTAATGAGAACCCCTGACCGATTCCATTGAAAGGGGTTGTTTTTCAAGAGAAGCGAATGCCGTTATGTCGTAATGCATGAATTGCTCGGTCTGCCTTGCTCGAAGAATCGGGAGGCATCCATCTTCAAGCCTCCTTTTTATCTCAACACGGCAGGAAGCGCCCTGCCCTATTGCGAAGAATATATCTGAATTACCCAGGATTTCGTTCCTGAAGGAATGGTAACAGGGAACAATCTTTCCGAAATATCCGTATTGCTCCTGGTAGCCGAAGCGAAATATCCTCATGTCTCTTGAAATACCGAGCCACGTCGGGCAATACTGGTTCCTGTTTCTCGCGGCTGCTGACTCAAAGTCCTCTTCGGGTTCTCTCTCAAATCGCATGAAATCGGAAATTATTCCCCTTTTCCCTATGTCCCGTACCACCCTTTCATAGTTTCGCTTATCTCCAGAGGGAATAACGGCGACTTCATATTCCGGGATCCATACAGGATTATCAATGTCAAGGGCATCGCGGAGGAAAAAGGAGAAGGAATTCTCGCCGGTTTTTACACGGACAATCGTGGCGAATGCACCCGGATTGATCACGGCGTGCGATATCTGTATTTCAAGTGTACCCCTGCCGCCGGGAAAGTTGAATCTCTTTCCGTCAACACTTCCATTCCCTGAAGATGCTTGAAGACAGGCAAGTCTACCATGGACAATTTCTATCTCGCCCCTCTCAGGCGCGCTTCTCCACAGTATGGTTACCCTCTTGTCCATTCTGTCCTATCTTATGTCAACGGTCTTCCTGCATATAACGCCCGTGGCGATATCCCTTGCCGATATGACATACTTACCGGGTTTTTCGTTGAGCGCCCAGTTGACCGTGCAGGATGCCCTGCCACCTTCCGCACGTATGTTTGCGCCATACCAGGGCAACAGCGTACCTGCAGGATCTGTTATCTCCATTCTTGCCATGTGAAGGGAGGGATTGAAACGGCCGTCAGGTGTAACTGCAATGTTGAAAACTGTATTTTCTCCCCTTGCCGCACTGCGCGGACCTGAAACGGTCAGGGAATAAACACGGTAAGGCAGGAGCGCGTATAACTGTGCCTCGTAGGAAATGCTTGTATCCACGGTATCGGTAAACCCGAGGTACTTGCCCGAACGCATGTCGTAGAGATGGCTCTTGCGCGAGAACCTTATGGTTGCAGGATATGGCTTGTTATCATAGAAAAAATAATTCCTCAACAGCCCCGTATATTCAATATCTCCGGATTTTATCCTGAATATCTCGGTCGGAGGCATATTGCCTTCCTTGCTCGTAATGACCACCTGCGGCTTTACGCCTGCCTCTT
>CAYQXZ010000221.1:0-3223 GCA_964421645.1 uncultured bacterium
CTATATCGCTGTCCGGCTTAAAATCTTCTCTTTGAATTGATCCGAAAAAGGACAACTTCTTGATGTGGTTCCTTTCGCAAAATTTCCTGATTTTTTCTTTTGGTATGTCTATTGAACTATTCATTTTAATGCCTGTGTTGAATTACCATTTATCTTTATGTGTAAAATGAATGACTTTACTATATTTTACTATGGAATTTTCGGAAGTGTAATAGCAGAACGAATGCCAGAAATTCTCAATTGCAGTCTATTTTCTAGGCCGCAAGAGAAAGCCTGTATCGCATCTTATCAACTACTAACGTTGTTCCCCTTCTTCTGAGGGTTTTCTCATGGTATGCCGTCTCATATAGGGCGGTATATAATCAGATGGAAATTATAGACAAGCGCACAATTAATGTCACACTGTCATTGCGAGGAATGAGATCCCTCGTTTTACTCGGGACAGGCTCCGCAATCTCAACAACATCCTCGGGACAAGAGGATGAGATTGCCACGGCACAATACGCCTCGCAAAGACAACCACAGGACATAGCTTATGTGATAGTCAATAGATTCTTCCCCTGCAGTCCTTCCAGGCAGATTGACATGATATAATCCGGCATGTAAAATTACTCTGGAACCGGCCATATTCCGGGGATTGGAAAAGGAGGCAGCATTTACATGAAAAAGAATTCCATGATATCACCAGAGGTTCTCAGCGCCTTTTTTCTGGGTTGGTTGCTTTTATTACCTGGATGCGCTCAAAACTCATTACTGGAAAAAGATACCGTAAGAGGCAGGTTAACAGAACTGAACGCCAGTGAATCCCATGCGTTGATAGAAAAGAATAGCGTCGTTGTAATACTGGATGTCCGAACCCCGGAGGAATTCAGCAGGGAAAGGATAGAAGGCTCTGTAAACATAGACTTTTATTCCCCTGAATTCGCCCGCGAGCTTGGCCGTCTTGACAAGGATAAGACATACCTGGTATGCTGCGCTTTATGAAAACGAGACATGAAAGCCGGGAATATAATGAAGCAGATGGAATTCAGGAATATTTTTATCCTGGACGGCGGATTAACGGCATGGGAAAAAGCGGGACTTCCTCTATCCCGATGATTGCCGCGAGAATCTTCCCTTCCGTGCCACCTGATGGCAGGAAAAAGGATACGGGAAGAAAGATTAACATCTGCGCCCCGGCCATCGGTTCGTTGACAAATATCATCACTCGAAGAATTGTTTTTCGCCATCTGCAATGTTAACCTTCACAGATGAAAGAAATCAGGCTCAAGCTACTGGTGAAAAGGAAAACCGTTTCTGCCACTACATGACAGGCATATTCCTGCAAATTGTTCCCACGACACATGGAATACTGTCTCATACAGGAAGGTATCCAACCAATTGGGAATTATAGTTTTCAAGACTGTTGTTCCCAAGTGAGCTATTCAGCCGTTTATGCGGCTTCTTATCGCCGCGAATTCGGCTTCGGCTGCGCAGAAGGATTCCTGTACTGCAGGATCAAACTGCTTTCCCGTCTCGCCCTCAATTATTTCGCACGTTTTCTGTTCAGAGTCCGCACCTTTATAGATGCGTTTTGATGTGAGTGCATCGTACACGTCCACCAGGCACATTATCCTCGCGCTGAGCGGGATACGTTCTCCTGAGAGGCCGTCAGGATATCCTTTTCCATCCCATCTTTCATGATGCCACCGAGCGATTTCGATGCCCATCGTGATAAAAGCATTGTCGGGGTATTGGTCGTGAACTGCCTCCAGCGTTCTGGCTCCGATCAGCGTGTGTTCTTTCATCACCGCGTATTCTTCCGGCGTGAGGGAGCTGGATTTCAGCAGGATGCTGTCTGGAACGCCGACCTTTCCAATATCATGAAGAGAACTGGCGCACACAAGGTTCTCCGTGTACGCCGGCGTGATAACTGACCGTAGCGAAGGGCGTTCCGCCAACTTGGAGGCAAGGACCGCACAGTAAGCCTGCACCCGTTCCAGATGCGCACCCGTGTCGGTGTCCCGGGATTCGGCCAGTTTGGCAAGTGCGAGAATGGTCGCCATCTGCGAACGGGAGATTTCCCGGATTTTTTCCTCCACAAGCTCCTCAAGATGATGGCTGTACTTCTCCAGTTCAAGCTGCAGACTCCGCAGCCTCAGATGCGCGGAGACCCTGGCCTCAACCTCCTCGAATTGAAATGGCTTGGTAACATAATCCACACCGCCGGTCGTGAACGCCTTCACCTTATCCACGGTTTCGCTGAGTGCGCTGATGAAAATCACAGGGATCTCTTTAAGCGTTTCATCCCGTTTCAGTCTTTTGCAAACTTCGTACCCGTCCATCCCAGGCATGTTGATGTCCAGCAGAATAAGGTCAGGAGGTAAATGTCTGGCTGCCTGCAGCGCCAGTAGCCCGCTTGTCACCGGGCGGGCCTTGTATCCCCTGGCCTTCAGCATACTGACCAAAAGCCGCAAGTTGGCCGGGGTATCGTCAACGACTATAATGTCAGGTTCTGTTTTTTCACGCGGCATGTCCATTGCCTCCTCCCTTGTGTTCAAGCAGTTTCGTCAGTTTGTCGTACTCGTAGTTGTCAGTGAGTCTGCGAAGTCCTTCAGCAACCACGACGTTGTACGCTGCCACCAGGTCAATGAGTTCATGCAACCGGTCCATATCGGCAGCCAGAACTGCCTTGCGCATTTCCTCTATCGTTTTTGACGGGAGCGTGAAGAGATCCTCCGGCTTGATGGTAGACTCCCTGCCAGATGTCTGTTGTGAGACCGGCGTCCCGTCGCGGTAGATATATTCAACACCGAGCTGTTGTCGAATCTTATCGAAGATGACATCAAAGCGGAACGGTTTGGAGATAAAGTTGTCCACGCCGCATTCCATAATCTGCTCCCGGGGTTCCAGCAGGGCGGTGGCGGTGACCGCGATCACCGGCGTTGCCTTTCCCTGTCCTGCGGCTTTTATCCTGCGCGTTGCTTCACAGCCGTCCATCACCGGCATTCTTACGTCCATGAAGATGAGGTGCGGTTTCCACTGCTGAAAAACTTCCACAGTCTCCGCTCCGTTAGTTGTTTCGCGAACGCTGAATCCAATCTCCGAAAGAATGGAAGCAAGGACAGCACGATTTTCCGCTTTGTCATCCGCCACTATGATTCGGTATTGTTGCTGCCCGGGCGCCAGTGATACGACATCCCGCAGCAAGCAGCGTTCTTCTTTTCGCGGGGCCACCGAGACT
>CAYQXZ010000222.1:0-3188 GCA_964421645.1 uncultured bacterium
TCTATCATTGCGACTTACTTCTTTCTTCGGATATATGTCCAGTCTCAAAACACGGCGCCTGTGCCTTCCTTTCTCCTTTCCTTTTCCATTCCTCGTTCCTCCTTATCACGTAAAGGGAAGTTGCACCGGCCAGCGCATATCAGCCGTTTTGCACCTTCTCCCATCTATACTGAATATCCATTGCAAGGTGATTGCTTTCATCTGCCGCTATCCATCCGAACTCCGGGGCTCCTTCGCGGCACATCACTTCCAGAAGAAGCTCATGCTCGCCCTTTTCCAGTTCCGTCTGAACAATGGGACTGCCGGGCCTGTGCGGCGCCGGAAGAAAACTGCTATGCTGGTGATGCGAAAGTATCAGTCTCCCGTCAATCCACATCTTGATTCCGTCCGTGCTGACGGGGAAAAGCTTAACCTTTTTCTTTTCCGGCAGTTCCATTAGCGTCTTGAGGAATATTGCCGACCCGGGCCTGCCGGCATAATTATTCAGGTCAAAATACATCGTGTTGAAGACTGCCTTTCTGAATATGCTGCAGGTATTGTTGAGCATGTCCCTTTCCGCCTGCTCGACATTTTCCGGAGCGAACGGTTCGGACACGAGAAACCGGAACGTGAAGGGAGGGGAGAACTCCGGGATTCCGTACATCTGGAAAGGTTTTTCTATAATCGGAAGTCCGCGGTTGTTTTCAACTTCATTGCCGATCCCTGCCGTCCACTCGGTCAGTTCTTTCAGTGTTGCCGGCACGTCAATTCCTCTTATTCCGCATCCGGCCACGACTTCCTCGCCGGCTCTGTAGCCTTCTCTTAACAGTTGCTTTCTGCCCTTCATTATTCCCAATATCGCTCCCACGGTTGCACCGGTACAGTCCGTATCATACCCGCAGTTCACGGCTGAAACTATCGTTTTTAAGAAATCGCCTTCGCCGTGCAGGAGTCCGGCTATTATGAAGCTTATGTTCTGTACGCAGTCAGTGAAATTGTGGTGGCCGAAGCTCCGCAGGATACCGCTCCTCGTTTCTTCAAGGGTTTTCCCCTGTCCGTGCAGGGAAACAGTGAGTGTTACCGCCCTGTGCAGACTTGAAGTCTCCGGTATAAAGGAAAGAGCCGTCTCTATAAGGGAGTGTACAGGGTTTCCGGAAAACGCCGCGCTTTCCATCGCCGCGAGAAAGATTTCTCCGTACACCCCTTCATCCCAATGGTCAACCGAAGCGTCCTGCAATGCGTACCATCCCGCAACTTCCGGCTTTCCCGAGGCTATGCAGGCCCATATCTCGCTTCGTATGGGCGCACCCATGCCGTTGCGGAACCAGTTGTTATAGTATCCTGTTACAGGAGGTCTTAATCCCGCCTTGAGGTTTGCAATCGCAACGCCGTACTCGTCACAGGCATAGGTTATGTTGTTCAACCACCCCTCGGCCAGGTCGTCCGAAGTTATCCCTACTCCTTTCTTTCGCAGGATATCAAGCCACACCAGCTGGAGGTCAAGGTCGTCGTTGGCAACCATTTCGGAAGGCATCTTGAGCGGTGCGGAGAGAAAATCCGTATTGCCTTCGTACGCTACCCCGATGGTGCCGCCTACGTTCTTGCCCAGCCAGCACCCGTAAATCCTGTCGAGATACTCTTCCCTTTTCATTCCGGTCTTTTTCTTAGTATCACACGTTATCTTCATGCGCTCTCCCTTATCACAATTTCAGGTTCGAAAATAATTTCTTCCGGCTCCCCGGTTCGTTTGCCCTCAATACGTTCCATCAGAACTTCGCAGATTCTTTCAGATCCTTCAGCGGGCTCGCGCACGGTGGTTATGGAAGGCCTTACCAGGGCAGCAAGGAAAATGTCATCAAATCCGGTAACAGCCACGTCACCCGGGATCTTTATATCTGTTTTCTCCGCCGCCTTGAGAACGCCGATGGCTATAAGGTCATTTCCACAAACAATTGCGTCAACGCCCTTCTGAAAAAGAGTCTTCCCCCATTTTTCCCCGTACTCCATTGTGAAGGAACCTTCGCAGATAATATTATCGGCCCTGACCGGGAAATTCCTTTCGGCAAGGGCTTTCCTGTAACCTTCAAGGCGTTCTTCGGTTGCCCTCAAATCCCTGCTTCCGGCGATAAAACCTATCTTCTTTCTTCCCGTGTTGATAAGATAACGGGTAATCTTGTACGTTCCCTTGATATTGTCCACGGTGGAAACATCCACCGGCAGACCGTCTCTTTTCTTTCCCATGAAAACTATCTTTATCCCGTTGTCCACGAGACTCTTGAACAGCGGATACAGCGCGCTGTCATCCTCTCCCTCGCAGGTGCCCACCACGATGCCGGCAACACGTTCTCTCTGCATCATCTCGAGAATGTCTTTCTCCTCTGATATCTCCCCGTATGTATTCCCCAGTATCAGGTGATAGCCTTTCTTTTTTAGAAAATCGTGCACAGTCTTAACCATAACCGGATACCCCGGGTTTGTTATATCAGGAACAATCAGGCCGATCTTTTTCGTCTTCAGCTTCTTCAGGTATATTCCCCTGCTGTCGGGAACGTAGTTCTGTTTCTTTATTATTCTCAACACCCTTTCCTTTGTCGCCGGCTTTACCGAACCGTTGTTCAGGACCCTTGAAACCGTCGCTGAAGAAACTCCCGCCATCTTTGCTATGTCGTATATGGTCATTTTTGTATCCGTTTACAATAGTTTTTCATGACGTATTATATCATCAATTATAAGAATTGTCAAGTTTATTTTGTAATCGGTTACATATGAGACCCGGGAAAGACGGATTTATATTTGTCTATGAAGGTAACCGGTGAAGACGCGCCTGGAATGTTTTCCTGCAAAATATTATTGACAGGCAGTTGAAGTTGTTGTAATGTTTTCCTTTCACTTAATTTGCGAACGCTGACAAAGCGGAGGGATAATTATGGAACTGAACGTTAAGAATCTTCTGGAGATTTCGGCCTATCGCAAGGATGAGATAGAGAGGGTGCTTGACAAGAAAAATCCCGCTTTTGTAGAGTTTGACCCGGTACTCGGGTACGTTCTTAATACCTATATATTCCGGGACGGGATGAGAAAGACTCTTTCTGCTTACACGTACGAGAAGCACGGCGGCCACAGGAAGATGATAAACTGTGCTGACCAGTTCTGTCGCATCAACACGTACGGCGACAGCTTCACACAGTGCGCGCAGGTCAGCGACGGGC
>CAYQXZ010000223.1:0-3165 GCA_964421645.1 uncultured bacterium
TTGACATTTCCCGACTTCACAAAAGCATTTGACAAAAAGAAGCAGGTGTTATAATAACATTAAACGATGAAAACGCTTGTATTGGGTGGAACCGGATGGGTAGGGCATCACATCGTGCGGTATTATCATGACGCCGGGCATGAGGTTGTTGCGGGTTCGCGCGGGAAGAAAAAGGATTTCGCCGGCGAGATGCCGGACGGGATTGAAAGCGTGACGGTTGACAAGAGCGGCGAGACGGAGATGGCAGAGCTTCTTGAAAACCGTTTTGAGATAATAATAGATACCGTCCCCACGGAAAAGTCGATTGACTTTGTGCATAAATACGCAAAGGGACTGCGCCGTTACATTCATTGCAGTTCCACGGGCGGGTATGCGCCGCTCAAAGTGGTGCCTGCAGACGAAACCCATCCTTACGGGGCGGCGTTCGGATCAGGATGGAAAAATAAGCAGATTGTTGACGAGAAGGTGATGCGGCTGTTCGCGGAAAAGGGATTCCCGGCTACCGTGATCCGTCCGTGCTATATTACAGGTCAGGGAATGGTCCCGATTGATAATCTCGGGGGTAGGCGCAGGGATTTTATTCAGGACATAATCCACGGGGCGGAGATAGAACTGCCCAATGACGGCAGGTCTCTCTTGCAGCCCATTGAGGTAACCGAGCTGGCCCGGTCCTTCCTGCTGTGTGCCGGCACGGATGTGAGCATCGGGCAAACATATAACATCTGCCTGGAGAAATCCGTTACGCTGACAAGGTACATCGAGATTACTGCGGCCGCCCTGGAAAAACGGGTGTCCATAGTTTACCTCCCGCTTGTGGAATTGCTGGAGAAATATAAAGGGAAGATAAACGAGACGGGACTGCGGTTCCTTGCCGAACACATGTGTTTTGACATCAGCAAGGCGAGAAACCAGATCGGCTATGAGCCGCGTTTCTCAACCGAACAAGCGATAGAGAACACTGCCCGCTGGGCAGCCGCCATCCAGGCGAAATGAAATTATGACTGCCCGTGAGAAATTATCAGGATGAATGCGAGAGAGCGTGTGCAGGCGGCACTGCGGAGACAGAGACCGGACCGGATTCCGCGCTATGAAATTTTTCTGCCCGGTTTCATTGAAAAATGGCGGGAGAAAAAGAAACCGGCAGGAAAATTTTCGGTTGATGACCTGTCAATATATGATGCGTATCCACGCATAGACATAGGCATGGTGCTTGCCACGCAGGAGGGCCCTTTCCTGAAGCAGGCATACCGGAAGGAAAACGGGGATAACATCACAAGGCGGGATTCCTGGGGAAGGGTAATCAGGGAGCGGAAGGGAGCCACGTTTTTTGAGGTGGCCGGGAATATTATCAAGGATAAGGGCGATATCGACAAGCTTGAGTTTGAAAATCCTGCGGATTTTGCGCGTCCGGACCTGCAGTCGCTTGCGGAAAGGACGAAGTTGATCACAGGCAGGTTTGCGCCCGTCAGCGGAATAATGGGCCTTTTTATGCCGTCCTACTACATGCGGGGTGAAGTGCCTTTTATGATGGATCTGATGGACGATGAATCCTTCTGCCGCGCATTGATAGACCGCATAGCAGGCTATCTTACCGTTCAGGCGGAAGCGGTTGTCCGGCTTACAGGCACTGCGGATACGGCCCTGTGGATATACGATGATTTCAGTTCAAGCCGGGGACCGTTGATTTCACCTGCACTGTTTGAAAAATACTTTGTGCCCGTATATCGGCGGATGACCGACCGCATTAAAGGCATGGGCGTGGAAAACATCATCCTGCATCACGATGGAAACTGCTGGCCCGTGCTGGACCTGATAATAGCCGCCGGGTTCACGGGCATACAGGGCATCTATTCCGGCGCAGGTATGACAATACCCGCGGTAAGGGCGAAATACGGTTCGCAACTATGTCTTATCGGCGGTATGTGCAATACGACAATACTTGCTTCGGGATCGCGGAGCGAGATTGAAAAGACTGTGTCGGAGATAGTTGAGGTTGCCGGAGACGGCGGCGTTATCATAGGTTCGCACTCGATAGATTATGACGTTGCGCCGGAACAGTACGATATATATTATGAATGCATGAGCAGGTTCGACGAGAAGTGGGCATCCGGGAACAAGGGGGAGTGATGGACTCTGCAAAAGGAAAATACGAAAAACTCAAAGAAATCAAGGGGGAAGCACTGCTGGCGATAAAGGACGGGGATTCCGCGTTCTGCGTTGCGCCGGATATGGGAGGAAGGATATTTGCCTCGGCCGGCGGAATGAGCGTGCACAGGATTGACCTGGAGAACGCGGCCAGCCCGGTCAGACCGTTCAACAATTTCGGAGGCGGCAACTTCTGGCCTGCGCCCGAAGGCGGAAGGTTCGGGTTTAATTACCGGGGCAATGACTGGTACGTGCAGGAAGGAATAAATAACCAGCTCTTTGACGTGCTGGCGCATGACGGTGTCTCCGCGGTTATCCGAAAAAGAGTAAAATTGCTGAATCGTGCAGGCACTGTGGTTGAGGCGATGATGAAACGGAAGGTGACCGTTGGGAAAAAACCGGAACTTCTCAAGGAATGTAAACTCTCTGCGTGCCTGACGTACGCTACCGAGGATTCTTTCGAGATTTTGAATAATGTCAGCATTGACGAAGGGCTTATCGCATGCTGGACGCTGGAGCAGTTTGACGCAAATGAAAATACGTTCTCCTTCTGCCTGACGGATACTCCGCAGGAGGCAATCAATTTTGACTTTTACGAGCATCCTGGACAGAGGATCGTTTACTACGAGAAAGGCTTCGGTTACCGCACCGACGGGAAAAAGAAGGGGCAGATAGGGATCAGGAAAGAAGCGAGTCCGAAAGCGATTGGTTTCCTTGATGTTGAGCGGAAGCTCGTGTGCATAAGGCAGAACTTCTCTTCTGCGAAAGACGGGCTCTATTTCAACATAGCGGACAATGACCAGCCGCAGGGGCCGTTCTCGGCCACGGATACTTACAGTATTTTCAATTCTGACACGGACGGAAAGTTCTTTGAGCTGGAGACTGTCGGATGCGCGGATGTGCGGGGGAAAAAACTGCTTGGCTCGCACCTTGTATCCATGACGTCTTTTGCCGTCTTTAAGAGGGGAGAGGATATTGAAAAGTGGCTGATAGAAAAGACCAGTTGACGAGACAAGGGAG
>CAYQXZ010000224.1:0-3145 GCA_964421645.1 uncultured bacterium
GCGCCGATATCATCCCTTGAGAAACCGTAGCCCATCTGGGTAAGGTCGTTGGTGCCGAAGGAGAAGAACTCCGCCTCTGCTGCTATCTTGTCCGCGGTCAGGGCCGCTCTCGGAATCTCAATCATCGTTCCGTAGAGATAGTCAATCTTCTCAATGCTGTACTTCTCGCAAACTTCCCGATAAACACGGTCCACTATCTTTTTCTGGTCCTTGAGCTCATCAACGGTGCACACTACGGGTACCATGATCTCGGGCATTACCTTCTTCCCATCCCCAAGCAATTCCGCTGCCGACTCAAAGATTGCCCGCACCTGCATCTCCGTCACCTCCGGATAGGTAACGCCGAGGCGCACGCCCCGGTGTCCCATCATGGGATTTGTCTCATGCAGCCCCTCGGCCCTTTTTGCAAATTCCTCGGAGGATATGCCCAGGCTTTTCGCCAGGCGAGCCTGCTCCTCCTGGCGCTTGGGCACGAATTCATGCAGAGGGGGATCAAGCAATCGTATGGTAACCGGAAAGCCGTTCATAACCTCCATGGTAGCCTTGATATCCTTTTTCACGTACGGCAGCAATTCTTCCAGGGCCGCCTTTCTCTCTTCCTGCGTATGAGCGATAATCATCTTCCGCAGGCGGAAGAGAGGCTCTTCGGAGCCCTTGCCGTAGAACATGTGTTCGGTTCTGAAAAGCCCTATTCCTTCGGCGCCGAAGGCAAGAGCGTTTTTCGCGTCATCCGGGGTGTCGGCATTCGCCCTGACGCCCATCTTGCGCAGGGAATTCGCAATCTTCATGAACTCCGCAAACCTGGGATTCTCGGTGGCGTCTATCATCGGAAGGCTTCCCCCGTAAACATAGCCCCTCGTTCCATTCAGGGTAATCATGTCTCCTTCCTTCATGACTTTGCCGTCTATCTGCAGGGTTTTCTTATGCACGTCTATCTTCAATGCGGCGCAGCCCACGATACAGCACTTTCCCCATCCTCTGGCTACGAGCGCCGCATGGCTTGTCATCCCTCCCCTTCCGGTCAGAATGCCCTGTGCCGCCCTCATTCCTTCAACATCTTCCGGATTTGTCTCTTCCCTTACCAGAATTACCTTCTTGCCCTGCTTTACCCACTTCACCGCATCATCAGCGGTGAAGACTATCTGTCCGGCCGCTCCCCCCGGACCTGCAGGAAGTCCCTTTGCAAGGGCTTTCGTCCGGGATTCGGCTTTCGGGTCAACAAGCGGGTGGAGAAGCTCGTCAACCTGGTTGGCAGTCAGGCGCATTATAACCTCTTTCTTGTCTATTAATCCTTCACCAAGCATGTCCATAGCCATGTTGAGCGCCGCGGTCCCGGTTCTCTTTCCCACACGGCACTGCAGCATCCACAACCTGCCTTCCTGTATGGTAAATTCTATATCCTGCATGTCCCTGAAATGTTTCTCAAGCCTTGCTCTTATATCAGACAATTCCCTGTATACCTCCGGCATTGCCTCCTGGAGGGAATGAAGGTGCTGGTTCTGCTCGTTCTTGGTCTCGTCGTTAAGAGGATTGGGTGTCCTTATACCTGCAACCACGTCCTCACCCTGGGCATTGACCAGCCACTCTCCGTAAAACTTGTTTTCTCCCGTCGCGGGATTGCGTGAAAAAGCCACTCCGGTAGCCGAGGTGTCTCCCATATTGCCGAATACCATGGCCTGCACGTTCACGGCAGTCCCCCATTCGTCCGGTATCCCTTCAATACGGCGGTAAGAAACAGCCCTTTTGCCGTTCCATGACTGGAAGACGGCCTTTATTCCGCCCATCAGCTGATCCCATGCCTTGTCAGGAAACTCCTCTCCGATAACCTCTTTTACCCGCTTTTTGAACTTCCCGCATAAATCCTTCAGGTCTTCGGCTGTAAGATCGGTATCCGATTTGTATCCCTTGCTCTCCTTGAGTTCGCTCATCATCCTGTCCAGCTGAATTCTTATTCCTTTTCCTTCCTCAACTTCCCTGCCTGCGGCCTTCTCCATGACAACGTCGGAATACATCATTATGAGCCTTCTATAGGCGTCGTAGACGAAACGCTGGTTGCCGGTCTTCTTTATGAGTCCGGGAATTGTCGCAGTACATAGACCGACGTTGAGAACCGTTTCCATCATCCCGGGCATGGACTTCCGTGCCCCGGAACGCACGGAAACCAGCAACGGGTTGGCGGCATCTCCGAACTTGCTGTTCATGATTATTTCCACCTTTGCAAGATGCGCCTTTATCTCTTGCTCAAGTCCTTCGGGAAAACGCTTGTCGTTCTCATAATAATGCGTGCACACTTCCGTGGTGATGGTGAACCCCGCGGGAACGGGAATGTTCAGTTTGACCATTTCGGCAAGACCCGCGCCCTTTCCTCCGAGCAATTCCTTCATCTTGCCGTCGCCATCCGCTTTGCTTCCGCCAAAAAAATACACAGACTTGTTGCTCTCCATTTTTCCATCCTCCTTGTCCCGAATTCTACCATGATAAGATTTCACAGTGAGGAGTTGCAATCTACATCTTCTCAATACTGTGGGGTTTTAAACCGGTAGTTTAGACTTCCTTTATTTTAATCATTTTCAGTCTCAAGTCAAATCCATGCTTTTCGTTTGCCATGTGTTTTTAATACTGTTACAATTAACGCTTAACTGAAGCATTAAAGCACAGGAGGATAAGGACAAGATGGAAAAGTGCAATCTCTTCGTATCCGTTGACGGAAATGATTCATGGTCGGGAAGATTACCTGCACCGAACAGAGACGCGACCGACGGGCCTTTTGCCTCAATGCACAGGGCAAAAGAAGCAGTGCGTGCCGTTAAGAGCGGCGGCACCGGCGCGAAGTCCACCGTAAATGTATTTGTCAGGAACGGCTTTTATGCCCTGGAAAGGCCGCTCACGTTCACGGGGGAGGATTCAGGTACGGATGAACTGGAAATACGCTATGCCGCATACAGTGATGAGACCCCTGTGATCAGCGGAGGAAGATTCATATCAGAATGGCAAAAGGAAGACAGCGAACTGTGGTCTGCAGACGTTTCGCAACTTGCGGGAAAAGACGGTATTTGCAGACAATTGTTCATAAACGGAGAGCGAAGAGAGCGTGCATGCATGCCGGAAAACGGCTTCTATCAGATGCACGGCAGTATGCCCTCCA
>CAYQXZ010000225.1:0-3096 GCA_964421645.1 uncultured bacterium
CCCCGTGCGGTATTAATCAAAATACACCCCTTTTTCATCTTTGCGATAGTTTCGGCGTTGATGATGTGCCGTGTATGTTCGTTAGCCGGCGCATGCAAAATAATCACGTCGGAAGCAGTGAGCAGTGTATCCAGCTCGACCTTCCTGGCGAGAACACCGTTACCCATGGGTTGATCACCCTGCACCGCGGGGTCGCAGAACTGAACCTTCATGTCGAAAGATGCGGCCTTCTGTCCCGACAACCGTCCGATATGCCCGAATCCAATAATCCCGACGGTCAGCATACGCAGCGACCGAATGGGCTTGATGACATGGTAGTCCCATTTACCCCGGGAAGTGGCATGCATGGCCACCGGTATCTTGTGAACAAGAGCCAGCATCAGGGCCATTGTCAGGTTGGAAACTTCCTCAACGCAATATGCGGGAATGTTTGTGACCATGAGCCCGTTCCTGGTGGCGGATGGCAGGTCCACGGTATCCAGTCCGATACCTCCGCGCACGATGATAAGGCACTTAGGCATATTCTTCATCAAGAAGTCGCTCACGGGTTTGAAAGAAAATGTAATCAGAGCGTCCGCATCACCTGCCAGTGCTATCAGCTCGGTTTCAGTCCGGCAGTTTCCCTGGATGATAACGGCGTCAGCTTCTGCAAGGATTTCCTGTTCAACCTCGACATCCTTGAAGAGCATGTCAGCGATAACCGCTTTGTATTTTGCCATGACAGCGCCTTATGAAAAGAGTCTTTCGAGATGTTGTACAATCCGTTCAGCGTCAGGCAGAAACGCTTGTTCCAGCACGGGGCTGAACGGCACAGGTGTATTCAAAGGATTGATTCTGACCATCGGTGCATCCAGATAGTCGAAGGCCTGTTCCTGCACCCGGGCAATTATTTCCGCGCCTGCCCCGCACACCGTGTACCCTTCGTCCACCACGGCCAGCCGGCCTGTCTTCCTCACGGAACCAAGTATGGTTTCTTCATCCATGGGCACGAGTGTTCGCAGGTCGATAACTTCCGCATCTATACCGCGTGCTGCCAGTTTTTCAGCTGCAGCCAGGCACTGATGCAGAAGCAATCCCCAGCTTACGATTGTCACTCCTGTCCCCTCCCGGACAATCCGTGCCTGACCGAGCGGCACGGTGTAGTCATCCTCCGGTACCTCTCCCTTGCGGTTCAGAAGGCCCCTGTGGGGGAGCACAACAGCCAGGTCGTCTTCAAGAATGGCGGAAGCAAGAAGGCCTTTCATATCGTATGCAGTTGAAGGAACGACTACCAGGATGCCGGGAATGTGCATGAATAAAGGATAGAGAGACTGGGAATGATGCGGTCCTGCAGAGCGGGTTGTTCCGCAGACACCCACGATCGTCAGAGGCATGGCATACTGTCCGGCGGACATGTAGCGCAGTTTGGCCGCCTGGTTGACAATCTGGTCGAATGCCAGCAGAGAGAAATCGTTGTACATGATGTCAGCGACCGCCCTGCTTCCGCACGCGGCGGCCCCTGTGCACATTCCGGTAAAACCTGCCTCGGAAATGGGCATGTCTATAACTCTCTTGGCGCCGAACCCGTCCAGGAGACCGGCGGTATGTCCAAAACAACCGCCCCGGGAAGCGATACCCTCGCCCACGACGAAAACGGATGGGTCCTTCCGCATCGCCGTAGCATATCCTTCGCTGATAGCCTTACAGTAGGTGATCTCTCTCATACTTTTTCCCGGTTTGTACATTGTCTCCGGCGGTGGCCGGATCGGGATACGGACTGTTCATGGCAAACCTTATGGATTCATCAACTTCCTTTCGCGCATCCCGTTCTATCGCCTCCATTTCCGAGGTTTTCAGGATGGCGTTCTCTTCGCAGTAATCCGCAAGTTTCAAAATGGGGTCCTTCTTTTTCCATTCTTCCACTTCTTTCTTTGTCCGGTAGCCAGTACCGGGTTCGCCGACGTAGTGTCCCTGAAACCTATAAGTTTTGCATTCCAGCAATGTCGGCCCTTTGCCTCCGCGGGCTCTTTCCACTGCGGTCCGGGTTTTCCTGAAAACGTCAAGGACGTCCATCCCGTCAGCTATTATACCCGGCATGCCGTAAACGGCGGCGCGTTCGGCGAAATTCACTGTTTTTGTCGCTTCCCCTACGGCTGTCACCGTGGCGTAAAGGTTATTTTCACAGACGAACACAACAGGCAGGCACTGCACGCCGGCCAGGTTTAACGATTCATGGAAGGTGCCGTTGTTGGCTGCGCCGTCCCCGAAGAAACATACCGAGACACTGCCATTTTCCGTCAGCCTGGCATGCATGGCAGCCCCGACGGCAAGGGGCAGGCCAGCACCTACAATGCCCGTGGTACCGAAGAAGCCCAGTTCCCGGATGAATATATGCATGCTTCCTCCCCGTCCTGAGCAATAGCCGGTCGATTTTCCCCATATTTCCGCCATGAGCCGGTTGAGGTCGGCACCCTTGGCGATGCAGTGGCCGTGTCCCCTGTGTGTACTAACAACATGGTCTTCCCGGGCTAGATTCCCGCATACGCCCGCGGCTACCGCTTCCTCTCCGATGTAAAGATGGAGAAATCCCGGAACCTGCCCTTTCAAAAAACAGGCACCCAGTTGTTCCTCAAAAATACGGATTCTCCACATTACACGCAACAACCCTGCGATTGTGTGATTTTCCATATGTTCTACGAAGCCGCAAGGTTCGACTTTGCAGCTCCCCTCCTGAAAAATTTTTCCGGAGATGCCCGCAAACGCTGGCCTGACCGCATGTCGTTCAATGCCTGCCTGCTGCAAACCTTATCGTTGAGACTGAAATATCTGGCAAACCATGTACAGCCTCATTCTATACAACGGCAACCGGCTTGTCAACATAATCAATGAGCAGGATGAACGCTTTCTGCAACCGGAAAGGATGTTGATTCCACGGCCAAAACAGGAAGGTTTACAATCAGATCAAGGTCAAGGTAAAAATTATGTTTTACCCCCACTTTTTACAGACAACCGGGGAATATGCAGCAGATTTGAATTTCTCTCCCCCTGATATGGAAATCAGATGTTGAAATTTTACAAGAAAAAAAAGTATAATAAATAACATCCTGAAAATAGAAA
>CAYQXZ010000226.1:0-3092 GCA_964421645.1 uncultured bacterium
ATCTGCCATAACCTTCCTCTCGTCAAAGAGATTCGGGAAGGCTTTTACGCCGCTGACTGCGGTTAACCTGTACAAGAAAAGGCAATACACGGAAAATGAAGGGTATAGAGAATTGAAGCAGGGTTATAAGATAGGTAAGTTTCCGTCAAGGAAATTCAACGGCATTTACCTGCATGTCATTTTTACGCTGGTGATGTTTAACTACATCAGTTGCTACAAGACGAAAAAAGGCGGAAAGATTGCTGCAAGGGGCCTGCGCAGCCTGCATAGAGATATGACCTATCAGGGAATAATAATCTACAGCGCTCCGTATTTCGGGGTTTTTGACGCCGATGAGGTGTTCGGATGGCTGGGATTCAAAGGTAAAGGACTCAGACCACCGCCATTTCTTTTGATGAAGAAATAGAAACGATAAGAAACACTTCCCCCTCACCCTGCCCCTCTCCCCCAAGGGGCTAGGGAATATGAATGAATTGCATGGAATCTGTTTCCTTGATTCCATCCTGCATGGAAAAAAGTTTTTTTCACCGCTTTTGCCTCCATCTGCTTGCCATAACCCCAGAATTCTTACACAAAATGCCCCGGGAATCTGAGCCTCAATTGATATTCTCCCTTTTGCTATTTCCTTACGTCAGAATTTCTGCACAGGCGGTCTTTCTTGACAGGCACGGCAACGCGTATACAACCGATGACTGTGGCTGCATATTAAGGTGTGATGCCGAAACAAACGAGATAAAGAAGCTTTCTGTCAAGTGCCCCCACGAACATTACAGGATCGGATGGCACAATGTTCCCTACGATGTTGTTCCGGCGCCGGACTGGTCGTGTTTCTACGGGACAGACTGGGGATATGAATCGCATATCTGGAAGTACAACCCGTACGAGGGCAATGAAGGCACCATGGAAGACCTCGGCAGGGCGTTCGGACCGGCCGATTTCAAAACAGACAGGTTGATGGAAGCATGGCAGGTAAGGGGACTGGTCTTCGGCGCGGACGAAAAGCTTTATTTCACCATGCGGTGCGGCTGGGAAAAGGAGAATGACACCTGGCTCATCAGATTGAATACGAAGACGCTTGAAAGGGAAAAAATATGCTCCCTGACCTTCGGAGGGAACAAACCCATTGCCATTGCAAGCGCAACGCCGGACTATTACGGGAATCTTTATTTCGCGGATGCAGGAAGGGCGCCGACCGGCATGTACATTTACAGATCCGGCGGAACACGAAGGACAAAGAAGGTCTTTTCATGGAAGGATATAAAACAGTGGGGATAAAATGAACCTTGAGAAAAATCTGGCAAAGAGAACCTGGCCTGTTAAACCCGGGTATGCCGCGGAAAGGTATTCATCCGGCGTGAGTGAGGGTACGCTTATCAACCGTGCGTTGAGACTCTTCCAGTCCGTCTCCGAACCCATCCCTGCGGGAGAGTGCGCGATAACATCCCTGTGCTGCGGTGAAAACGGAAAGATATACGGCGCGACATCAGGGAAGAGAAGTCATCTCTTTTTCTATGACCCGTTTGCGGGCGTTTGCGATGTGTGCGTTCCGGAAGGAGCCGGAAGCATTAGAAATGCTCTGGTCGCGGGTAAAGACGGTATGATTTTCGGGGGAATCTCCGAAGGAACGGAAGGTTATCTGTTCTCTTACGATTCACGGAGTGACCGGATGAGAGATACGCATATGATTGACTACGGCGTTTCCAGCAACGACAGGATTGAGCGGCTTACGGTGCCTGTCAGGAAAGAGACTATAGGATGCATGGTTATAGACAAAGAAAGAGATGTTCTATACGGGATAAGCCGCAAAAGCGGCAGTCTGTTCGCGTATAATATCGCGAAAAAATCCGTCTCGGTAAAAGGTGCCATTGACAAGAACGGATTGTTTTCTGAAACCCTGGTTATGACTCCAAACGGCAAGGTTTACTGCTGCGGCGGTTCCGGAAGTCTGCTTGAATATAATCCGGACGAAGATACGTTGAAAGAGTTGTCCGTATATCTGCCCACCGTTGCAGGACGCAGTTTCTACAATAAACTGCAGGCGGCGGTATATAACCCGTATGACGGCCTTATCTATGCCAGCGGTTCTGCCGACGGAGTACTGTTTGCGTTTAATCCCGCGGATTATTCAATGAGAACCATTGGCAAGGTTACCGCCGAAGCAGGCTGCCCGGCGGTTACGGCCGGCAACGACGGAAAAATCTACGGCATAAGCGGAGAACCGGGAGGGATGGCTCACTTGTTCTGTTATGATCCTGAAACGTATTCACTCGCAGACCTGGGAATGCCTTTTGCCACAAGCGAAATATACTGGCACGGCTATGAGTTCTCATGCGCGTGCACGGGCATCAACGGAGAAATTTACCTGGGTGAGAGCGACCGCATCAGCCATCTTTTCATATACTTCCCGCGGATCCCGCGTAAAGCTCCGTCAAATACAAGGTCAATCCAGGATTGATGAGGATGGGGTCAAAAAAGAAAATGGCTGCCCGAAAACTTCTGTCTGAAACCTCTGGTGAATTGATTATCCGTAGTGGTGATATAGAGGTACGTCTCTCCCGGAAGAATGGTTGTATCACCGGAATTTATGACGCTCGGACAGGGAAGCCCCTTTGTACGGTCGCAGACAGGCCGGGTTGCGAGCGCCTTTTCAGAATTCTTGCCATGCGCCGCGGTCAACGCGGATACGTCTGTGATGCCCACAAGCAAACCGATGTCAAGTTCAAAGAGAGAGTAGGCGGTCTCGTGATTGTATACGACAGGTTGATTTTTAATGGACATGAGTGCGCGTGCTCGGCAGTCGTAACGATTGAAAAGTCCGCTGACAGTGAACTGCGTTTCTCCATGGCCTTGGAGAACCGAGGGGACAATCCCGTTTACGAGATACAGTTTCCCATGCTGCCAGGATGGCAGAACAGGGAGGGCGAACCATCCATTCAGCTGACCGCCGGAGCGAAATGGCAGTCAACCGTCGGACAATTGCCGAGGTTTGGCTTTGCCATACACGGGGGTCGGCAGGTTTCCGTCGGATATCCCGGCTCCATGATGTACATGCCGTGGCTGGATTTTTCTTTGTCAGGTTCAGGGCTTTCCAT
>CAYQXZ010000227.1:0-3083 GCA_964421645.1 uncultured bacterium
GGTAAAGGTGCACCACCGGAGCGAAACGGCTGCTTCGGACATTTTTGAAAAAATAGGGGGGCAACATGAAAAAATGGGCCATAGCATATGTAATTATAGTTATCTTGCTCTTGCTGGGTTTGATGTATGAGGCGGTGAGGTTTCAGTATAACCGGCTTGTTGCCGTTGACCAGCAGGTGAAAGAATCATGGTCGCAGGTTGACAACGTCCTGCAGCGGCGCAACGACCTCATACCAAACCTTGTTGAGACAGTCAAGGGCTATGCTAAGCATGAAAAGGAACTCTTCATTGAGGTAACGGAAGCGCGCAGCAGATGGGCAGGAGCAAAGACGCTGAAAGAAAAGGAGACTGCGGCAAATGAAATATCAAGCGTTCTCGGTAAACTGCTTCTTGTTGTGGAAAATTACCCGCAGCTGAAAGCGAGCGAGAACTTTCTCTCGTTGCAGGACGAACTTGCCGGTACGGAAAACAGGATTGCGGTTGAAAGAAAACGCTACAACGAATCCGTCAGGCAGTACAACACGATGGCAAAGACATTCCCGACAATCCTGTTCGCAAGGATGTTCAATTTTGACGCGGAAAAAGACTACTTCCAGGCAGAGGAAGGAAGCCGTGCCGTACCTGAAATAAAATTCTAAGGGGGAACAATGCCTCTGACAAGAACAGAAAAATGGATAAATAAAGACCTGGAAAACCGCAGAAAAACCGGCGTCCTCAAGGGTCCGGAGTGCGTGATAACCAGAATAAAGCCCGCATCGGGAAAGAAAGGCCCCCGCTATGTGCTTGAGGGTGACGGGAAAGAATATATCAAGATGAACTCCAATTCCTACCTCGGCCTCTCCTTGAATAAAGAAGTCATAAAGAGCGAGGAGAAGAACGCAGAAAAATTCGGTGCGGGTCCTGGCGCGGTACGTTTCATCAACGGCACGTTCAAAACGCATGTTGAACTTGAGAGAAAACTTGCAGGTTTCCACAAGAGAGAAGCAGCCATGATTTTCAGCTCGGCCTATGCCGCAAACTGCGGCGTCACCGCTCCGCTGATTTCAGAGGATACGGCGGTTCTGAGCGATGCGCTGAATCACAACTCCATCATCAATGCCGTGAAGCTGTCCAGGCCGAAGGAAAAACGCATATATGCCCACCTGGACATGGACGGTCTGGAAAAGCATCTTAAGGAATTGAGGGGGACCTGCCGCCGGGCGGTCATCATCTCTGACGGCGTCTTCAGCATGCGCGGCGACTACCCGGACATGGAAAAGATGGTCTCCATCGCAAGAAGATACGATACGGATTTTGAGGAAGGAGTATTGACCATAATAGACGATTCTCACGGTATCGGCGCTTACGGAAAAACCGGCAGGGGCACATGCGAGGTTACCGGGGAATACGGGGTTGACATAATCACTTCCACTCTGGGAAAAGCGCTGGGAGTCAACGGAGGATACGTGGTTTCAGACTCAAAGGTCATAGAGTACCTGCGGGAAACAGCCCCGCTCTATATATATTCCAATCCAATAACTCCGGCTGAAGCGGGCGCTGCCCTGAAATCCCTTGAAATCCTTGACAGCCCTAAGGGAAGGAAAATGCTTTCTTACCTTTCCGGACTTACAGCCTATTTCAAGCAGGGGTTGATGGACCTTGGCTACGAGATAATAGACGGCAGGCATCCCATAGTTCCGCTGATGGTCAGGGATACGCACAAGACCATAAGGTTGACGGACTATCTCCGGAACAAAGGTATTCTGGGAGTGGGGTTAAAATACCCGGTGGTTCCGAAGGGAGACGAGTGCATCAGGTTCCAGGTTTCATGCAGCCACACAAAGCATGACATCAATTATGTCATGAATGTGCTGGCTGAATATAAAAAGGAAAATCCATTATGAAAAAAATGCAGGCAATTGTCAAGAAGAAAGCGGGAAAGGGAGTTGTCCTGGAAGAAGTGCCTGTACCCGAAATCGGGATTAACGACGTTCTGATAAAAATACATAAGACCGCAATATGCGGCACCGACGTCCACATATATAACTGGAATGAATGGGCACAGAAGACCATACCGGTTCCCATGACAATCGGACATGAATTTGCAGGCACGGTCGCCGCAATGGGAAGCAACGTTCACGACCTGAAGATAGGGGACGTGGTCTCCGGGGAAGGGCACATAGTGTGCGGCAGGTGCCGCAACTGCCTGGCAGGGCGCAGGCACCTGTGCAACGACAGCAAGGGCGTGGGAGTCAACCGTCCCGGGTGTTTTGCCGAATACCTGTGCATCCCCATTACCAACGTCTGGCACGCGGACCCCGGCCTGCCCATGGAAATAATATCCATATTTGACCCCTTCGGCAATGCGGTGCATTCGGCTCTCTCGTTCAGAACGCTTGGGGAGGACGTGCTTATTACGGGTGCGGGACCGATAGGACTGATGGCCGCCGCAGTGGTTAAACACGCCGGCGCGCGCTACACGGTCGTGACGGACATAAATCCGTACCGACTTGAGCTTGCGAAAAAAATGGGTGCGACCATGACCCTGAACGTCAGCGGAAAAAGAACTCTGAAAGACGTGCAGAAAGAGCTGGGCATGAAAGAGGGGTTTGACATCGGGCTGGAAATGTCGGGAAACGGAACGGCCTTCAGGGACATGCTTGACAACATGTGCCACGGAGGAAAAATCGCGCTCCTCGGCATTCCTCCCGGAGAGCTTGCCATTGACTGGCACAAGGTAATCTTCAACATGCTCACCATTAAGGGGATCTACGGCAGGGAGATGTACGAAACATGGTATATGATGGAATCAATGCTTCAGACCGGACTGGACATAAAACCAGTAATAACGCACAGGGTCCGCTACACCGAGTATGAGAAGGCTTTTGAGGCAATGATTTCCGGCAGGTGCGGCAAGGTCATAATGGACTGGAGCTAATAAAGTGTACACCGCTGTTCCTCCCCCTTGAGGGGGGAGGATTCTCGCCCTCCGAAGCCTTGGCGAAGGAGGGGAGGTGGGGGTGAAGGAGTTAGGGACAAGTGAAGAGAATAGGGATAATCGGCGGGCTCGGGCCTGAATCAACTGTTTCCTATTATCTTTACAT
>CAYQXZ010000228.1:0-3071 GCA_964421645.1 uncultured bacterium
ATCCATGGATATTTTCCGGGCTACACGTTCGGCAAGGAATGCATAAGCTGCCTCTTTTTCAGCACCCACCGCAAGACGTTGAGCCTCCGATGGAATTCCGCTCCCCTCTTTTAACAACAGAAGATGCTCAACCGGACAGATTGATATCTCTGCTCCTTCTTCCTGTCTTATGCCGACCAGTCTGCAATCCAACATCTCTTCCTTCTGCAAACCCGGCATTTCAACATCGGCTTTTCGGATTACAGAAAGAAGCGCCAGATGAAAAAGATACGGTTTTTGAGTAGTTGAATCAACAAATACCGCCCCGCGTCGTCCTTCTGCTGAAAAACGGTCACGCATCAAGGTGCGGAAGCGCTCAAATACAGGTTCACCCGGATGAAGCCATATAGTATTTTTGGCGTCTAACTGTCGTTTTACGGAAAAACTTTCCCTTGTCCCAAGAGGATAAAGCTCCAGTGCGGGTAACAGAGGGTCAATCGCTCCCATGCGCTTTGGACGGAAAGAGAAAACCCTGCCCATGTCTCCTTCTATATCAATGTCCATTAGCGATGCGGCTTGCTGAATGTATTGACGGACGTAACCCGGTATCAGGCGAAAATAGATTTCCTGTTCGCGATTTTCACGAAGCCGCGGCAGTTGTTTTGCGACGTCTCCCCCTGAACCGTAGAGTGATTTCTCCCGGGCAAGAAGTGCCTGCACCTGTTCTTTTGTAAGGCGCCCATCCAGTTGCCTGGCAACATTATCTTCATCTTCGGTAACCGCCAATTCCATGTACTTTTTAATGGAAACGTCCTGGAATATGCGGCCAATGCAGTCAAAGACCTTGTCAGACTTAAGTTCCCCCCGTATTTTCTCCAATTTATCAAGCAACACCTTTAGGACCTTGCCCTCCCTCGTTCCTGAAGCAACAAGATTGAGGATCATAACGGGGTCATGCTTCTGTCCATATCTGTGGATACGTCCCATCCGCTGCTCAAGTCTTGCAGGATTCCATGGTATGTCATAGTTGACCATTATCCAGCAGAATTGAAGGTTAATTCCTTCACCGGCAGCATCAGTACATACGAGAAATCTTGCACCGCCTTCAGATACAGGTTTTCGGAAAATCTCAACTTGCTGGTCACGCTCACTCAAGCCGGTGCCGGTCTCTATCTGCGAACTCATGCCCCCGTGGATTCGGGCAACCTGTCCTGTGTATCCCAACCCCTCAAGACGCCTGACAATGAAATCCATCGTATCCCGATGTTCGGTGAATATAATAATTTTTTCGTTGACATAGTTCCGGTCAGTTATTATCTCCTTCAATCGCTCAAATTTGGACTCCTGCCCTGAATCATAAACCTTCTTTCCCAGAGCAAGAAGTTTTTGCACGTCTTTCTTTTCAGCCAAGAGGTCTGTGAGATTTGTTGCAATGACACCCCGCATAAGTTTGTTTTCAGCCAGTTCATTCTCCTCAAGTCCTTCCTCGGAATTTTCATCGTCCGCCGTTTTCGTATCAAGTACAGCGTCCTTTTCAGAAATGTGTTTCTGTTCAGAGAACAAATCTTCTTCACTCCACTTGCCGTTCTGCAGGTTGTCAATAAGGATATTTAGTTTTTCAAGGCGCCGGTCAAATGACCGGATAAGTGCAAAGGTTGAACTTGCAATCCGGCGTTGAAACACGCTCATGGCAAGTCTTGCTGCTTCGCGATTCAGGAGTTTTGCCTGATTGTAAACATACCGGAGATAATCCGAGGTTTCATCGTATAGAGCCTGCTCGCTGATTTCGCCTTGCGTCAGGGCATAGCCGAATGTATTTGAGATTCGTACTGGATAGAGCGGACTCCCATCCATATTAACCATTTCTTCCTTGGTTCTGCGGATGAAATGGGCAGACCGTTGCTCAAAGGAGTATTCGCCAAAGATTTCTGGCGTAGTCAGAATATCCGGCTCAAGAAGGCGCCATAGTGCATAGTAGGGATAGTCCTTTCCCATGTGCGGAGTTGCTGTAAGAAGAAGCAGATGTTGAGTGCTCCAGTTCAACCGCCACCGGTCATCATGCACCATAACGCCGGCAAGTGCTTCAGCAAGACAGTAACGGTCTGTTTTCCGGACCCGTAAGTCTCTGCCACAGTCGGCAGATAACTTGTGCGCTTCATCAAAAATTGTAAGGTCGTACGGCAATACGTCCTCACCCTTCAGCCTTTCAAAAACTCTAAGACTGGCAAGAGTATCAATGCTGACAATCACAAAATCACTTTGCTCGCCTGCAAAAGGATTTCCCTGCTTTAAATCGTTCCCACTGACTACATGGAAGGGCAGACTGAACAGTGTCAGAAGTTCTCTTTGCCAGTTGCCAACGAGACCTGCCGGAGATACAATCAGAATCCTGCGGATACGGCGGCGTGATAACATCTCGCGTATATAAAGACCGGACATAATAGTTTTGCCGGCACCGGCATCATCAGCCAGGAGAAACCTTAGACGAGATTGATTAAGCATATGCTCATACACGGCAATTCTTTGGTGAGGCAATGACTCAATACTTGAAATCTCAGTGGCAAAAGCAGGATTGATCAGGTGTCCGTAGGAAAGCCGCTCACCTTCAGCAAGGAGCTTAACGATATCGGGTCTCGCAGTGAAGTCAATTCTTGCCGTTCTTTGGTCATTTTCTGTCTTTGAGGGAGTGACAGATTTCAGATAATCGCTCTCAAGTTGTCGTATCTGTTTCCACGAAAGTTGAGATGGGATAGTCTGCCCGTTCTCCCACCTGTTTACGGTTGCAAACGATACCTCAAGACGTTTAGCCAAAGCTTGTTGAGTTAAACCTATATTGGCTCTTAATCGCTTTATGCGTTGCGGATAATCATTATTCGCTGTCCGGGACGCATTTTTCGCTCTTGCCATACAATGAATATAACATATGTTATATGGGTTGTCAAGGGTTGCCCGAAAGAGTTTCCCGAGATTCGAATTTGCTTTTTTTAATAAAGGAAAAAAAGGGAAAGGTTTTTATAATATGACGTATATAAATTTATATGGAAAATCCTTTGGCTAAAATATCAAGGAGAGAGGAAGAGGAAAGAAGGAGC
>CAYQXZ010000229.1:0-2990 GCA_964421645.1 uncultured bacterium
GACACGATGGAACGTTCAGGCCGACGGCTACGTATGTTATTGCCCTGCAACCCTGAAAGCGTTCAGAGATTTTCTGAGAAAAGAACATAAAGATCTTGACGGACTTAACCGAGCATGGGGCCGCCGATATACCGACTGGGCTGATGTTTTCCCAGGGAAACTGCCGGGCAGGGTCTACACAGAACTGATGGAATTCATGAGGTTTCTCACCTGGCGTGCAGGGGAAATCATGCGATTCAGGGCAAAGGCATTAAAAGACGCGGGCGTAAAAGGCATCATTTCCGCTCACTGCGGAGCGCCGTCCATTCTTTCTGGAGGATGGGGCACGGAACAGGCTTTATGCCGCGGAAACGATTGGGATTTTGCTTCGTCGCTGGACGGATACGGGTGTTCCCATTTCCCTTTCTGGGGGAAATTTGATGATACTGAATTCGGTATCAGGGTTGAGGCGGTGAGGTCTGCCGTACAGGGCAAAATCTTATGGGTGAGCGAACTGCAGGGCGGGGCTGCACGCGACGGTTTATCCGCCCATGAACCCGTAAGAGCCGATGCGCAACAGAGGTGGGTGTGGAACTCTTACGGCAGAGGCGCAAAAGCCGTGATTTTCTGGTGCTGGCGCGATGAAGTATTCAGCCGTGAATCCGGCGGCTTCGGGATAGCAGGCAATGACGGGCTTGCGGATGAACGACTGAAAGAACTCTCTGAAACAGCAGGGATTCTTCAGAAACACGAAAAGCTTCTTGACATGTATCAGCCTTGTCCTCCTTCTGTCGGAGTATTCTTTGAACCCTGTAACTATTATCTGGAATGGGCACAGTATGAAAAGGTGGATATGGCAATGGATAGTTTAACCGGCTATCTCAAGGCGCTGGAAAGGCTCAACATACCTTACGAGGTGGTGGAAAGCGGACATCCGGAGGTGCTTGACAGATTAAAATTTCTGATTCTTCCTTTTCCGCTGGTCCTTTCGGAAAAAGCTGCAGAGATTCTGGAAAGATTTGTCAGGAAAGGGGGAATTTTACTGGCAGAAGGGGATATGGGGGCTTTTGATACACTGGGGTTATACCGTTATCCCGGCACGGGCAGGAAACTGGCGGATGCTCTGGGCATATCCCCGAAGATGGAGCGGCAGCCTGTCGCGGATGAGGATTTCACTTTGAATGTTGACGGCAGGAAATTCAGACTCAAGACAGGTCTATGGATAAGTCCCATGACAGAGCGGGGCAAAGGAGATGATGTTCTGGCAAGGGATACGGCAGGCAGGATTCTCGCGGTAAGAAATTCCATATCAGGCGGGACGGTTTACGGGCTGGGAACTTTTCTGGGGATTAACTGTGGAAAGAGCAGAGAGTTTGACAGAAATTTTGCCGGTCTGCTTAAATATTTACTTGCCAAACACGGGTGTCTTCCGGAGATCGATGTTAAAGTGCACGGGACAAGCAAAGACGGCGGCAATGTTGTCTGGAGACATGGAATAAGCGGCTCTGAAAGCATGCTCTTTGTCATTAACCCTACAGACACCAAGAAAATCACATTTGAGTGTTCTTCGGAATTGATTGAGGGGACGGGGATTACCGATATCAAGAACGGAAAGGAAATACATGTTTCTTCCAAAACGGAGAAAGGCGCTGAACAGAAGCGGAAGATTTTGCTGGATATACAACCGAAAGGATGGAATGTCTTCCTGTTCAGAAAAACAGATGCCCCGTTGCGTCATTGATATTTCCATGCAGAGGGCCCGCATGAGCCTTGCTTGACTCGATTCGCTTGACAAAAAGAGCGATTTGTGCTATTAGTTAATCGGTTAATGTGAACCAATTAATAAATGAACATGGCAAGGAATAAGATAACCATTCGCGATATAGCCGACAAAGCCTGCGTTTCCAAGACGGTGGTCTCGGCCGTGATGAACCACCGGGTGGGCCGCACCTGCTTCGTCAGCGACAGGAAACAGAAACAGATAGAGCAGCTTATCAGGATTCACGGTTACATTCCGCAGAAAAGCGCCCGGGCATTGAAGTTGCAGCGCACCAATACCATCGGCGTCATCATCAACTTCCTGACGCCTTTCTTCTCCGCCCTGCTGGAAGAGCTCTACAAGCATGCGTCTCAACAGCAGTTTGATCTCCTGCAGTATCTTACGGGGGCCCGGGCAGAAAAGGAGGAGGAGTGTCTCAATCTCATGCGTGACGGCCGGGTCGACGGAATAGTCAGCGTATCATTCGTGGGAGAAAGCGCGGCCCGGTACCGAAAATACGCTTCCGCGCCGTTCAACCTGAGAATCGTCAACATAACCCCGCCGGTTGAAGGTATTCCCGGTGTGTATTTTGACGAGAAAGAAGTGGGCCGTCTGGCGGCGCAACACCTGGTGGACCGCGGCTGCAGAACATTCTGCTGTTTCGGGACCGGGGACCGGCTCCGCGGCACAAGTTTCCTTGCGCATCTCAGGAAGCAGGGATTCACGCCCTTTGTTGCATCCGGACGTTTTTCATCGCCCGGCTTCACGAGTTGCTTTGAGGGGAAGGAATCGTTCACGCAGGAGAGCAGTATTACCGAGGGCGATTTCTCCGGTTATCTAAGAGCCGCCGATGATTTTCTGAATGAGGGCCGGATACCCGACGGCGTGTTTGCCACCAACGATGAAGTGGCCATAGCTCTGCTGACCACGGCATTGCGCAGAGGCATCAGTGTTCCCCGCGACTTGAAGATCGTGGGCTGTGACAACACCGATATCACGCGTCATTCATATCCAGCCCTGACAAGCGTGGACTTGGATATCGCCGGGTTGGCGGAAGCAGCCGTTCGAAAGATGATTTGTATTATCGCCGGCCGTCCATTCAGTGAGCTGCATACAACCATAGAACCGCGACTGGTTGTGCGGGAATCTACATAGGAGGAGCCCATGAGCAGAAGTATTTTTACCTGTGCGATTGAGAGAAATCCTGATACATTTTGCACCTCCTTGCCAAATAAATGTAATGCTATCCTTG
>CAYQXZ010000230.1:0-2980 GCA_964421645.1 uncultured bacterium
GAGACAGCCACAATACACCCTCACCCTGACCCTCTCCCCTCAAGGGAGAGGGGATCCAGGGAGATACCATCATCCTGGAGGGCTTTCTTGCACTTGGAGCAGATTTCCTCTGACGGGTCGCTTGCATCCACTTCAGGGAAATGTACCCAGCAGCGCTTGCATTTCCCGAAAGAAGTTTTCTCCACGGTTATTTCCATCTTATCACCCTCACCCTGGCCCTCTCCCCTCAAGGGAGAGGGGACAGAAGATAAAAGCACCTCGGAAATGATGAAGAGTCTGGGGAGTCCTTTAAACGACTTCAGGAACTCCAACGTTTCTTTGTCAGCGGAAATCCTGACCTTCGCTTCAAGACTGCTTCCGACAACCTTCGCCTCCCTCTGCTCCTCTATTTTCTTCAACACCTGCTTCCGCAGCTCAAAAAACCGTTCCCACCTTGCCAGCATTTCGCTGTCAGCCGTCTCCTGTCCGGGCCACTCTTCCAGGAACACGCTTTCTTTTCCCTTGCCCCATGGCAACAGCTGGTATGTTTCCTCTGCAGTGAAAGAAAGCATTGGCGCAAGCATCCTGACAAGCGCATTCAGTATATGGTACAGGGCGGTCTGACCGCTCCTGCGTTCAGGAGAGTTTTTTCCGTACGTGTACAGCCGGTCCTTCAGGTGGTCCAGATAAAAGGATGAAAGGTAAAGGTTGCAGTAGTTGTGCAGCTGCTCGTATGCCTTGTTGAATGCAAAGTTCTCGTAGTGGACGGTCACGCCGTTCACGGTCTCTTTCAGTTTCTCCAGCGCCCACCTGTCTACGCCGGTGAGTTTCTCCAACGGAACCGCGTTTTCCGGGGAGAAGTCGTGCAGGTTGCCCAGCAGATACCTCAACGTATTGCGGACGTTCCTGTAGGACATCACCACGTTCTTGATGATTCCGTCGGATATCCTCACGTCCTGCTGGTAGTTCTCCGTCACGCTCCACAGGCGCAGTATCTCCGCGCCGTATTTCTTTATCAGCTCCTCGGGCTTTATGACGTTTCCCAGGGATTTGCTCATCTTCCTGCCGTCTGCATCTACAACGAACCCGTGCGTGAGCACGGTCCTGTATGGCGCCTGTTTCTTTATGCCGCAGGACGTAATTATGGAGGTCTGGAACCATCCCCTGTGCTGGTCGCTTCCTTCCAGATAGAGGTCTGCCGGCCACCGGAGCCCGTCGGATTCCTTCAGCACCGCCAGGTGGCTGCACCCTGAATCAAACCATACGTCAAGTATGTCGGTCTCCTTGCGGAATTTGCCGTCTCCGTTCCCGCAAAATGGGCAGGTAAACCCTTCAGGCAACAGTTCCGCCACTGGCTTTTCCATCCATATGTCAGAGCCGTTCTTCCTGATGATTTTTTCTACGTGTTCAACAGTCTCTTTCGTTATGACCGGCTTGCTGCATGCATCGCAGTAGAATACCGGTATGGGCACTCCCCACAGTCGCTGCCTGGAGAGGCACCAGTCAGGCCTCAACCCGACCATTGCGGATATCCTGTTTTTTCCCTCCGCGGGCACCCACCGTGTCTTCTCAATTTCCGCATTCATCAAATCCCTCAACCCGTTGTGGTCTATCTTGAGGAACCACTGCCTGGTGCTCCTGAAGATGACGGGTTTCTTACAGCGCCAGCAGTGCGGGTATGAATGGGTTATCTCTTCGCTGAAAAAGAGCGCGCCGGTATCTTTCAATTTCTGAATTATGAGAGCGTCTGCGTCAAAAACCTTCTGTCCGGCGAACTCCTCAACTTCAGCCGTAAACCTTCCCTTTTCATCAACGGGCGAGAGTATCTCAAGGTTGTTTTTCAGTCCGGCATAATAGTCTTCTTCTCCGTGCCCGGGCGCCGAGTGGACGCAGCCCGTTCCGTCTTCGGAGGAGACGAAGTCCGCCACGATGACCCTGGAGCGTCTCTTCACCAGCGGGTTGTCGTATTTGAAGTTTTCCAGTTCCGTGCCGCGGTAAGTCTTCACTACGGAATACTTGAGACCCTTCTTTCCCATGACCTCCTCAAGGCGTTTCTCCGCAAGAATGAACCTGCCTTCCTGCGTTTCAACAAGCACGTATTTCAGGTCCGGGTGCACGGCTATCGCGGTGTTTGCCGGCAGTGTCCAGGGGGTGGTCGTCCATATGAGGAACGATGCGTTTTCCTCGCCCTGCGCTACGGGGAATTTCACGTATATCGCGGGCGCTTTCTTATCCTCGTACTCTATCTCCGCCTCCGCCAGAGCGGTCTCGCAGGAGATGCACCAGTATATCGGCTTGTATGCCTGGTATATGTAGCCGTCAAGTGCAAGCCGTCCGAACGCCTTTATTATATCGGCCTCGTAGTCCAGTGAAAGCGTGAGGTAGGGATTGTTCCAGTCACCAAGGACCCCAAGACGCTTGAACTCGCCGCGCTGGACGTCCATGAATTTCATCGCGTAGGCGGCGGCTTTCTTCCTGAATTCAGGGACGCTTACCGCACTCTTGTGGGTCTTCATCTCCTTGAATACCTGGTGTTCTATCGGCATCCCGTGGCAGTCCCACCCGGGCTTGTAGGGCGAGTAAAAGCCCCGCAATGAGCGGTACTTGACCACCACGTCCTTAAGAATCTTGTTGAGGGCGGTGCCTAAATGTATGTGCCCGTTGGCGTAAGGCGGCCCGTCATGCAGTATGTAAACGGGCTTGTCAGCATTTTTCTCCGATACCTTTCCGTAGACGTCTTGCTCTTCCCAGAGCTTCAGGAACTCCGGTTCTCTCTCCGGCAAGTTTCCCTTCATGGGGAAGGACGTCTGCGGCAGGTAAACCGTTTTTGAATAATCCATTCCGCATCTCCCTTGCTCCGAACTCTCCTCGGGATCTCTCAAAAAGTAAGGAGTTATGATTTTCAGAAATATAATTTTACCACAAGTATGAAGAAGTTGAGAAATAGGAGTCTTTTCCAATGCAGAATGAGCCTGAAGGAGGGCACGGTTTCCAATGCAGC
>CAYQXZ010000231.1:0-2961 GCA_964421645.1 uncultured bacterium
GATAGTTCCTCGGCCGACATCACCCTTCCTCCTGGCGGCGGTAAACTCTTCCGGGTACAGACGGTCAACTGATAAGCATGGATGTATCATCCCGTATGAAGGTGGATATCCCAGCCAAGATAGTTATTCAGCGCTTCAAAAAGAACTCCGGAGACCTTTGACATGCTGACGGCTACATGGTGCTCAAAGCCGTTCCGGCATAAGAATCTCAGCAATTCCTGAAGTTTTCTTATTTTAACGACACCCACTCCGCCAAAGGTGTCAAGCGGGTCGTCAGTTATAGTTCCTTCCCCAACACAGCAGATGATTGAGCCGGCAGTGTCATCGCTGGAGAAACGGGCAAAGGTCATCGGACCGGCTTTTATCCTCCCGCTGCAGACACCGCAACTGTTCTCCGGCCCGGCTCCCATACGCGCGGCAATGGCATTGTAAGACATGCTGGCCGATTTCAACATGCTCTTCGGTGCATTGCTGCAATGAAAGATAACCAGCTTGTCCGGGTCGTTACCGTAGTTATTATTCCAGTCAAAAAGTCCGGCAGGTTTTAACGCGGCAAGCTGCAGCGCATACATCGCAACCGCGCCCATCACGTCAACTTCGCAAGCTGCGGGAATCAGCGATTCGCTCATAATACTCATCAGCGTGCAGGGAAATATCCGAAGGGCATCCTGCAAAGCCGACCAGCACTGGATGGTACATGCATCAATCCGGTTTTCCTTGACCCATCGGTCCACCGATACACCCATCTTTGCCATCCTGAGAAGCGCTTCCCGCGAAGTGCGTCCGGTGACGCAATAACCGGAGATGACTTTTAACTTAGACTGTACCTGCGAATCTGAGTTTTTCAACTTCTCCACAGCCAGCATAATCTCGGAAAGGTCGACTGTTTCCACGGAGATTCCGCTTGCTTCCAGCAGTTTCTCGCTGAAACGCACTGTTTTAAATGGCGTTGTCCTGGCGCCTATCGCCCCGATTCTGGCGTTTTTCAGACCCTTCACCACACGGCAGACAGCGAGGAACCAGTCAAGGTCTTTTTTGAATTCAGTGGAGCCGGGAGCGGTTGTATGCGACCCTGTAAGCGAGTAGCGGATGCCATACTGCCGCAGCACATCGCAGGTTGAAAACTTGCCGCAGAAACTGTCCCTGCGGTCTTCCACCGACATCTTCTTCAGCTCATCAGGATATGCCTGAACCAGGACCGGCACATTCAGTTCCGATAACCTGATGGTATCGGCAATCGCTCGCTCATCACCGAAGTTGGGAAGTGAAACCAGGATACCCGCAATCTTATCCCGGTTCGCACGAAAAAGCGCGGCGTTTTTCCTTGCTTCTTCCAGATTTCCCACCGCTCCGAATCTAGTTTTACCCTCCTCGATAATCACCGCATCAACATCCTGTTTCTTTAACAAACCGGTCAATTCCCTGCGTCCTTTTTCAGCAAGGTGCCCCGGGAAACAGTCCCGGTTTCCGATTATCAGGCCCAGTGCGATTTTTTCGTTCATGTAATTTTCCTCCTGTTTAAATCCGTCAGGTTAAAAGCATTCACGTACCTGAGAATGGATTCCCTGATGCTGTCCATTACTTCCTTCTCAGGATCAGGAACATCTTTGCCGGAGACCTCCTGGAAAATTTTCTCTTTCAGTTGCAGTATTTCCGGCCTGTCCAGATAGTAATGCCCGCAACTGGATACAATCCTGCCGGTCAATGCCGGGTCCTTCCTGAAATCGTGGGACGGTACGTTTTTCAGGTTCTCCGGCAGCCATTTACGCCAGCGGTTTTCTGAAAAGACCAGTTCTGTCAGGGTTCCCCTGAAATCCTTTCCCGGGGATGCCTCGTGCGAAAGCCGTAATAGAGATTTTGTTTCGGCAACGCCGAACTCAGGCGCTGCGTTAGCCGAGGAAATGCCCAGAAACGGGTGCATCTTCAGGGTTTCGCCGTCCAGGTAGTCGGCGTTGTGCTCTTTGAGAAAACAGCCGTTTTCCCTTGCGATGTCGGCGAGTTCCCTGGCAGTACCCGGGTTGAAAACTCCATAGTTACCGTCCAGTTTCACCAGAGTACCGGTCTGACCGACGATGAAATCCGGCATGGGAAGACTCTCTGCCTGCAGCTTCTTTTTCAGAACCGTGAGAAAATCACGGAACCTGCCCGGAGGGGTAAGTCCGCCACGGATATCCTCGGTACCTACCTCGTAAACCACCTCCGGCAGGGCCCGACTCTTCCGCTCTTTTTCCAGCCAGGCAATCAGGTCCGCGGTATCCCTGATGACAGTATTCATACCCTTCTCTCCTTTTTCCAGGAAAGGATTCTTGGTCGGGTCTATGTGGAGCAGGTCAAAACCAGCCTGAAGGTCGGCAAGGAAAGAGGTTCTGCATAACTCCATGGCCTCATCGTGGGCTATCTTCCCGTCGAGCTCCATGTCCCTCTGCCATGGTCCGCCGTGGTCCCTGCAAAAATAGACTGCCCTCGGGCAGCCGTGTATTCCGGTGAGTTTCCTCACACCGTCAACGAAGCCCTGCTGGTCCCATCCAGAAAGGTATCCGCCGCCGAGTTCTTCCCTGTCCACCTGGTTACGGCTGGCTATCAGAAAGAGAGGGAAATCCCTTTCGGCCGCGGTCAGCAGTGCGGCAACAACCGTATTCGTGCTGACCGGCCCAATCCCCAGCAAGGTCACATTCTTCATCCGTCGAAATCCATCCAGGAATTCGCCCAGCGGCACAAAATCCCCCAGCATAAGTTTTCTCCTTGATAAGATGAAAAAACCGTTCCTTATTATATAACATTAATTCTAAATGTGCTACGGCATGCACCCGTCGGTGATTATCTGCCTCGTTGGAGGAGTCAATCTTCAGGTTTCTTATCGGGCTTGAGCGCTTCAAACGGGATATCAAGCACAGGTTTATCCTGATAGCCCTTAAAACTGAAATGCCACCACTCCGTGGAAATTGAAGCAAAACCGTGTTT
>CAYQXZ010000232.1:0-2954 GCA_964421645.1 uncultured bacterium
AGAGCGAAGTCAGAAATTGCGATGAGTAAGAGCAATTTCAGCGACTGGCCGACCCGAGACGTTTTGGGAGGCGAGCGGCGCCGAGCCGACCAAAGACGCCTCCATGATAAGCAGAGACCGTGCGTAGCGCTTTTCAGTAGCACAATCCTACCGCCGGAGCCATGTAGGTACATTCCGGGCACATAGTTTACACATTCCGTTATATTAACCTGTCAGGAAAAATCAGGGTATATCCTCTAATTCCGAGGGAAGGGGATCATACCTGCAATGCGGCACCTTTGGTATTGTATACCCGCCGCAGTTGTAAAGACGGGGTTTGTCATTGGTCAAAAAACGCAGAACCATCGGCATCGTGGAATCCAGATGTTCAGGAACGTTTTGAATTACTACACGGTCACCCTCCTGTTGAAAAGGATACACTTCTCCTGTTGCCAGTGCGGAAACGTTGCATACCTTGCATTGTACTCCTGACAACACAAGGGGATTGCCTGGCCAGTTGCTAATATGCCAGTAAAATGCCCTGCTGGTTGCCGTGAATCGTCCGTGGTGTGTCCAGTCACTCCGGGAGTGCTCGCTCTGATGCAGACTGGATGTGAAACGCTCGTTGGTGTAAATTGACTCACCGTTTTTGTGCAGCCATGCACCCACTTTTTCCACGCACATGCGCCATGGTTCAGGTATGGAACCGTCCCCCTTCGGTCCCAGGTTTAACAGCAGGTTTCCCTGTCCCGCCGCACACTGACGCAACGTTTCGGCGATTGTTTCCGGACTTTTCCAGTTGTTATCGCCCTTGTGATAGCCGCCGTTGTTGTTGAGATTGAGGTACGCTTCCCATAGTTGTCCCGGGGGAGCCGGTTGTACGTGACCTTCCGGTGTTTCAAAATCTCCGGGGATCCCGCATCGTCCATTTACCAGTATTCCGGGTTGCAGGGACCGCGCCATGGAGTTAAGTTTTTCTGCCTGCCAGCCTTTCCCGTCAAACGGCCACCACCCGTCATACCAGAGCACGTCAATTTTTCCGTATTTGGTGAGGATTTCGCGAATCTGTCCGTGCACGAAGTCAATAAAAGGCTGATAACATGTTTCGGGACGTTCAAGTGCGTCCACTGAATCTGGAGTGTGCGTCCAGTCGTTGAGCGAATGATAAAGGGCGATTCGCAATCCGTGCTTTCGGCATGCCTCCACGAATTCCCCGACAAGGTCCCTCCCGCACCGTGTTTTCGGTGCGGTGAAATCCGTCAGTTCCGAGTCGTACAGGCAAAAACCCTCATGATGTTTGCATGTCAGGACGGCATAACGCATTCCCCAGTCGCGCCTGGCATGTTTAAGCAATTCATCAAAATCCATTTTCTCGGCGGTGAAAACATCGGCGAGTTTTTTATATTCATCAACGGGAATTCTCTCGCGGTTCAGCACCCACTCCCCGCGTTCCAGGAGGGAATACAAACCGTATTGTATATTAAGGCCGTATCGGGCGGAGAGGAACCACTGCCATTCGGATTTCATTTCAGACGTTCTCCCTTAAGGGCTGCATCTGCGGGTTTTCGGGACCGAAATGCTTCAACATGACTATCGGATCGCTGGCGGACTCATTGATGATTTTCACCCCTGACAGGGCGGCGGATTCACTAATAAAGAACTCGTCATAAGTCAACTGGCCGTAACGTATTAATGACGGAGTCTCAATGCGGTGAGTCCCCATTGTCCCATGTCCCTGAAGCATAATCATACCGTAGGCAGCCTGATCAAAGAGGGTTGCCGAGCGCCCGGGCATGATGGTCAATTCCTTTGCACTGAAGGCGTCCGATTTGTAGCAAATCCAGTATTCACAATAACCTTTCTCTTTCATTCCTGTTATCTGTTCCACTGGCAAAGGGCGCATGAAATTGTTCAGGTGGAACTGCGGGTCAATATTGCGTTCCCAGTCAAGAACATCAAGGAGGTAATCAACATTACCGACGTGCTGTTGCGGGGTGTTTTTCCACAGGAGCTCCTCGGGAATAACCTGTTTGTTGACTATTGACTGGTACATCGCGAAAACATCGGATGCCTTTTGCGGTTCGTATGTACACAAGCTTCCCGGTGCATGCAGAACACCCGGGGGGACATTCCATCCCGTTCCGGGCTCAAGCCTGTAGGCTTTGGAGTACGCAGTGATTTTATTATCACCTTTCGTAAAAAATTTCAGACATTCGCGTATCTGCGAGCGGGTGGTACCGGGTTCCAGTCCGAAAAAGGTGTAGGGAAAATCACCGCCGTGATTATTCAACTGCACGGGGAAATAATAAGCTTCAGGTTTGCCTGCCTGTCCAACAAGGCGGGCGTGCTCGTCGCGGTGGTGTACGTGGTGCGGCAGAGGTCCCTGGTTATCAAAAAACTTGGAATACATTGGCCAGCCGCCGTAGAGCTTCCAGAGACGGTCGCCTATCAATCCATCCCGAAGGATGTCTACGGCTTCCCGGAGCAATATCTGCTTAACGTTACCTTTGTCTTTAAGAACCACGTAGCTTAATCCTTCATTGTGTGACGTGAGTGGTCCGTTATCTGCCGGAGTCGTGGAGGACAGCCATCTTTCGTCGAGTCCTCCCCGGGCATTTCCAAGCGCATAATAGTCATCGGGATGCAGTTTTATTCTGCGTCCGGGCACGCAAAAAACGCGCGGCACCCATGCGGGTTTGAGGCGCAAGATACCCTGTCCTTGTTCAAATGCCTGTCGGGCGATATCGCGATTGTCCATAGTGCGTATGAATTAAAAGGTGCTAAAATTTAACACACTCTCATGCAAATTGCAAAAAAGGATTATATTTTGAGATTGTACGACCTGCGGAAGCATTGGATGAACATAATTTGCTGTCGTTAAAATGGTAAGGACAATTACTTGACAAAAAGAAGCATTTATGCCGACATCCTCCATTTGACTTTCAAAAAGAACCGTTTTAACTCTGGATTCTGAC
>CAYQXZ010000233.1:0-2936 GCA_964421645.1 uncultured bacterium
TAGAGGATTTGAAGTTACTTGGTGAAAGAAATCAGAAAGAAGTCTTCCTTGTCAATTCCTTTGAGAAATCTGAATCCACACAATTCAACGCAGGTTTTCAATTCGGACATGCTTTCAACTGCATGTTGTGCTATGAGTTCGTGAGTGTTTGCGTGAAGATGATTTACATGCTTTCTGCCTGTGGGATGGCATATAACGACAATACCGCATGGTTTCATTATCCTGTGAAGTTCTCTTAGCGCGGTCTTCTTGTCTTTAAAATGCGGATAGCAGGAATTGACCATTATCCTGTCAAAAAAATCGTCCTCAAAATTTGTCCTGTGTATATCCATCACGAGAGGTTTTACGTTGTCGGGAAAATTTTTCAGCCGTACTTTCTCCACCATCTTCTCGGCATAATCAATGGCAAAAAGTTCCGTGTCGGTTCCTGCCATTTCAAGCATGTAAGGAATCAACACGCCCGTACCGGTTCCCACATCCAGTATTTTCTGCCCCTTTGTTATTCGTAATTCTCTTATGATTCTTCTGTATTTTTCGGGAGTCACTGTTTCTTTTTCATCCCATTTGTCCGCGAGTTCGTTGAAAAAATCCTTTTCGGTTCTTATCATTTTTCATCTTCCTTTTGGGGGACAGAATAACGGAAACGGCAAATATCAGGCTGGAAACCAGTACTATGCAGGCTCCTGCCGGGAGGTTGAAGACAGCTGCGAGAACAAGCCCGGACCATCCCGAAAACACGGCAAGAACAAGAGAAATAACGTACATTTTTTTCATGCTGTAGGTAATCTGGTAAGCGGCGGCCGCAGGATTGATTATAAGTGCGAAGACAAGAAGTCCTCCTACCGACTTGAGCGTTGTGCTTACGGTGGTACCGGTCATGAAGAGAAGAAGATAGAAGAAAGCCGAAGCAGCTATACCGCTTGCCTTTGCCATTTCCCTGTTGAAAACGATAGACTGCAGTTCCTTGAAGAAAATGATGGCGGTTGCGGATACAAGAAGCGCGGTTGCGGCAAGAAGCGCTGTGTCTGTACCCGTTACGGTTAGCACGCTTCCCCACAGGAGGTTAAGTGCCTGGCTTTTTCCCTCCGGCATAATTCCCATGAGAAGGAAAGCGACACCGAGGGTTGCTGAAAAAATTATGCCTATGGACGTTTCGGGGTGAAGCTGTCCCCTGTCTGACAGAGGTCCCAGTACTGCACAGGAAAGGAGACTGAATATGGAAGAAAAGAGCACGATTGGTTGATCCAGCACAACTGCAAGCAGAGCGCCCGCAAAAGCGGCATGTGATACCGCAACTCCTATGAAAGATATTCTCATCGTGACTATCCAGACTCCCACGATGCCGCAGGCAATCCCCGCAAGCATGCACGCAATCAGTGCTTTCTGGAAAAATGCAAGTTCAAGCAATTCCATTGCTCGTTTCAAGCCTCCTCATAAATTCTTCTTTCCCCCCGTCAAATACTATCTTTCCTTCTTCCATCCATAAAATCCTCTCGCACAATCTTTTGATTATATCCAGGTCGTGAGATACCATGAGTGTCGTCAGATTATTTCTTATATGAACGTCCCTTATTATTCTGGCAAACCTGGAAGTCATGTCCCTGTCAAGCCATGCAAATATCTCGTCCAAAAGCATGATTTCCGGCTCTTGAATCAATGCCCTTGCTATGAGTATCTTCTTTTTTTCTCCGCCTGAAAGCTGTCCGAAAGGTTTTCCAAGCAGGTGATGCATCTCAAGCATATCCGCAAGGTCAGTCATCAGCCGTTTCTCCTTGGTCCCCGCAAAATGGAACAGACCGATCTGACCGCATCTGCCCATCATGATCACCTCTTCTGAAGTTGCTGGAAGTTTTGGGTCCACGTCAAAGTACTGCGGTACGTAACCTATTTTTCTTCTCAAGGCGTTCTCATTGAGCCGGGTGAATTCCGTGTTGTCAATCAGAACTTTTCCTTCGGGTATTCTTGCCAGTCTGTTTACGGCACACAGGAGGGTTGTCTTGCCAGCCCCGTTGGGCCCGAATATGCCTGTAAACTCGCCCTCTTCTATCTCAAGCGAAAGATTGTTGATAACTGTCTCGGTCATGTAACCTACCGAAACGTCAATCAACCTGATTTTTGAACTTCTCATATACCGTTACTATCCTCCTTGCATTCTCGTACAGCGTTTCCCGCAGTGTGGACGTTCCCGGGAATACGCCTGGAAAGTTAGATATTGCCAGGTGCGGGATGCCGAGTTCACCGGAAACGATCTTGCCGGTATCCGGGCCGGCCTGCAGGTTATCAATGACCAGCCGTACGTTTTCCTTTCTGCATGTGTTTATCAGTTTTCTGACCAGCGGCGGGGTAAGCTCCTCTTGACGCCCGTATGTGGCGGCAACGGCAAACCCCATGTACTCAAGCATCTCGCTGATATGATCGTTGCATGCAACCTTAAGCCCTGAAATTCGCTTCTCTTTTATCAGGGTTTTTATTGCTCTATCCGTTCTATCGATCGCGGCTTCAGCATCCTTCATGTTTTTGTCAAAGTAACCGGCATGTTCCGGGAACATACCTGATAAAATTTTAGCGGTTTTTTCGTATGCCTCCCTCTGCGATGCAGGTACGAGCCAGTTTCCCTCAACCCTTATGATGGAAACGGTGAATCCGGGATTGCGGACAGAGCGTCTTATATCTTCAAGATATTCCTCAAAACCATGGGCGAAGAGTATGCCGGTTTTCTCCATAAGTCGCAGGTGTCTGACGTTCAGGTCAAAATGTCCCGGACAGGAGCCTGAAGGAACAAGCGTTTCCACCCGTATTCTGTCGCCGGTTATGTCCTTGACTACCGAAGAAATAACACTTGTTGTTGCGACGATGTCCTGTCCCCGCGCAATGCCGGCCGCCGCCGTTAAAATGCAAAAAGATATAAGAATTCTTTTCATTTTCCCAGGCGAATT
>CAYQXZ010000234.1:0-2929 GCA_964421645.1 uncultured bacterium
CAGGGAGTTGAGAGAGAGTTTTTATATATGCCAGTTGTTGACGGCTCCAGTCAAGGGGGTTGTAATAGTGGAGCGGGCAGACGGTGAAGGTTGCGGATGCGTCCATCTCTTTGAGCAGTTTATAGATTCTTTCCGCCAGGGAAAGGTGCGCCCGGGCGATATCGTTCTCGAATGCTTTTTTGTCCTCCGGGTATTCCAGAGTCGGGGGGCCGTCGTCAAAAGCGATACGAAAATCGCGCACCCCGCACTCGTAGTAATCCCGGTAGGTATTAAGAATGGCTTCCACGTCGGCCGGGTCGGAGAACTTGATTCGCCTGACGTATCCCCTGTCAGGCCTGGTTCCCGCCACGGGGGTGATAAACCGTTCCCTGCAATCCGCAACCCATTTCTTCAGCATCTCCTTGTATTGGTCTGTGGGAGGTTTCCACCATTCATATCCGCGGGAAGGGACAGCATAGATAACGTTGACCTTCAGCGGGACCATCCACCTGTCAATCCGCTCAATGCTCGTGCCGCCCGGCACAAGCCCCCGCCATGTGAACGAAGGCATGTCAATTATCATTCCTTCAGGGATGAACCATCTGTTATTCTTCTTCACGGGATACTGCCTGAATGTCTCCACCGCGTAGGCGGTTCCCTGCGCGGAAGCGCCGGACAGGATGATGCAGGCTCTCTTGCCGTCGTTTCCCGAGGCAAGCACGTATCCCTGCGGCCCAAGGTCGGCAAATTTCATATTTTTCCTGATGACGGAGAGGTACCTGCCGGCAAGGGAGCTCTCCTTCCACGTCCCCAGTATTATAAGCGGTCCGGCGTGGGAATTCTCTTCACCCGCATTAAAAACAGAAATATCTTTTCCTGTGATTTCTGAAAGGAACTTCTGCAATCTGTCTTTTGCCCGCCTGCTCTCCGCTACTCCGTCCCAAACTAATGCAATGTTGCCGATATCGTAGCGGGCGGAGCCGTATGTCTCTTTCCACGGTTTCGGAATGATTACAGGCAGGCTGTCGTCAGTTGAAATCTTATCCGGCGACGAAAAACCCACCGGAACAGCGGGGGGGTCAGCCCGGACAATAGAGATATCGTCAAACCACGCAGTGCCGGTGCATCCGCTTAATCCGCAGCTTACCGTGACTGAAGCAACGTTTTCCGGGAGCAGAATTGCTTCTTCGTACCTGGTCCAGTCGGTCACCTTTGCGGTTGCGCGGGCAATCCAGTACTGTTTTACCCTTTTCCCTTCGGCATCCATGGACACAAGGACTATACACGGCACGTTATAATCATTTGCGCCCATCACCATGTCACTGGTTTTCATCCAGCCGCTTACCTTTATGCGCGAGCCGCCCTTTACGGGAATGGGTTTCTCGTCTTCCGTCCTCCATCCCAGAGTCCTGTTCGGGTTCTTTGTCACCGTGACCTTGATGGACCTCTTTCCGGATACGACGCTGTCGGTCGCCCACTCGGCTCTTGAATGGGCCGCCCACTCCCCGGAAATCAGGTGATGTGCAATCCAGCCGGCAGGTGAATCCTTTCCTTCCTCAAACCCCGGGTTGGGAACCAGGTTTTCCATGGACTCCTGCGCGTGCATGACCATGCATGCAACCGCAAGGCAGAGAAACAGCAATATATGATGTCTGTTCATTTATTTCTCCAGTGTCGGGAATCCCTTGGCATCAAAATAGGCCTTGTCTTTGCTCTGCACAGAGCCGTCGGCCATGACCACGTTGGCAAATCTCGCATGCCGCAGGTGGACCTTATACCGGGCGGCAACAGCACCCGAGTAGCCAAAGAACCAGACCTGCACCCTGTTGTTTGTGTCATAGGTGTCCGTGAACAGCGGCCAGTCGGAAGGTCCGACGCCGAAATATGACAGGGCACGGTCAAGCTTAAGGAAATACTGTACATCGAGAGGTCCGGGCGGATCCCATTTGCTGAAGAGTCCATAGGTCTGTTTCCAGGGTGTAAACACTTCCACATCCTGGGGCATCTTTCTCGGCATCTCGGACGGACACACGAAAACATCCGGATCTTTCAAGTACCCGTTGCCGTAGAGAACGTAATTACCGCGTTCCCTGAACCGGTTATTGGGAAGGTCCATGTCCGCCAGCATTACGTATCCGTCATAGTCGTTCGCGTACATCGTTATTGCAAGCCCAAGCTGTTTCAGGTTGTTGATGCAGACCGCCGCTCTTGCCCGTTCCCGTGCCTGCGACAGAGCGGGCAGAAGCATTGCTGCCAGGATGGCTATTATTGCAACTACGACCAGTAATTCTATCAGGGTAAAACCACTTCTTCTGATTTTTCTATCCATTGTTTGTTCCTCCTTGCCCCAGTTATATTGTCATTGAGATTGCTTTGTCATTTGAAGCACCCTGTAGAACGGGGTAAATTCCTCGCAATGACAAATGTGGGAATTTTTCTTTTTCCTGCTTGCTATCTGCTTTTTCTCTTTTCATCACCTCCTGTATTTTGCCGTCGTATTGCGTATGACAAGTTTTGTCGGAAGAACCAAATGTGCCGGTTCCTTCAGTTTTCCTTCAATGGCTCGTATGAGTATCTCCGTAGCTTTCTGCCCGACCAGATGAGTCGGCTGTTCAACAGTCGTCAGCCGGATGTCCGGGTAGCCGGCCATGTCAATGTTGTCAAAGCCCACTATGGAAAGGTCTTCGGGAATTCTGATATCGCTGATTTGCAGTCTCTTCAACAGTCCTATGGCAAGCAGGTCTCCTATGCAGAATAAGGCGGTGAAATCTCTTATCTTGTCCGCTTTTTCCGCGGCTGCGTTCCATCCGTCCTCCATGTCTATCCCGGAGGTCTCAATAACATAATTTTCGGAGACCTGCACTCCGACTTCTTCCAATGCCTCCTTATATCCGTTCCATCTGTCCATTATTGCCCTGTCCATCCGGTTGCCGGAAGTGACAAATCCTAT
>CAYQXZ010000235.1:0-2862 GCA_964421645.1 uncultured bacterium
AATTCACGGAGTTTTTCAAAAAGTACAGGGTATTCGTGGGATTGAGTCTTGACGGTCCCCGGGAGATACACAACGTTTACCGGAAATATCCGTCCGGACAGGGGACATTCAACGACGTTATGGCAAGGGCCCGCCTGCTTGAAAGAGAAGGCGTGGAGTTTAACATCCTGTCAACCCTCGGGGAAGAGACTGCAAGGTTCCCCGAAAAGATCTACAGCTTTTTCATTTCTTCAGGATTCCGGTACCTCCAGTTTATCCCGGCAGTGGACAGAAAAGCCGGGAAAATGAAGAAAAGTTTCTCCATCACTCCGGAAACCTGGGGGGATTTTCTCTGCCGGCTATTTAATGAATGGTGGAACAACGGAAAGCCCGAGGCATCGGTCAGGCTCTTTGACAACGTTATTGAATGCCTGCTCGGTCTTGAGCCCGGCGCATGCTCTTTCAAGAAAAGATGCGGCGAATACCTGGTAGTGGAACACAACGGCGACGTTTATCCATGCGATTTCTTTGTGAATCCTGAATTCAAGGTGGGAAACCTGCTGGAGACGTCCTTTGCAGAACTTGTCAGGCGCGTAAAGGAAAATTTCGGGAAACTCAAAGAAGAACCCGTGAAGGAGTGCATCAGCTGCCGGTGGAACTTCATCTGTAACAACGGATGCTGCTGGTTCAGGTGGGTCAACTCTGGGAACGTGTCGGACAGCGACTACCTGTGCCCCGCATACAGGAAATTTTTTTCTTACGCGATTGACCGCTTGAGAGTCCTTGCAGATCGCATTTCATCCGAAGCAAACTAATTTTTTTTCTGTTTCTTGATCAGCAGTGACTTGACTATCCTGTAGATTATTTTTTTTTCTTCTTCCGAACCTTCCTTCAGCAGTGACTGGATTTTTTTCACGACGAGGTCTTCCCTGGGAGGAACATAGCTTGTCTTTTCAAAGAATGCCGAGGGTGCGACCTCCAGGGTGTCGGATATTCTCTTGAGAGTTTTCATACTGGGCTGTTTCTGTCCCCTCTCAATTTGCCCGATGAAATTCAGGCTGACGCTGGACTTCCACGCAAGTTCCTCCTGTGTCATCCCTCTCTTTTTCCTGATCTCTCTTATCTTCTTTCCGAGGAGGAGATAGAAATTATTTTCCATGTTGTAAACAGTATACTTGATTTAACCTGAAAATATAACAATCTACAGGTGTTGTAATCACATGTTGACTTACAGTCAATAAAGAGGTAGAATATGTTATGGTCCTGATAACAGAACGCAACGAAACGTTAAGCGAAATTTACGGCAGGCTTCTTTCGCGTGCCGGCTATAATACTGTTGTGATGAAAAGTGCGGAGGAATCCTCTGCTTATATTGACAACGGCAGTGATGACGTTGAATTTCTTGTGTTGTGTTTGAAGTCTCCCGCAGAAGCGGAACGCCTGCTTGTTGAAAAATTCGGGAAGAGATTTCCGGGCCGCAGAGTCTTCCTTCTGGTTGACGAAATGACAGAAGAAGTGAGAGCTTTCATTGATGAGCACAACATAGATGCCTGTCTCACCAAGCCGTTCCTCCCCTCTGACCTGTTGAAACGTATCTCGCTGTTTTTTTACTGAAAACCCTTGTATGGCTGGCTGTATTTTCCCCTCACGAAGAAAAATTGACAGGAAATTCTTGTATGATATAATATGATTGCACGAAATGATATATTATGCAGAATCCAGGCGGGCAAAGAGAACATGATGAGAGAAATGCCGCTCTACCAGAAGATAAAAGACACAATAAGGGAAGAGATATTTTCCAGCTACTGGCCAGAAGGAACGACCATCTATTCCGAACGGGATATCTGTGAGAAGTTCAAGGTCAGCCGCATTACCGCAATTCGGGTTCTTGATGAGCTTGAAAGAGAAAATTACATCCGCCGCGAAAAAGGAAGGGGAAACGTTCTCATTTCATCAGGTGAACCACAGAAAAACAGTACAGTCTGCCTCATATTAAGAACCGAAGATCACTTTCAGCCGTTCCTTCACCATCTGTTGAGATGTTTTGAGCCAACCGACTACCATATTGTCCTGTTTCCTTTCAGTCCTTTTTCAGAAAGGAGAATGCTTGAACAGAGGTGGAAGAAAATACTTGCAGCCCGTCCGGGAACATACATTGTTGACGCCATGAGAGAGGCTCCTTTCTACCTGTTTACCGAAGAGATACGAAATACGTCTTCTCTTGTTTTTACGATGCGCTACCAGTGGAAGGAGGAGATTCCGGCTGCTTACGTCCTTACGGACTATGCGAAAGGAGGTTTGCTGACCACCGAGCATGCGGCTCGCTGCGGGTACGATAATATCCTGTGTTATACGAATCCCATTGATGAATGGAACAGAACGCAAAAAGCGAGAATTGATGCGGTTCGGCAGATATGCAAACAGCGCAGAAAATCTTTCTTCCTGCTGGAGAGAGAGAGGAATGTGGGGGGAACGGTCAAAAAAAACCAGGATAATACCGAGACGATAACCGTCCTGCTGAAAAGAATCGGCAAAAACACGGCAGTTCTGTGTGACTATGACTATAAATGTCTTGTCTTCTTGAGGATTGCCGAAAATCTCGGATGGAACGTACCGGAAGACGTGGGTATTTTTGGATATTACAATACGCCCATAAGTGAGGCATATGGTATCACCTCCGTGGACGTCCATCCTGAAGAAATTGCAAGGATGACAGTTGAGGTACTGCAACAGGGAACAAGAAATACTATCTTGGTTGCTCCGGAGATAGTTGAAAGAGGCACAACAAGGAGGGTTGACAAATGTGCGACAGAAGAAGGGCAGGTTCTGCTGTGTTTTGAGACTGGACATATATCCGAAGAAAGAAGTAAGTCGCAATGATAG
>CAYQXZ010000236.1:0-2860 GCA_964421645.1 uncultured bacterium
TCGGAGAGTACGGAACCGATATAATTATCCCTGCCGGCGGAGGGATGCTCGGACACCCTGACGGTTACACCGCGGGCGCCAGGGCATGGCAGCAGGCAATTGAAGGGGCTCTCTCCGAAGAAGATTTCGTAAGTTTTGCCCGCAGGCCTGAGAACAAGGAACTGCGAAGGGCCATAGAAAAATGGGGGTATATTGAAAGGCCGAAATCTCCATGGCTGAGGGTTGCGCCGAAGTTTCATCCGAAGAAGACAGTCCTTTAAAAAATGAAGGCAACAAAAAACTTTCTGGGTTTTGATATAGGGGCATCCAGCGGAAAAGCGGTTGTCGGAAGATTTGACGGGGAAAAACTCTTTCAGGAGGAACTGCACCGATTTGACAACACCCCTGTTTCTGTCAGGGGAGGACTGTACTGGAAGGTGCTTTCGCTCTTTTCCGAAATAAAAAGAGGGCTTGCGGCGTATTCAAAGAAATACGATGCGGAATTATCCGGAGTTGGCATAGACACGTGGGGAGTGGATTTTGGACTCCTGGACGAACGAGGAAATCTATTGGGGAATCCATATCACTACAGGGACAGCAAGAATACCGGTATGGCGGAAAAAGTTGAAAGGATTATCGGAGGATACGAGATTTACCGCACAACAGGTATGAAGGCAGATGATATAAGGACCATTTCACAGATGTATGCGCTCAAAGAACTCTCCTGCCCGCAGCTTAAGGTTGCCCGGAGATTCCTCATGATGCCATGCCTTCTCAGCTATTTTCTCGGCGGTGACATGGTGCAGGAACATTCCATAATAACCCCCACCTGTCTTTATGACATAAACAAGAATAAACCTGCGGAGGAGTTTTTCAGCAAGCTTGGAATTCCTTCCGGGATGATGGGCAGCGTGGTAAAACCCGGCACATGCATCGGAAAGATAGACAGTGATATAGCCCATGAGACAGGCCTGCAGGATGTTCCCTTGATGGCTCCCGCAATGCATGACAGCGCAAGTGCCGTCATAGCCGTTCCCGCGGACAAAAAGACCGACTGGGCTTTTATAAGCAGCGGGACATGGTGCGTGGTGGGGGTTGAGAGCCCTGAGTCGGTTATCAGCCAGGAAGGATACAGAATGAATATCGTCAATTCGGCAACCGCGGAAGGTAAGTATATGTTTATCGGCAATATTACCGGACTGTGGCTGATTCAGGAATGCAAACGTCTGTGGGAAAGCACGGGGGAAGGTATTGAGTATGCCGAATTGTTGAAACTTGCAGAGCAGTCGCCGCGATTTCATGCCTTTATAGATGTGGACGACAAAAAATTTGCCGGATTCACGGATATGCCGAAGTCAATCATGGATTACTGTTCAGAGACAGGGCAGAAGATACCCCGGGACAGGGGTACACTCACAAGGGTAATACTGGAAAGCATAGCGATGAAAGAGAGACAGGTCATGGACAACATCCAGCATCTTACGGGAAGAAAGCACAGAATTCTGCACATAGAGGGAGGGGGAATAAAGAACCGGCTGCTTTGCCAGTTCACTTCCAGTGCCGCAGGTATACCGGTAATAACCGGTCCTGCGGAAGGAACTGTTCTCGGCAACATAATCATGCAGATGGTTGCCGACGGAGCAATAGGTTCCGTTGACGAGGGCAGGGCGGTTGTCAGAAAATCTGTCGCCCTTGACGAGTATGAACCCGAAGATGGAGATTTGTGGCAGGAGGCCTACGAGCGTTATAAAAAAATAACCGAGAGAAAGGAAATACGGCACAAACCCTGACAGGAGGGGAAATGCTGCACTTCAGGCCGAAGAAAGGGGGGGTCTGGGATGTAATCCCTTTTTATCACGATGGCATATACCATGCTTTTCTTTCAGGCCTGGGTTCGTGCGCATATGACGACCCGTCGCCGGGGCGGATCGGGTTTTTCGTTGAGAACGGCGGAGTGACTGTGAAGGATGTTAAAATAATGTCTCTTAAGTGAAAAAGAAGTTGTATAGAGTCCGGGCAAGAGAGACAAAATCGTGGCCCCTCACGATAGGGAAAATCAAGAACTCCTCACCATGAAAGAGATGCAATGAAGAGTTCGGATCGAGGGGTTCGGGGTAAAGGAGGTTATGATGGATAAAAGATTCAGCATGGGGGCGTGTCTTCCGAGCTTCGGTTCCTGCGCGGACAGGTACTGCCTTTCCGGATACGGCGGTGTTTCAACCGTGGCCGGGATGCTTGACCTTGCGGAACAGGTGGAGGGACTGGACGGCCTGGAACTTGTCGGCAACTGGCATATAAATGACAGCAACATGAAAGAAATGAAATCGCTTTTTGCTGCAAAGGGGATCAAGGTGTGCATGGTGGTACCGGACCTGTGGACACAGGCAAAGTGGGGCAGGGGCAGTCTTGCGTCTTCTGAAAGCCGCGTAAGGAAAGACGCTGTAAATGAAGTGAAGAAATCCATGGACTGGGCGGAAGAACTCGGATGTCCGTATGTGGACGTCTGGCCCGGACAGGACGGGTATGACTATCCTTTCCAGGGAGATTTCTCATCTGCGTGGAAGTGGATGAAGGACGGGATTGCCGAATGCGCCGGTTATAACAAAAAAGTGAAGGTGCTGGCGGAATACAAGCTCAAGGAGCCGCGCACTCACTGCTACCTTAACAGCGCCGCAAAAACGGTTCTTCTCCTGCAGGGGATTCCCAATACCGGCGTTCTGCTGGATGTGGGACACAGTCTGGCCGCAGGCGAGAATATGGCTGAAGCAGCGGCATTTCTTGCAGGTTACAACCTTCTGGACTACATACATCTGAACGATAACTACCGTACGTGGGATGATGACATGATTGTGGCTTCGGTGAATATTCCGGAGTACCTGGA
>CAYQXZ010000237.1:0-2841 GCA_964421645.1 uncultured bacterium
TCATATTCTTTCCTCACTTAAATGCTCTCTATTTTGCTGAATTATAATCTGTTTTCGGAATAACTTCCTTGATAAAATTGCCGGAAGGTCTATAAGATCTTGCTTTTCAGGATTCTTTGCGGTATGCGGAAGGCGATAAACCTGTTTCCTTCCTGAAATAATTGCTGAAGTAGTTACTGTCATTCCATCCAAGGTCGAATGCAATACGTGTAACAGGAACCGAAGTGCTCTTAAGAAGTTCCTTTGCCGCCAGCAGACGCAGATGGTTCCTGTACGCAATCACGGAGATACCGAACTCTTTCTTGAAGAGGTGTTCCAGATAATATGAAGATATCGATAATCTTTCTGCAATCTCGTCCAGGGAATACTGTTTTCTGTAATTCTCCCTTAAAAAAGCAACAATCTCATTCAGTCTGTCTTTGCGCCGGGATTTATCGCCGGACAACCTGGTAAGCACATCCGCGATCTCAAGCGCAGAGAAGTCCTCAAGGACACTGCTCAAGAGAGCCATGAGGGTTTTCACCGCCTGCAAGGGAATAACGGGTACGGATTGAAGGGCCTCCTTTATCTCGCCCCGTTTCAGACCAAGATCTTCTATACGCCTCATAATTGCCTGTTCCGTTTCGGGGTTAAGCGGCTGAAACAGTATCTGGCCACCGATCATCGGGATAATGTTCCCCTTCTGTTTTACCGGAAAGCAGAAGTCAACAAGTCCCGCATGGCAGACATGATATGCAGGCTCCTTCTTCTTCATTACCGCCTCTATCAACTTCTTGTCGCATTCTTTGCACCTGTTGATTCCTTCGGATGTCGATTGAATGCGTTTACAGTAGGTCGTGAAAGAACTCTTTCTTAAGAGATACCTGATTGATATGAAGTTATCCACTCTGCTGTAATCATGGGTCGATAAAAACAGGTTATCCGATATATGCTTCAGAATCTTCCTTATCTCTTTTCTTTCCGTGCCAATTGACAGTTCCTTGGGCATATTCAGAGTATAGAACATCTGCGCTTTACTTCAAAATCACTTTCTTCTGCCTTGTGTTATAATAATTTCTCATTGAAAAGGAGATTTCACACATGGTTAAGAAAAAAGAAGTCTTTGACATAAGGATAATACGGTCGCCGTGGAGCAATTTTTACGCAAGGGAGATAGAGGATTGTTTAAAGACCCACCCGGACAGTTACCTGAAGGAGATCGCGCGGGAAGGATTTAATGCGGTATGGCTGCACTGCGTCCTGCGTGACATAGTCGCCTGCGACGCATTCCCGGAGTTCGGAAAGAAAGAAAAGAAGCAGATTCCGGCCCTGAACGGACTGGTTGAGAAAGCGGGCAAGTACGGGCTCAAGGTATATCTCTATTTCTGCGAACCCAGGGGATTACGGGAGAAAGACCCCTTCTGGAAGAACAATTCTGACGTCAAGGGACAATCATGGCATATCAAGAATGTGGGAGATATGGACGGAACCTATCTTGCTTTATGTTCCAGTGCACAAAGGGTAAAGGACTTTCTGTACCAGAGCAGTTACAATCTGTTTTCAAAGGTGCCCGGCCTGGGCGGCGTCTTCATGATAACCGCAAGCGAGTTCCATACACACTGCTATTCACACTACCCGAAATGGAAGATGGAATTTACCGAGCCGGCAATGAAGAAATGGGCCGGGGCGTCTTTTGAATGCGGCAGGTGTGCAAAGAGGCATCCTTCCGAGGTTGCCGCTGAAATAATAACCCTTGTGAACAGGGGCATTAAGGATGCAAATCCGAAAGCAAACGTGATTGCATGGAACTGGAGCTGGTATATCTTGGAACCGGACCCGCAGAAGAAGCTGATAAGCCTCCTGCCAAGAGATGTCGTTCTGCAGGGTGACTTTGAGCGTGGCGGCTTCAAGAACGTCATGGGCAAGCGGCTGGACATTGACGAATACAGTTTTTCCTATACCGGCCCCTCGCCGAGATTCAAAAAACTGTTTGCACTGGCAAAGAAGCGCGGCATGAGGGTCACCGCAAAACTTCAGATAGGCACAACCCACGAGCTTGTTACGGTCCCGTACATCCCCGTCCCTTACATAATCGCGGAGAAACTGAACAGATTGAGAAAGCTCGGGGCGAACGGTTACCTCGGATGCTGGATATTCGGAGGCAACGTCTCTGTCATGAGCAAGGTCGCGGGGAAGATGTCGGTCAACCCGTCCATGACCCCGGCACAGGCGGTCAGGGAAGTGGCGGTTGAGGAGTTCGGGGCACAATCTGCCGCATTCGTCACAAAGGCATGGAAACAATTCTCCGCCGCGTGGGAAACATATCCTTTCAGCATACCCTTCCTCTACTATGCTCCCGTCAATTACGCCACCGCATTCCCTTTGACCCTTGACGCAGAGACCATCCCCGGAATACCTTCATGGCTGCCCCTGCCCAGGGATAGTAAAGGACACCTGGTTTCCGGCGATAATCTTAAAAAATGGATTACCCCGTTTCCTGCCGGGTTCGCCGTGAGAACCTTCAGAAAACTGCTGACCGAATGGGAGAAGGGTATATATCTCCTCGAGGAAGGGGCCAAAGAAAACAGAAAAAATCAGAGATATCTGAAAGAACTGGATATGGCCGTCCACATTTCCCTGCTGGTAAGGAGCACCGTCAATATCATCCTTTTTTACGGTCTGCTGAAGAAATACAGAAAGAACGCGCAAGGGGCAAAGACCGCTCTGCGCAAGCTATTGAAAGATGAATTGTCTATAGTGGAACGGGACAGGGAGATTATACGCAGAAATCCGGATTTCGGCTACCACGCGGAGGCGCACACCAGTTTCATAACCGTGGCAGACCTCTCCCATAAAATCTCC
>CAYQXZ010000238.1:0-2823 GCA_964421645.1 uncultured bacterium
TCATGTCACAGGCAATAGACCGTTCAGTCTCAACGGGCGAGACGGTCTTACGCTCCGATATTACGGGATAAGGGAAACTGCCGATGAAAAAGGCCGGACCTGCGGAATCTGCAGGAATTTCGGTTCCGGCAGAATTGTCATCTTCCTTGCATCGGCTTCTCTCTGGCAGAACGGGCATCCGGGTTTCACCGCGGGACTGGACGGCGTATTCCGCAACAGCATCGTCTGGGCGGCAGGGAAAAAGAAGATTGAGACACGGCGTAGTCATGAATACGCCGCAGACATAATAGAAGCGCATCATCTCGGCAGGACAAAAACGATATACGGTTCGGTTTTAAACAACGGGCTGATCACCAACCTGCCGCAGAGCGGCGTAGTGGAAGTGGCGGTGAAGGTGGACAATAATTCAGCCATCGCCGAGCGGGTTGTAAGAGAGATGGAAAGAACCTCCCGCACGCGGTCAAACAAGCAATGGAGGAACCGTGAAAGAGATTGACTATCTGAAGAGATACAGGAGACTGCTTGTTGACATGCACATTCCCGACCGGGACCCGAAGCTGTTAAGTCTCTACGATCCAGAGAAGGCCGTCGCCCTGTGGAAAAAGGCAGGAGTCAACGCCGCAATGTTCTACTGTCAATCCTCTGTCGGCCTCTCCTACTGGCCCACGCGCGTCGGGAAGATGCACCGGAACCTGAAGGGACGCGACCTGGTAGGAGAGACTTTGAAACTGCTTCATGCCAGCGATATCGCCGCCTGCGGTTATTACAGCGTTATTTTCAACAACCTGGCTTTTCTGGAACATCCTGAATGGCGTATGGAGCCGGCACACCAAGGTGGCAAAGAAAAAAATGGGGAAAACTGGACAGGGACTCGCTTCGGACTGTGCTGCCTCAATCACCCGGACTACCGGAAGTTTTGCACGGCGCAGATTGAAGAACTACTCGGCAACTATAAATTTGACGCTTTCTTCTTTGACATGACCTTCTGGCCGGGTGTCTGCCTGTGTACGCAGTGTCGGCAGAAATTTCTCCGCGAAACAGGAAAGAAAATACCCGAAATTGTTGACTGGCTGGATACTGACTGGTGCGCATTCATGGCTGCGCGCGACAGGTGGCTTGAAGAGTTTGCCGGAATCCTGACTGAAAAGGCAAAGTCATTACTTCCGGGTATACCTGTCTATCATAACTTCGCTTCCGTCATCGGCGATTTCCTGAACGGTTTGCCTTTAAGCGCCTCCGCACACAACGATTTTCTTGCAGGGGATTTCTATGGAAGCCCTTCACAGGAACTTCTGGCATGCAAACTGTTCCAGAATCTTTCTACGAAACGGCCGATAGAGTTCATGACCAGCCGCTGTACGACGATAAACGACCATGAACGCACCAAGAGCCTGGAAGAGATGCGTGCATCCATGTTCGCGTCTTTCACGGAATCCGGCGCAATGCTTTTCATAGACGCCGTTGACCCGGAAGGCACCCTGCGCGAAGAACTTTACGACCGCCTGCATGTCTTGTATGACAAGGCATCCCTGTACGAGCCGTGGCTGAGCGGAGAACCCGTGGAAAATATAGGCATCTACCTGAACGGAGAATCCAGGATGGACTTCCGCACCAACGGAACCCCGATTCAGGAAGTAAAGGGTGAAATGCCTCCTCACCTGCGCGCAGTAGAGGGCTTCTGCGGAATATTAAGCCGGGCGCACCTGCCGTTCGGTATCATCACGCGCAAGCAGCTGCCTGGTCTTGACCGCTACCGCCTGCTGATCCTGCCGAATGTTCTGCGCATGGACAGGGAGGAAACGGAAGCCTTAAGAAGATACGTGAAAAACGGGGGTAAACTGATCGCCACAAGGTATACCTCTCTCACTGAAACCGAAGGCAGAAGTAACGACGACTTCATGCTGGCGGATCTCTTCGGCTGTCACTACGGGGGCGACGACCTCGGACAGAATACCTATCTGAAATTCACCGACTCCACGCTGAAAAAATGCATCAACCCGCAGAGATATTTGAGCCACTGCGTACCGTCTGTTCACGGCATGCTTCGCCTTGAATCCGAAGTTGAAGGAAAATCCCTGGCATTTCTCGTGCGGCCGTACTCCGTTGAAAACGGTTCCGTGCTGGACCATAACTGGATAAGCATTCACAGCAACCCCCCATGGACGGAAACGGACATTCCGGCCATAGTGCATAACCGCTTCGGGAAGGGAGAATGCATTTATTCCGCGGCTGACATAGAATGTGTAAAATCCGAAGCTAACGAACAGGTTATACTGCATCTTGTCCATCGTCTCCTGGGAAACACCGCCCTTTCATGGAGTGCAACCGCCCATCCATGCGTCAGAGTGACGGTTTTCCATGATGCCGTCAGAAAACACTTCAGGATTTCGCTTTTTAACAGGCAGGAGCTGACTCCGGTGATCACTTTGCACGACATGACAATTCTTGTGCGTCCGCCCGAAGGCAGGAAATTTGCTGCCGTCACGCGCATTCCCGACGGCAAAAAAATCCCTTTTGCGAATCAGGAAAACGGCGGAATACGAATTGATGTCCCCGAACTTGAAACATTCGCCATGTACATCGCCAGGTATACTTAGACAGGCTTCCGTGCAACAGCAAAACGATGGCATGGGAGTACAGAAATACCATCTTCCTTTTAAACGATATTCAGAATATTGATCTCATCCGGCAACATTTTGAGTGAAAGAATCTTTCCCGAAATGACTCTCCGCTTGCCTGACCGGCCCTTCGGGACAACCTTGCCGTCACCCCAGGGATTGGCGAGGCGGAACGTGCCGCCCTTCAGGCTCTTCACGATTACGG
>CAYQXZ010000239.1:0-2784 GCA_964421645.1 uncultured bacterium
GAATTATGTCTATATTACATCAGCGGCAAGGAGAAACGATGGCTGAAAAGAACGGGTGTAAAAACAAATCTACCGGTAAGGATTAACTGCAAATGGGAAAGGTAAGCATAGTAAGAACGGACGCAGGCCTCCAGGAAAGCATTCTCAAGTCTATTGACCTGATAGGCGGCCTTGGGCAATTCCTCAACCATGATGACAGGATTATGCTGAAGCCCAACCTTAACGGAACCGAGGGCGTGACCAATCCGGACGTCACGGAATCGCTCATCGGGATCCTGGTTTCATACGGAGTGAAAGAAATTATCATTGCGGAATCCACCTTCGGGAATGCCGGCATGACCGACCTTTTTTTTGAGAAGACAGGTTACCGCTCCCTTGCGGAAAAGCACGGCATTAAACTGCTGAATCTCAACAGGTCGGAGGCCGTGAATTTCAAGGTGCAACAACCGGTAATTATGAAGGAGCTCAAGATAGCGAAGGAGGTATTTGACGGATACAAACTCATAAATATCCCGGTTATGAAAGTCCACTATGCAACGGCAATAACACTCTCCATGAAAAACCTGAAGGGGCTTCTGGCCGGGGATGAAAAGAGGCACTTCCACGAGGTCGGCCTGGAAAAGGCGATAGTTGACCTGAATAACTCCATAAAGCCCGCCCTGAACATAATTGACTGTACGCACTGCATGGAAAGAATGGGCCCCCGGGGAGGCGATATCATAGACCTCAATCTCATAGTTGCCGGCGGAGACTGCGCGGAGACGGATTATGTCGGGTGCCTCTTGATGGGATACATGCCTGAAGAAGCAAAGCATCTTGACTATTACCTGAAATTAAACAGGATTGCCACCGAGAGGATTGAAATCAAGGGCGAGAAGATTGAGGATGTGAAATACAACTTCAAGAAAGTGGAGATGGACAGGATAATCCCCCAGGGATTCAGGGTGGAGGAAAAAAACGCCTGCAGCGCCTGCATGAACGCACTGCTTCTGTCCTGCCAGTTCATGGGTGGACAAGTCAACATTGCGGCAGATATTTACATGGGGTCAAAGAGCAGTCCCGGCAAAAGTACCGGCAGTCTCCGTATCGGCTTCGGCAACTGTGCGTGCCGCCGCGCAAGCTATGACATCAAGATCAAGGGATGCCCCCCATACCCCTTTGCCCTCAAAGAATCTCTGAAGGATAGATAATTTAACGCCTCAACGGCTTCCAAATTGAAGGTTGAGGGCGATGGACAAGGGAATTTAGCGCGAAGCATAGCAGGTGAACAGCATGAGAACAGGCAAAAGAGAAAAAGATAGAAGAGCTGATGGAGAAAACAGACTTTTACCACCGGTATTCTTCGAGATAGCGCTTATTCTGCTTGTTGCGTTCCACTTTGCCGTTCCAAGTGCAAGAATTGTCCATTTCCCGTATCGCTGGGGCGGTGTGGTTTGCATTGTTTTGGGCATCACAATCAACCTGTGGGCAGACCGGCTCTTCAAGAAAGAGCAAACCACAGTCAAGCCGAATGAGAGACCTGCCGTCCTGGTCACTTCAGGTCCTTTCCGCTTCAGCCGGCATCCCATGTACTGGGGAATGACGTTGATCCTTCTAGGCGCTGCCGTACTGTCCGGTTCCTTGTGCTCCTTCCTTTTCCCCATCCTGTTTATGATTGTAATGCTGAAGGCGTTCATTCCTCTTGAAGAGAAGAATCTGGAGGATGCTTTTGGGCAGGAGTATGTCAATTACAGAAACAGAGTCCGTTTCTGATTAACCTGAAAACATAAATTATTTAATAATCCTGCTCCACTTCGAATTTTCTGCACCCGATATCAATTTCCGGCAAACCGTAAAATGATTCAGGAGAACGCAATCTGACAGAAGAGTTGATTTCGGGGTGGTATGAGACTAAAATAGAGCATGGATTTGCCATCTGTTTTTTGCTTTTGAGGAAATGCCATGGGAGAAAAACATTTGCCGTTCAGCAGGGAAGAAGCCATTGTCTTATTGAAGAGCATGAATCCCGATGAAGCCGACATGCTTCATTACATTGAAACGGAGGCCGTCATGAGGGCGCTTGCCGGAAAATTCGGCGAGGACCTGGATTACTGGGGCATACTCGGACTTCTTCATGACGTTGACTGGGCGCTGACAAAAAACAACCAGCAGGAACACTGCATGAAAGCAAGAGAGATTCTGGCCGGAAAAGGATTCAGCGACGAAGATATCCGGATTATCCAATCCCACGGGTACGCCTGCGAACAAATCCCCGCATTAAAAGAGATGCACAGGACGCAGAAGATTGAGTTTGCCCTCGCCGCCGCCGAAACCGTAACAGGGCTCATCTACGCGTACGCGCTGATGCGGGGCAAAAGCATAAGCGGCATGGAGCCGGCAAAGCTGAAAAAGAAATTCAAGGACAAGAGTTTTGCGGCCGGATGCAGCAGGGAGATTATACAGGAGATAGAGAAGGCCGGCCTGGCGCTGGAGGAGTTTTTTGATATATCCATCGGGGCGATGCAGGGAATAAAAGATCAAATCGGCCTGCAATAACCCATAAATATCAGCTTCACATAAACGGAGGTGGTTATGCCTACTTCCATATCTCCTGCTATTGCGCCGGACATTATAGCGTTTTCTCCATGGAGATAGAATTTACATTCATGTCCAAAACATATAAAATATTCTGGATTGAAACACATACCGAGTGTCGTGAAAGGATAAGAGGTGATTAAAAGGCTATGAAGCCAATACTGGAGGCAATGATTTGAAAAAAGGCAACTGTTGCAAAAATTGCAACAG
>CAYQXZ010000240.1:0-2752 GCA_964421645.1 uncultured bacterium
GTACTTTACCGAACCGATATTACCGACGTTATGACCTGCTACAAGGTTTTTCACAGGGATGTCTATACAAAACTGACCTTGAGAAGCAGCCGTTTCGACATTGAGCCGGAGATGGCCGGGAAGACCAGGAAGCTCGGATACGCAATCCACGAAATACCCGTCTCTTACAATCCGCGGAAGTTTTCCAGCGGAAAGAAGATAAACTTTATGGACAGTTTTTTCGTGATAAAAGCGTTGATAAGATACAGGTTCGTTGACTAAGGAGATGCGGCAGTGAAGATTATACTCATAAATACGCCCTTTATTGAACTCTATGGTCCCATCAAGATAGCTGCGGGAAGGTATTTCCCCCTGGGACTCGGCTATATCGCCGCCGTGCTGAAGAGAGAAGGGCATGACGTGGTTATAATAGATCCTGAAGCTCAAGGACTGGATTACCCGGGCATCCGAAGGGCCATCAGGGATTTCAAGCCGGATGTCGCGGGTTTGAGTGCGGCGACTCCAAGCTTTGAGCAGGCCTGCCGCATTGCCCGCATCGCAAGGGAAGAGGGAGTTTCCGACATAATTCTTGGAGGAGCCCATGCTTCCAGCGTTCCGTCCCTGGTGCTTGAAAAATGCCCGGATATCAACCTCGTTGCCATCGGCGAGGGTGAAGGTATAATGTCAGACCTGTGCAAGGGCAGGCCGCTGGATGAAATAGAGGGCATTGCTTACAGGAAAGACGGGGAGATACGGTTTACAAAACCGAGGGAATTTATCGCAGACGTGGATTCACTCCCTTTTCCCGCGAGAGAACTGGTTGACCTGGGACTTTACCGGCCGAATACTTACGTTGACATGGGCAAGAGGAGCGCTACGCTCATAACGAGCAGAGGATGTCCCAGCAGATGTATATTCTGCGCATCCCACAAGACACTCGGGAGAAGGTTCCGGGTTCATTCGCCCGGGTACGTGATAAGTGAAATGGAACATCTGATGGAGAAGTACAATATCGAGCATTTCATCTTTAACGACGATACGTTTACGGTGAACAGGAAGAGGGTTCTTGAGATATGTTCTCTGATTACGTCCAGGAAAATGAAGGTGAACTGGTATTGTTTTGCCAGGGTTGACACTCTGGACAGGGAGCTTCTGTCCGTCATGATGAAGGCCGGGTGCAGTTCCATAGGGCTCGGAATAGAGTCCGGGGATGCGGAGGTGTTGAAGAATCTGAAGAAGGGGATAACCCTTGAGCAATCGCGCAGGGCAATGAAGATATGCAACGAAGCTGGCATTGAGACATACGCATTCTTCATACTGGGGTCGCCCGGGGAGAGTCTGGCTTCCATGCGAAGAACCATAAATTTTGCAAAGGAACTGAAGCCGACGCTTGCTTTTTTCAACATGATGGTGCCGTATCCCGGGACGGAAGTTTTCAGCAGTCTCAATCTGAATCCAGACTCGATAGACAACTGGAAGGATTTTGTCGCCATAGGCACAACTTCGGCGATACGCTCTCCGGGGATTTCCGAAGACGAACTGGAAAGGCTGGTTTCAGAGGCAAATTCCGCTTTTTACTTAAGGCCGTCTCAAATCTTCAGAATCCTGCGGCATGTGAGAACGTGGAAAAGATTCAGGATATATCTGCTTGGAGGAACCGGCCTTATGCTTCAGGCGCTGCGCCTTAATAAAAAATGAAAATGAAAAAGTATGTCCTGCTGGCATTTCTGCTTTCGCTGTGCCTGAATATCTACGGGCTCTGGTGGGCAGGCCCTTCGAATGACCGGATAGAGCTTGTTTTTTCAGGCCGTTCCATGGTTGAAAAGCTTTCCCCAGCAATGCTCAAGAGCAGGGATGATATTTACCACGGGATAGAATATTATGACCAGCCGCAGGACTACGGAGATTATGAATTGTCCGTTGACGGCATCACGGTCAGGAGATCCATTCTTGATTCGGCAAGGTCATTTCTTCTCCGTTCATATGCTCCTGACGAACAGGCGACGCTCAAGGCGGTAAGCAACATGAAGCCTTCCCGGCTTGATTTCAATCCGGGGTTCTTTATATACGGCGGCCTGTATATATACATGGTGGGCGTCTTCTTGAAACTTCTTTCCATGGCCGGTATCGTAAAAGCTGTTTCAGACGTCTCCTACTACTTCACGAATCCCGGACAGATGGGATTGCTCTTTACGTACGGAAAGGCGGTTTCCGCCTTCTTTGCTTCCTGTTCGGTATTTCCCGTGTACCTGTGCGGCGAAATACTATTCGGGAGCAGGGCGGGTTTGATCGCCGCTTTCCTGTTTGCCGTAACTCCGGCCGTTGTGGTATGGAGCCATTACCTGAATCCTCACGCCTTCACGCTGTTCTGGATGCTGCTTGCATTGTTTGCGGCCTTGAGGATATACCGCAGCAGGGAAAGGAAGCTCTACGTTCAGTCCGGGTTCACCGCCGGCCTGACTGCCGGTTCTCTGCTCACGTACGGACTGGTCTTCCTTGCTCTCCCCGTTGTGCAGTTCACGGCCAATATCAAGGAAGGTTTCAGGAAAGCGTCAGCCTCGGTTTTCACAAAAGACATGTGGTTTGCCGTGGCTGCCTGCGTTGCGGGATTTCTTCTCGTGAATCCTTACTGGCTGCCGTCGCTTAAACAGGTTGTGATGGAATTCAAAGCGGCCTCGATGCACTGGAAATCCGCTCCATCGCCCGGCAGTCTCGTGCATCATATCCGTCACGTGATAATGGCGGGACTGGGTTTCCCGCTGTGGCTGGCGTC
>CAYQXZ010000241.1:0-2648 GCA_964421645.1 uncultured bacterium
AGGGACCCGCGGTTTGGTCGTCAAGGGCGCAGGTGGACAGGAAAAGATATGCCGGCTATATGCAGGATATTACAGGAAAACATCCCGGAATTACTATATGCGAGGGTGAAGTAACCTCTTTCTCCATAGAGAACAATACTGTGAAAGGCATTGAGATTGACGGCAGTGAAGAAATACCGGGCAGGACCGTCGTGCTGACGCCCGGGACGTTCCTCAACGGAACCATCCACATGGGAATGGAGAGATTCCCCGCTGGAAGAATAGAGGATAAAAGATCAAGCAGGCTGCTTTCAGAATTCCTGAAGGAACTCGGGTTTGAGATATTGAGATTTAAGACCGGAACCTGCGCGCGTCTCGACGGGAAAACGATAGACTTCACCAGGCTGAAAGCCCAGTACGGCGACAACCCGCCCGTGCCGTTTTCCTTCTCAACGGAAAAGATGGAGATTAAACAGGCGCCCTGTTACGTCACCTATACCAACGGGAAAACCCACGATATCATCAGGAAGAACCTTGACCGTTCCCCGCTTTTCACGGGAGTAATCACCGGGACAGGAGTCAGATACTGCCCTTCCCTTGAGGACAAGATAGTCAAGTTCCCGCACCACGAAAGACACCACGTGTTTCTTGAACCGGAAGGACTTGAAACAGACACCTATTACCCCAACGGCATCTCCACCAGCCTGCCGGTTGACGTACAGGATGAGTTCATACGAACGATAGAGGGGCTTGAAAACGTGAAGATAGAAAGATACGGCTACGGCATAGAGCACGACGTGGTTGAACCCACCCAAATCTATCCCACGCTTGAAACGAAAAGGGTGCAAAACCTCTTCCTTGCCGGGCAGATAAACGGCACCACGGGATACGAAGAAGCCGCGGCGCAGGGACTGCTCGCAGGCATAAATGCCGCGCTGAAGGTGATGAAAAAGGACCCGCTTGTCCTTGACAGGACAACCGGCTATACAGGCGTGCTCATAGACGACCTCACCACAAAAGGAACGAGAGAACCGTACCGCATGTTCACCTCAAGGGTTGAATACCGCCTGATGTTGAGAGAAGATAATGCGGATGTGCGCCTGCGGGAGATTGGTTACAGGATAGGTCTGGTGAGCAGTGAAGACCGGGAGAAGACACGGACGAAAAAGGAAAACATAGATAAACTTCTGCTGGAATTGAAAAACACTAAAATATCCGTTGAGTACGGGAAAATAACTTTTTTCGAGCACCTGAAGAAGCCCGGTGTAAAAATCAGCGATATCGAATTGAAATCAAGCTATTCCGAAGACGCCATACGGGAAGCGGAGATAGAAGCGAAGTACGCTCCATACGTTGAACGGATGCTCTCGGAAATCAGGGATTTCAGAAACCTTGAAAAGATAAAAATACCCGCCGGCATAGACTACAACGGCATACCGGGACTTTCACTCGAAATCAGAGAGAAACTTTCCGCTTTCAGACCCTTGACGCTCGGACAGGCAGGTAGAATCTCCGGTATAACACCTGCCGCCATCGCCGTGCTCATGGTATACCTGAGGAAGAGTTGAAGAACCGCATTATGCATACGGACCGCCCTTGCACTCGCGCTTCAATGCAGCGATAGCCGCTTCCATGTTCTTATCAGTTGTATCGCGCCCCGGGTAGATCTGAACGTAAGCGGCTCCGCAACTGGAAAACTTCCTGATTTTCTCGTCAATCTCACCTGGCGAAAATTCCCGCATTTCCTGCGGAGTCAGCTGAACCCAGAAATCATTTCCCATGATTTCGCGCATTTCCGCAAGTGTCAGATTCTTTGCTCCTGCACCGTGGTAGGACGTAATCTGCAGAAGATCCCTCGCGATACGCAGGTGCTCGGCGCGCAACAGTTCGCTGTGCATGAACCTTGACTTTTTGCCTTCATACATGCGCCGGTAGCATGGAACAGCAAATTCCCTGTACATTCCCGGGGACAGCAGTCCGGAAAAATCATCGCCCGTATACCCGTCGGGATTTTCCCCGCATAAACTGTTATCAAAATCCTCCAGGTACTTCTCCGCATCCACGATGAAATCAAGCATCTTTCTTGCCCCGTCCGGGTCCTCTACCATCCACAGCAGAAAATTTCCGGAACTTATCTCGCAGGCAGTGCCTATTATGTTGCCGTCATATCCGCCTACCCGCACCCTGTATCCCCGGGATTTATAGTAGTTCCATGCCTTCCATCTGCCCGCCATCAGCCCCTTCTTTCCGGGGTCCCCCAAGCTCAATCTGCCGGCATCCTTCAGCGAAGTAACCAGGGGTTTGCTGTTATCCACGTAAGGCAGTTCGTCTGCGCTCGTGGAAACGATGTCCATTCCGAGGAAAGAAGAGAGGACTCCCGAAGGACTGTCAACATACGGACGTATAAACTGCCCCACGCCAAAACGCTTCTCAACTATCTCCGATGCTTTCAACTGGGCTTCAAGCATGTTCGCCGGAGAACCGTAGTAGTCCGCATAGGTCATGCCCGTATATTTCGTGATTGTGACATTACAGAAAGCGATATGCCATCTCGGTTCCATTTTTTCCCTATCCTTATACATCGCGGTCGAGACTGCGGTACTGGATTGCCTCCGCGAGGTGCTGCGGCCGTATGGATTGTGAACCGTCAAGGTCGGCTATGGTGCGCG
>CAYQXZ010000242.1:0-1159 GCA_964421645.1 uncultured bacterium
CCCGCCGAACGCCTGGAAAAATGCCGAAAGAAAAAATATAACGTACGTCATTTTAGCAATTCTCTTAAATTTCAGGACAGTAACAAACGGAGTTCGCCATATAGCAAGACGGCAAGGAGGAGGCGAGGAAGCATACTAAAAACGTATGTTGACGAAGCCGACGACGCAGCCAACGCCGCTATATGGATGAAATCAGTTTGGTAAGAGTATAGCACATACCGGAGTTACAGCTCTACTATCCTGCCGGTCCTCATTGACTCTTCGGCGGCAATTGGTATCAGGGTACTGTAAATCACGTTCTCTATGGCGGTAAGCGGTTTCACCTTTCCCCGTACCGCGTCAAAGAATACCGTGTGTTCCTGCAGAAACCCGGTATGTCCGCCTTCGTCTTCCAACGGGGAGACTTTGTAGACAGTATGTTCGCTCTTTCTTATGAACTTCGGCATCCTCCCGTCCCATTTCATATCTTCGGATTTTTCACTTTCCCAAAGGTGGAGCAGGTTATCCTTCTCTTCGGTCTCCAGGCGTCCCTTGTCGCCTATCAGCCCGATTTCAAGTCCGTAATCAGAAGTGGCGGGCGCAAACATGCATAGCGCCAGCGAGGCCCTTAAGCCACCTTCGTATTCTACTATTACGAAAGCGTTGTCTTCCACCTCGTCATCTGTTCCCAGCACGTTTACCACATTCTTCCCTCCAAAGGCACATACCTTCAGCGGTTTCGCATTCAAAAACCACGTCATCAGGTCAAAGTGATGGCAGTTCTTGTCAACCAGGGATCCGCCGGATCTGCCGGCCTGCTGTATCCAGTTATCTATCTTGGGCAGGAAAGGTCCGCGGAACTCCTTGCACCACGTCATTACGGGTCTTCCGATACTGCCCCCTTCCAAGAGCTGCTTCATCTTCTGAAAATAGTTAGAATACCGAAGTTCAAGGCCTATCATCAGCACCTTCCCGGCTTTTTCCCTTGCCTCAAGCATCCGGTATACATCGTCGGCATTTGTGGCCACAGGTTTTTCGCAGAAGACGTCCTTGCCCGCCTTCAAAGCGGCGACCGCAACTTCAGAATGCAGGAAATTTGGCAGTGAAATGAATACCGCCTGGATGCTCTTGTCTTTTATTACTTCCCTGTAATCCTGACCATAAACAACGCTATCTTCAG
>CAYQXZ010000242.1:1259-2625 GCA_964421645.1 uncultured bacterium
GATTCTTTCCGCTCCGAGGATCTGACGCATACCAAGGGTATACGCCTTCCGGGGATATCCTGCAAGGTTTCCGCCGACATGCGCCCTTATCGCATTTATGGTCAGCGTAGCCGGATGCAGGTAAACCATCCTCGGATCGCTGTTCTCAATCCCCGGTTCAGGCTCGTTGAATGCGAGATGTCCGGTGATGCCCAGCCCCGCATAGCAGGTATCTATTCCGCCTTTTTCCTCTATCATCCCTTTCAGTTTCTGTATGTTTGCCTGGTCCGTGAATATCACGTTTTCATTCTTCAGCCCTCTTCCGTAAGCCCTGTCAAGGAAAGATTTCATAGCGCCCTTGAAACTTAAGGGGTGTTCTGCAGGCAGGACGTGCCCGTTATCATCACAGTATTCGTCCATGAAAAAAATGCTGCATTTGTCGAGAGAAATTTTCTTTCTTTCAATTAATTCCGCCAGGAAGGGATACTGCCCCGTCGGACCAACGGGAAGGATCAGGCATGTTTCTTTTGAATTCCTGTTGTTGCCCTCGATCTCCGAGGCAATCCTTTCGGCGAAATCCCTGTGCAGGAGATCCAGGCTCTTCAGAACAATCAATTTTTCCCCGGCTTTTTTCTTCACCTCTTGCGGTGACAGCTCAAGCAATCCTCTTATTTCATCTCTCCTGTTCATGGTAAAGTCCTCCATGTTTTCATGTTGGGCCAGCATTGACACAACTGGAAAGCCTCTGCGTACCTTGCGCCGGACTGCCAGCCGCGGAACTTCGCAACGTCGGCAACCCGCCGGAGAATGTCGGTGCCGCCCCTTTCCTTTATCGCCTTAAACTGACTCTTGTGTTTTTTCAGCATCAGTAATTTCATATCCATTACCCGCGAAATATCAACATATTCGGAAGGAAGGAATCCGATTCCCGCAAGGGGCTCCATGCAATAGATCACAGGTATGGTCACAACCGGCTTGTGCGCGGTTTTGAAACCCATGGAGCTTGCCGTGTATACGCTCTTTGTCACCTCGTCGGCAACGGTCCGGTGGTCGGCATGATAGTCGCCCGGGAAATGGGTAATCACGACTTCCGGCTTAACTCTCCTTACGAGATCCACTATTGCTTTCCTCAATGCGATTCCGGGAAAAACCTCGCTGTCGGGGAATCCGAGAATTACGGATTCAGCGCCTGCTATGGCAGCCGCTTCGCAGGATTCTCTCTTACGGGTTTCTTCAATACTTTCGTTCTTTCCCGCCGCCCCGTTCTTGTCACCCCTGCATGCGCTTGCCATGACAACCTTCCATCCCTGCTGTTTGAATCTTACCAGCGTCCCGCCGCAGGAAATCTCAAGGTCGTCCGGATGCGCTCCTATCCCCAGTACGGTTT
>CAYQXZ010000243.1:0-2606 GCA_964421645.1 uncultured bacterium
GTGTTTTGCACACCATGCCGTCTTTATTGAAGGGCGTTAGCAGTGCCGCATAGACTCCGTGAAATTTATTCTTCATCCTGGCTCCTTCAGATTTCGCTTAACTTGACCTTTCTCTTTTCCTCGCGGGACTTTATACCCGCCACTATTACCTTTGTTATCTCAACCGTCTCCTGGTAAGGATACGGATATTCTCCGTCTTCCATGAACTTCACAAAGACTTCCATCTGTCTTTTGAACATATGAAAGGTATTCTTATCCTGGATTTTATGTGTTCCATCGGCAGTTATTATATCATAACCGGTTACCTTTGAATTGTAGACGTTCTCAATGACCGCCTTCCTCCCGTCTCCCCATTCAACATAGACCACGTTAATTCTTCTATCACCGAGATTTACAACGCTTGTAATTCCGGGTCCCATCAGCATGTAAAGCCCCTCCATGGCGTGCACGCCGTAATTCTCCCAGTACTTGCTCATGAGACAGTTGACAAACTCAATCCTTGCCGTGTTTGTTCTGTTGAATTCCTGGATGTCTCCGGAATACCTGTAACTTGACGATGATAAGACAGTCCTGTTTTCCCTGAAATACTTGAGGAACTCCTTCAGGTCTTTTTCGTTGTCGGTCAAGGGTTTGTCTATGAAGACCGGGATGCCTGCCTCTATGAAGGGTTTTGCGAGTTTCAGATGGCTGGTTCCTATGTCGGTAGTGATGACCACGCCGTCTGCCTTGCCTATGGCATCGGAAGGATTATCAAGAACCGTTTCTATGTATGAGGTCTTTGCCACGTACTCGGCGTAATTCCTGTCTTCGGTCCACACGTAAGATACCTGCGCCCCGATTATGCCAAGGTTTTCCGGCGGTTCTTTGCCAAGATATTCTGGGATAACCGGATAACCGCAGTTCTTCATCCGTTCCTTATCGTACCTGCCGTTCACTATGGCGCTCCACGAGAAAATATGTCCGTTACCCTCGTTAGTGCCTATGAATGCCAGTCTTTTCATTTTTCTTTCCCCTGAATCATGAATCCAAGCTTCATGTAATCTTCCCTCAACTTTAGAAAGGCATCCCTTAAAAATATCAGGTCGGCACCGCTGGAGATGAAGAGATACCCGGCATCAAGAAGATTTTTCGCATGCTCTGGAGAAGACGCAGGTGTCCCCGCAATCTTTCCGTGCTTGTTGCATATCTTCCCCATTTTCTCTGTCAGCTTCCATATCTCCTTATTTTTCTTTGTAAGGTCAAGGCCCATGCCGTGTGCAAGGTCTCCGGGTCCGAAGAAAAGTATGTCAAAATTGTCCAGCTGGGCAATATCCTCCATCATTGGCAGTACCTCGGGATCTTCTATTTGAAGGGCAAGAAAATTTTCCCTGTTTGAAAAAGTAAGGTATTCCGTCATAGTCTCCAGCGCCCAGTTTGCATCGACGTTTACGCCATCAAGCGCACGCCTGCCTTCGGGCTGAAATTTTGAAGACCGTATCCAGAATTTCGCCTCGTCAACCGAAAGCACGTGCGGAACCATTATGCCCTTGGCACCCATTTCATAAGGTTTTATCGCCGAAGGATATCCTGCTTTTGCTATGCGTACCATCGCATCCATGTCCGTCAATCTCGCCGCCCTTATCATGTTTGCCAGTGTTTCCGGATTCTGCCAGAGGTGTTCGTTGCATATCCAGAGGCAGTCAAATCCTATTGCCCCCACCATTTCCACAATGGACGGGTCGATAAAATTGACCTTCGTGCACAGAGCCGGCTTCCCGGCCCTAAGTTTTTCAAGCACCCTGCTCTTTTGCATTTTTCTTTCTCCTTTTGTGTACCAATCCTCATGCGGCGCTCAATCCACCGTCCATCATTATATTCTCTCCCGTAATATAACAGCTCGCATCCGAGGCAAGGAAGACAGCCACTCCTTTTATGTCTTCCCGTCTTGCCATTCTCCCCAAAAACGTTTTTCTGTTGTACCTCTCAATGAATTTGGGATGCTGTGGATTCTTTTCGTTGTAAAGCCCGCCCGGAGAGATGCAGTTAACACGGATATTGTGCGGACCCAGGACAGCGGCGTAGTAACGCGTCAGGTTTATTATCCCTGCCCTGTGGAAATAATAGTCCGGTGCTCCTGTGCTCATGTCCGTGCCTTCGTACAGCGAAAGGTCTATCCCCAGAACCCCGTATATGGAAGAGATGTTTATTATTGCCCCGGATTTCACTTTTTTCATTTCTTCCGAAAAAATCCTCGTTGCGTTCACTACGCCCGTCGCATTAACCTTCATTGAGAGGTCAAAATCCGCTATCGCATCCGGCGATTTCATCGGCCTTAGCACGGCGTTATTGACCAGGATGTCTATCCGTGATTTCTCCGCCAAAATTCTATCCTTTAGGCGCAGGATGCTTTCCGTATCGGTCTGATCAAGTTCCGCTCCTATAACGTCAAGTCCCTTCTCTCTCAATTCTGCGGCAAATTCCATACAGTTACGGACATTTCTAGAGGCGACATACACTGCGGCTCCGGCTTCCGCCAGCCCTTCAACTATGCAGCTGCCATACAATCCAGCCCCGCCTGTCACCAGTGCAACCCGGCTCTTCAGCGAGAATTTTTCCAGTATTCCCAT
>CAYQXZ010000244.1:0-2596 GCA_964421645.1 uncultured bacterium
GAAAAGAACGCCTTCCTGTTGCAGGGAGTCCCATCCGACGTAATAGGAGATATTCCATTCACGTCGCATGTCAGGAAAACGGTCAGCGTTGGGATAGCCCGTATCCCCACCCCATTCTCCGCACCACGGCCAGTTAAGGTCCGGAAACGTGCAGTAAACCTTCCACAGCAGGTCTTTCTCCGGCTCCAGCCAGTCCTGCACTTTTTTCGGCTGTACTCGTATGGCTTCGCGCGTAATCGTATGATGCTCTTCACCCCACAGAAAGAAAACCGGCAGGCACATCCAGAGCGTATCGGTGCCGCTGCCCATCTCTTTCATCAGGAGAAGTCCGGAGATGCATAACGCAACCCTGATGAGAAACTTTCTTATACCGTTCATCCATGCCTCCCTGATAGTTGAAAATCTCAATAACACAGTTATGATAACCTTTTGCGACAATAAACCGAAATCATGCGCTCACCCTTGCAAGGAAGATGGATGCCGTTGCGTCTGTCGGGTCTTCATGGCTGGAATAGTAGCTTACGAGGCTTGTTTTTCTATCAACCGGAAGTATCTTGGCGTAAGACATGTCTCCCCTGGACGGCAGTGATATTTCTTCAGACAGGGTCTGTCCGTCAATCCTGAAAAACGTCACCGTGCGCTTATTCACGTCATCCTTCCAGTGTCTGCCCAGGAGGTACAGGTTTTCTCCCACCATGCCCATGGCAGGTCCCTGGAGAAGAACGCCTGTATCTTTATGTTCCCAGGTATCATAGGGCGGCTGGCTCTCTGCGAGGCATATGTGCCGGGGTGCTGCTTCCCGTCTCACCGCCGCCAGCAGAGATGAATCCTTCAGCAGGAAGAGTTCGGTCTCGTTTGCCCTGTCGCCGGTGTAAATCCTGCCGTGCTTCTTCCACGAAAAACCGTTATCAGAAACCAGAAGGTCCACGAACCAGTCATCCTTAACGCAGTATGCCGCAACGTAGTATTTCCCTGCTATCCGGACAGCCCGCCAGAAAGTGTAACAGTGCTCGTATATCTCCACCGGTTTGCTCCACTGTCCGTTGGCGTTCATCCTGCATGCCTTCATGCCGCGCAGGGAAACATCGTCGTGCAGGTGATCCTTGAACCAGCAGAAGGGGAAGGTTATTATCAACTCATTTTCCTTCTCGATAAATTTCGGGTCGCGGCAGTCGTTTTCATCTCTATAGGTGAAAACTTTCTTCCACGCCCGCAGGTCATCCGACCGCAAAACCCATATCTCGCCGTCGCCTGACATGTGCCCGCCGGCGTGCCTGAAGGTGAGGTAGTATGCGCCGCGCCAGTATACAAGGTCGGTAAATGCGTTATGCTTCCCGTCACTGTAGACCTTCTTTACATAATCCAATCTCATGTTGTTAATTCAATCGGCGACAAGCTCCATCAGCCAGAATCTCTCAGGTTCGTGAAACCGTCTCTGTACGACGGACCACGAGCTGAATTCCGGCTTTGCTCCCGCGTATCTTTCACGGAAAAGATTAAACGCAAACCGGGCGCCCGGGGACCACTTCACGCCCAGCGCAGAAAGGGGTATTGATATCTCGACTGTCCACGATGACTCGCCTTTCCGGGCGGCCCTGGTTATTTCCGCATTCCATGCGGCATCCTGTTCCTTTGCGTCGTATAGGGCTCCCAGGGAATTGACTGCAATGTGGAAGTACGGCTGTCCCGGCTGGGAAATCATTATTTCCACCGAATCATCGGTATAGATTTCCGAATCCCTTTCGGTCATGCGGGCCCGTATGTTTTCCGGAGACGGTTCCAGGCAGGTAAAAAGCAGGTAGAGATAATTCCGGTCATGCAAGAGCCGCGCTTCCGTCTGTATGGTTGCCGGAGTAATCTTGCCGCTCCCCGAAAGCGGAAGGCGGAAATTATCGAGAACCAGGGCGTCTTTCCAGCAGGCGTCATCCATCTTGCCGTTAATCACCGGCAGGAAGTTCGTCACAGGCACCATCACCGGGAAAGGACGTTCGTTTAACTGTGGGAGAAACACGTCCTGAAGGAGAGCAGTTCTATTGCCGACAGTCTTCTCAATGTTATCGGCCATATCTGCGGGCACCAGCGGAGCAAGTTTCGTCCTGAAATCTTCCAGTTTCCTTACGAGCGATTGTCCCGATGCAATCCTTTCTTCTCTCGTGTTGCCGGTTAGAGGCAGACTTGTATTTGCGGTAATAAATTTTTCATATTCCACGAGACTGCCGACCAGTTGAGAACCGAACATCTTCCTCAACGCCCGTGCCCGCGATTCTTCCGGGTCATACCGGCCCGCATTCCACATGTAATCGGCTGCCATGTACCACATCATCTCTTTGTCCAGCAGGGGGAACTGGTATCCGGTTACAAGTTCCGGAAGTTGCAGATCGTTCTTGACTGCCGGGGGAGGGAAGATATTCGGTAACGGGTTCATCCCTTCAAATCCGGCAGCCCAGTTGTCCCACGCGAGAGCTTTCCTGCCGGTAATACGCTGGTGGGCGGCGGCCGTTTCGCTCGTTATCGAAGCGCAGTTTATGAAGGACACGTCTGCAGGGAGTTGAGAGAGAGTTTTTATATATGCCAGTTGTTGACGGCTCCAGTCAAG
>CAYQXZ010000245.1:0-2591 GCA_964421645.1 uncultured bacterium
GAAGAAGGTCATGCAATACGGCATTACACAGCACTGGGCTGTCATACACCAGGACGTGACTGAAGAACTGAGATACCTCAAGGATGCCAGCCTGGATATCATTAACGTGGATATCTAATTTTTTTGCGTCAGGAGAATGAACGGCGAATTAAGATGAAAAAGGTTGACGTTAAGTATTCCTTCCTTGAAATCCCTACCTACGCATGGTGCGGAAAGGACAGGGAAGCACCATTCTTGCGGGAGTTCACCACCCGGGGACAGCCCATCTATCCCTACAGGCCGCTTGAGCACGTGGAAAGCAGTTGCGCATTAAGAAAATACAGGTGCGTGGTCTTTGAAAACGAGTTCCTGAAACTCCTCTTCCTGCCGGAAGTGAACGGCCGCCTCTACTCTGCATTTGACAAAGTGCACGGGAAAGAGTTGTTCTACAAGAACCCCCAGATGAAGCCTGCATTATTCGGCCTGCGCGGGGCGTGGTGTGCCACCGGGGTGGAATACAATTTCCCCAACAGCCATTCCACGACAACGCTTGATCCTGTAATGACAAGGGTGCTTGAACACCGGGATGGTTCTGCATCCTTCATATGCGGGGATTGCGAACGCGTGGGGAGGATGCTCTGGAGCGTGGAGGTCATCCTGAAACCCGGCATCGCTTCCATAGAGATGGTGTCAAGACTCTACAATTGCACCGATTATCCCAGACGCTTTTACTACTGGCTCAACGCAGCGGTACCCGTATACCCCGAAACGCGTTTGATATATCCCGAGAGTACCGGGAGGCTCTACACGCATCCTCCCATGGAGATTTCAACCATTGGTCTTCTTGACTATCCCGTTCACAAGGGCAGGGATATAAGCGTCTTCAGGAACATCCCCCAGCACTTCCCCGTATTTGCGGAAGAAATGAAAGAGGATTTCTTCGGCGTCTATCACGCACATCTGAATTGCGGACTTGTGCACCGGGCGGACCATTCGCTGGTGAGGGGCAGAAAGATATGGCTCTTCGGAAACAGCCGCGACGGGAAGATGTGGATAGACAGGCTCACGGACAGCGGCATTGACTACTGCGAACTCCAGGCAGGTCCGTTCACCCTGCAATCAGATTACCGCCTCTTTCCGCCCGGCAAGATGCGCATTCAGAGAGACGTGTGGATTCCCGTCGGAAATACCGGCGGGTTCAATGCTGTTTCGGAAAAAATAGCGGCAAACATACTGAGAGATGACGGAAAGATACGCATCAGGCTCAGCGCTGTATGTCAGATCACCGGCGCCACGATTGTCGTGAAATCCGGCACTGCCTGCATATGTAGAAACCTGTCGCTTTCCGCCCTTGAGGTCAAGGAACTGAAGGTCGGCAGTATCAAAGGGGATGATTACAGCGTTGAGATGGTGGATGCTGAAGGGGCAATTATTCTTTCCTACCACCCACGGAAAAGGAGGGCAAAAAAATCGCTTCCTTCTTCCCGCATGAAAATCAGGAACAGGTACCTTGAAGGTCTGTACCGGGAGGAACAGGGCTGGTACGAAAAGGCATACAGACTTTATTCGAAAGACAGTTCACCTGAATCGGCAAAAGCAGCTGCAAGGATGGACATGGACTCGGGCTTATATGAAAAAGCCCTTGGTTCGTTTGATAAACTCCTGCTTGCGGATGGTTCGGACGGGGAAGCCCTTCTCTATTCAGGTATCTGCCTGAAAAAACTTGGCGATTATTGCAGGGCGGAAGAGAGATTTTCGCGTTGCTGCGATGACGCTTCATTCATAAATGACGCGTTATCACACCTGGCGCAGATTTCCATCATCCGGAAGAATTATGCACGGGCGCTTGAGCGGCTGGAGCACCTGAAACAGAACGGTGGGCTGACAGGATACAACCACGCCCTGTACATTCTCGCCATGAGGAAAATCAAATACACCGCTGCCATACCCACCCAGCTCTCCATTGCAGAAGCAAACACCCCCTTTGAACCCCTTGCCATGGGAGAATCGTTCTTTGCGGGGAAATGCGAAGTGACCGTTCCCATAAATTCCCATGTCCTGATTGAGATTCTCTGCCGCTACATCAACCTGAAAGAATACCGGGATGCGCTTGAGATAGTCTCGTCTTTCACGTCCGGCAGGAAAGAGATGCCTGCCCTTGTCTGGTATTACAGGGCATACATTGAGCAACATTGCGAAAGGCAAAAAGGCGCTGAAAAATCCATGCGGAAAGCCGCAAAGATTTCCGGCGAATGGGACTTCGTATCCGGAAATGAATCCAAGGATGTGCTCAAGTATGCGCTGGGAAAAAGGCCGGGAAATCCCGAAATCCTCTACCATCTGGGAAATTTTTACTTCCACAAGAGGAGGTGGGATGAGGCCCTTGGATGCTGGAGAAAGGTGACCGGGGAACTGAAATCCCTGTCCTTGCGGAACGAAGGGCTGTACTGGTGGAAAACGGCAGGGGACAGTAAGAAAGCGCTCAAGTTTTACAGGGAAGCCGCCGACAGGGGAAACTGCGGGGCAAGGACTCTCTGGGAATACGACACGCTTCTTGCCAAAGCAGGATATACATCCGGCCGGCTGGAACTCATAAGGGAACACAGCCGTAT
>CAYQXZ010000246.1:0-2585 GCA_964421645.1 uncultured bacterium
TAGATGAAAAGAAAGATAGCATCCGTGATAATGGCCGGGGGAAAGGGCACCAGGATGCGCTGTTCCTCTGTTCACAAAGTGTGTTTTCCCCTTGGCGGCAAGCCGGTGATAAACCGCACGATAGAGACCCTTGACAGGTGCGGGATCAGTTCCCATTTCATTGTCATAAGACACCTCGCCGAACAGGTCATGCAGGCCGTTGCTTCCGCTCCAGGCACACACTATTTCTGCTACCAGATTGAGCCCAGAGGCACGGGCAATGCGGCAAAGACGGCCGCCGCTATCATGGAAACCATCCCTTCAATAGACGACGTCCTGGTCATAGCCGGAGACAAGGTGATAGAGGAGCCTGTTTTAAAGAAACTCATTGAACGCTTCTACGAAACTGGAAGCGACCTGACGTTTATCGCGGGGAAAGTTGAGGATTTCCCGGGTTCCGGACGCATCATAGAGACAGAACAGGGCGCTGTGCAAGGAATAATTGAGCTGCCGGACATAAAAAAAAGTCTTGCCGATAACAGCTTCAATATGGTCCTGAACGGCAGGAAGATTACGCCCGAGGTCATTTCAAACGTCAGGCACGTCAATCTCTCCGTCTACCTTTTCAGAAAAGATGCGTTCCTTTCATCAATAAGAAACTTGAGCGATAACAACGTGCAGAAAGAAGAATACCTTACCGACGCCATTGGCATCCTGGCAGCTTCGGGAGCGAAAATAACCGTTTTGCCGGTTGAAAATCATCACCAGGTCATGGCCTTCAACACCCCGGAAGAAATGATGGAGATTGAACGGCATCTTGCGGAAAAAAACCCGGCTTTCGTCAAGGAGTCTCCCTCTGCCGTCCGCAGGCCGCTGGACTGGCTCCGCCACCTTGAAACGGCATCACCGCGCTCACTGGAGTATTTCCGCGGCGTTTATGGCGACGGATACCCCGGGATTGAGAAGAAACGTCTCATGATTATCGCAGCACTCAAGGAATATCTTAATCAATTCGGCAACACACCCGTCGTAATAACAAGAGCGCCCGGCAGGATAAATCTTATGGGCAGGCATATAGACCACCAGGGCGGCGACGTCAACATGATGGCTCTTGATAAGGACATATATTGCATTGCCGGGCAGAGAACCGACCGTCAGGTATTTGCCCGCAGCGTGGAGCCCGTGAGATTCCCCGACAGACATTTTTCAATAGACCAGCTCCGTATAGACATGAACAGCGACTGGCATGCTTTCATTGACAGTTCACACGTTAAAGCCACAGAAAACCTGACAAGAGGCGACTGGGGACAGTATGTCAGGGCGGTAATCGCGAGGTTCCAGCATTTCTGCGGCACCAACAGATTGAACGGTATGAACATAATGACCTCCAGCGACCTTCCGGCCGGAGGAGGTATCAGCTCTTCGTCGGCATTATTCGTGTCCATAGCAGAGGCCTGCGTTTCTCTCAACAACCTTGAGATTTCCGGGGAACGTTTTGTGGAGTTGTGCGGAGAAGGCGAACGTTACGTCGGTACCCGGGGAGGCAGCGGGGATCACGCTGCCATAAAATACTCGCGGAGGGGAGCCATCACTCAAATAGGATTTTCCCCTGTCAGGAAGATAAGAACCGTACGCTTTCCCGAAGGCTGTGTACTCGCCATCTGCAATTCCCGTCACCATGCGCACAAGACCCGCGGGGCGAAAAACATCTACAACCAGCGTGTCGCATGCTATCTTGCCGGCATGGAAATCCTCAAGAAACGATTCCCGGACGATATGAATTCCGTAGCATACCTCCGGGATATAGTCTACGGGAAGGCACTTCAAGAGAAGATGATTTTTTCAATGCTGCTGGACCTGCCCCTCGGCGCTGCCATAAGAGAAGTCCTTGAGGCCGGAGTATCCGAAGAGTTGAGAATGCGCCTGGAAGAGATGCCGGACAATTTGAGCAAACTGCCCGTAAGAGAAGTCTTTGTCTACGGACTGGCAGAATGCTTGAGAAGCCGTCTCGTCACCGGACTTCTGCTGGAAGGCAGCATGGCGGAATTCGGAGGCTGGATGAACATCTCCCACGACGGAGACAGGGTGGTACGCTGGACGGGACCGGACTCCTCCGCAACCTTCCATCCGGACTATTCCGACAGCAGTATCAGGGATCTTATCCGCCGGGCGGGGTCTTCCGCGAAAAATTCTCTCTTGCTGCAGTCCGGCTCTTACAGGTGCAGCATACCGGAAATAGATAAAATGGTTGACATATCCCTCTCCGTAAAAGGGGCGTATGGAGCGCAGATTTCCGGAGCCGGATTGGGCGGATGCATGATGGTCGCCCTTGAAGAAAGCGCATATGAAAATCTCAATGAAAAACTGCGGACGGAATACTATGAACCGCTCAATCTTGAACCCCAGGTTTTCATCAGTTTTCCGTCGGAAGGCAGCGGACCCGTCTGCTTCTGACCCTCCCCCTCTCCTCCGGAAACCCGGTCATGAGTAATCAGGTGCCTGGAGACGGGCGCACCGCCGGCAGGCTTTCTTCAGACGGGACACTTGACCGCCCCGGCGAGGCGGTCTGCGTTCGGCTTCTCTCGTCGCTCTCCTAAACAACAGGA
>CAYQXZ010000247.1:0-2585 GCA_964421645.1 uncultured bacterium
GCCTTATCTCCCTTATACCGAATCTTTCTTCCTGCGAGTCAAGGATATTTTCGTTTTCGTCAAGCAGTTCCACAACGGCGGTGCACATATTCTGCTTTCCCAGCCCGTTGGGCCACCAGAGTTCGGGTTCGGAGATTTCGAAAGAGACCTTTCTTTCCGTGCGTGTATCCTGTAATTTGAAGGAATCTCCGCCGGTCAGTTCACCATTGCCGGAAATGATTCGGATTCTGAGAGAGGCGGGTATTTTCCTGTTGGAAAAACTCTCAATTTCCGTGCATACGTGAATCTTCGCTTTCCTGTATCTGTCATGCAGTTTCGTTACTATGCAAACATTCTTGATTCTCGCTTCCCCGTAGCCGGCAACCTCAACAGGTCGCCATATGCCCGTTGTTATTATCCTGTAACTCATGTCGCGACCGTAGGTGAAGTTCGCCTTCCTTATGAAGGACGCCACCAGCCATTCCAGCGTTTCTATGATATTCCTTCTGTCCTTCCGCCGCGCCACCATGGTGACCGGGTCCAGCCGCACCGTCATGATGTTTTTGCCGGTGTGCAGGAAATCGTTCACCCTGAATTCATAGGGGATGAACATATTGCAGGTTTCTCCGACCTTTTTCCCGTTAAGATATACCGTTGATACTGTGTCTATCCCATGGAATTTCAGAAAGACTGTTTTATTCAGGAGTCTCTTATCAACCGTAAATTCTCTTGTAAACCACCATTCCTTATATTCTATGAAACGGTAGTCATCGGCATGTTTTTCGACAAACGGGTTCGAAAGTTCACCGGCAGAAAGAAGAGCTCCCTGAGCCGAGCCAGGGATGGAACACCTGAGCCACTCATTCACGGGATAATCCGGTTTATGCGCTCCGGCTTTTTCCCCTTCGCCCGGAGCAAAGGAGGCGAGCCGCCACTTTCCGTCCAGGGAAAACATTACTTTTTCGCAAGCATTTTTTTTCTTCATGAGTCCTCTCTATTTTATGTGTTTTAATATTCCAGCAACCATACAGGCGCTTCAAACTGCTTGAAAGTTCTCTTAAAAGAAGATGTTTTTTCAGATACAATCTCTCCCGTGAACGCGTCCACGACCCTCGCAGGACGGAGGAGCCGTATCTCTCGTTCTCCCATGTCCCTTACGGCAACCGACAGCAGGAAGTTGTTTGCATAAACGACATCGTTGTAACCGGAGTAGATATGAACACCTGCCGTCTTTGCAATCTGCCGCAGAAGGGCAGAGGGCATCTCCGGCACCCCGCACCATATTGAGCGCCAGCCGTCCATATCTTTCACCGCAAGTTCCGGCTTGCCCATATGTTCCGCGTTAACTCCGCCGGAAAGCACGGCAAGTGTTGTGGCATCTTTGTCAATGCTGCAGAACAGCGGTCCGAAAGGACCCTGACTTGCCTTCCAGTTCAATCCGGGATTCAGCCCTTCGGTGACAGGATGTTTTGTGTCTGATATTGCGGCCGCGAATTCTCCCGAAATATCTTGCATTTCCACCTTAATTCCGGTTATATCGCTTACCGATTCAGGAGAAAGACCCCTGTCCGTGACGAAGCCGGGGGCGTACATCCACAGGACCGTGTGATTTTTGCACAGCACTTTCTCTTTTATCGCCTTCCGGTCTTTATCCGCAAGATAGAAAGCGTTGAGGAAGACGTACATACTGTAATCCGGCATCTTCTCCAGGTCGCTGATAAGGTATACGTCAAATGGTGCGCCGAGACGGGTAAACTCGGTGAATACCTGTTTGAAGAGTATGGATTGCAGAAGCCCCGGTTCCGTTGACATGTAGTCTGTTGATTGTTCGCTGACGATAAGCGCTATTTCGGATGTCTTCTCACGTTTCTTGCCCATGGATTCGGTTGCAAGTTTCTGAATCCTCCCTATTGTATCCATTATGGCATTATCGTGATACCATCCGTTGCCCCAGTCCATGTACCAGAATCTCATGCCCTCTGAATTGGTGTAGGCAAAGTCGCGCTTGAAGACATTCAGCGTTTCATCAAGGTTCTGTGCCCTGCCCTCGGAGTCGTTCAAGGGTGTTTTCGCCGCGATGTGCGTGCGGATGTCGTCCTCATCGAAGAAGATTTTTCCGTGCATCATGACCGAATCCACCGGCACCGGTGACATTGCGAACCCTCCGGGAAGCCGGCCGGTGTAGATGTGCGGGGAAACCATCGCGTCCACGTAAGGACATTCAAGCACCCGCGCAAGGTTGAAATGCCCCATGTCCATGAAGGACCTTACCGTATGGGAATTAAGGACGTATCCATAGGCAACCACCGCAAGCCGTTTTCCCTGGGTCTCCTCGTTGACGATCTTGCACATGTATGAGACAGCGTCGGAAACGGCTATGGAGTGAAATCTTCTGTAATCTATCTCTTTTCTACCCTTTGCCGGGTCGTAGAAGCTGTAGAAGGAACCCTTCATTCTTTCCTTGGCCGTGGGTATCTGCACCGTTTCAAATGTGATACCGGGGTCCTTCCATGCTTCCCTGATGGCGTTCACGTCAGGGTATATCGTTTTGAGCCATGCGACATAGGCATTCAACTGGTTCTTGCTGTAATCGTGGAAATAAGGGC
>CAYQXZ010000248.1:0-2569 GCA_964421645.1 uncultured bacterium
GTCTCAAAGTTCATGTTGAAAGTCTCTTTATCCACAAAGCCGGTAAAGAGTATTTTTCCGCCTGTTGCGTTCAAGAGCTTCCCGTCGGAAATATCCGCCCTGTTCCCGGACATCTTGTAGACGCCTTTTACAAACGCGGTGAACTTGCTCTCGTTGTCCATGGAGAGTTCTTTTATGACAACGTCAAACCTGATTGTTCTTTTTTCAGGCTCGTTGCGTACGAAGTCCAGCAGGGCAGTACCCGTGGCTTTCCCGCTGAAAGGGATTTTAAGCCCGAGAAAATCGTTTATCTCACGTATCTCTGTCCCGTTCAGGTTGATGTTCAGGCTTACGCCTTCCCTTCCCCATTTTTCCAGGAGGCCCTTCACTTCAAAACTGCCGAGTTTGTCTATGCTGACGGAAGTTGGTCTTATATTGAGTTCGCCCTCTTTGAAATTGCCCGTCACGGATCCCCGGACTTTTACGTCTCTTTTCTCTTCGCTTATGGATATTCCGCCGGGACCGGCAAACGCCAGGGTGCTGAACCTGAATGCAGGACGTATCAGTACCTCTTTCATGAATACCGGGACAAAACGGTTTGCAATGGCAACCCGCTCAAGCTTGACGCAGGGCGGCAGCGAGAAGGAGATTGAGCCGATACTCACGATGTTCCGGGTCAAATGAGAAATCCTGTTGATGATTATCTTCTCGGAAATCTTGACGGAAACCGCAAAGAACAGGAGTATTCCGCCAAGAACAACCAGAAAAACCTTAAGAGGTTTTTTCATTTCTAAGGTAACGGTCAAAAAACTTGAACGCCGTGTTTCCCGCAAAAGCATGCCCTCCCGGGAAGATCTCTATGTGAAGTTTGTCTCCCTCTCCTGCCGCTTCATACGCCGCCGAAACTTTCTTATGGGCTGCCAGAGCGGAGTGCAGCCAGAAGCAGGTATCGTTGGCACCGGATTCAATCAGGAGAGGCTTGGGACAGATGGCGCCCATCACATCTCCCACGTCTGCATATTTGTATAGATTGGGCACGAGCTGGCTCCCGCAGAAATTGGGCCGGCTTATGGCGTAATGCTTTGTGGCGGTGGCATAGCAGATTATGTCGGCGGCTTTTATGCGCGGCTCGAGAAGCGTCATGTAGGTTGTCATCGTGCCGCCGAAGGAAAGCCCCATGCACCCGATATTGTCCGCATCTACGTCATCCCTGGTCAGCAGGAAATCTATCGCCCGCATCCCGTCAAAGACGTTTGCGCCCAGAAGCGTCCTTCCAAGTAGCAGGTGCTGTATGAAGTGGATGTTACATACGTCCTGCGGAGTAAATTGGTTGTGATATCCTATGCGTTCCCCGAAACTGCGCCAGTCCGGGCATATCGTGATAAAGCCTCTCTCCGCCATCTGTTCCCCGTAGTTGTAATTATGCGCCTGGATGCTAGCCAGTACCTCCGGGTTATTGTTGATAGCGCCGGCAATGGGATCTTTGCCGTAGTATCCGTGTCCGTGGCAGCAGAGTATCGCAGGATGCTTCTTCCTGTTGTTTTTGGGGATGAGTATGTACAGCGGCATGAAGCAGTCTTTTTCTGTCTGGATTACATATTTCTCGCGGATGAATTTCTCCCTTTCTTCGGAGATTATCTTATCGGGTGAGAGGTCTGAAGGTTCCGGGAATTCCCCGAGCAATTCCTTGACCTTCTTTACCAGCCGTTCTTTCCAGGCGAGGAACTGCTCGCTGTTTCTTGCGTTGAAGGCCATCTTCGGCTTGATTCTGTCAGCCCATTTTTCTATGAAATTATCCGTTGACTGTTTTGCGTCGTTTTTGTTTGGCATAATTCCTCCTCGCTGATTCAAAGAATATCACATATCAAAATGAGGGTCAATCAAGGCGTTTCAAGAAGATGGCGGAATGCATCGGGGAGACACTCAATAATATCGGAGGCGATGAGGGATGTTTCTCCGAGTTCTTTTGCGGCAAGGTCTCCTGCGAGCCCGTGAATGTATGCGGCATATTCTGCGGACTCAAATGCCCCGTACCCCTGCGCAATGAAACTTCCCAGTATGCCCGCGAGGACATCCCCGCTTCCCGCGGTTGCCATCCCGGGATTACCCGTAAGGTTGACGGAGACGTTCTTCCCGTTCGTGATAACCGTATGATAACCCTTAAGGATGAGAGTCACTCCGTATTTGCCCGCAAAATCCTTAGCTGTTTCTTTGCGCCTTTTCTGTATTTCCTGGATAGTCAGACCCGTTAAGCAGTTCATTTCACCGGGATGCGGGGTGAGGATTACCGGCGTGTTTTTTTTAAGAGGGCTCTTTTCAGAAGCGACTATTTTTATTGCATCCGCGTCAATGACCAGCGGTTTATCTGTCTTTTTCACAATCTCTCTTACAAAGTCAATGGTCTCTTTGTTCCTGCAGGATATTCCCGGACCGATTACGACCGCATCCGCCAGGTCCCTTATGAACTCAAGGGCAGGGGCAACAGCCTTGACGGAGAAAGTCCCGTCAGGTGTCTCCGGGAGGGGCAAGCTCATTACTTCGGTCAGCTTCACCTCGATAATATCATTCAGGCTTTCAGGGATTCCTGCGG
>CAYQXZ010000249.1:0-2560 GCA_964421645.1 uncultured bacterium
TGACTTACTTAAATCCGCCTCAAAATCGGACATATGTCCGGTATAAACACAATCAATCTGGTAAATTTATCCGTCCATTTTTTGAGTTCCGACCAGTTTTTTTCCATAACCAGGTCAAAAGTCTTCAGCACGATACCCGGGTTCTGATAAACAAGAGAACTGCAGCTTCCCACGGCGCCGTGAGGGCCAAGCTCATACCAGCTGCTTTCTCCAACGAACACATTGTACATCCCTGCAAGTTCCGAACAACCTTCTTTCGTGCGTCCGACAGTCCCTTCGTTGCTCTTCACGCCGATTATTGCCGGCACTTCACGGTGAATTTCCCTGTGCAGTTGGACGGAAACGGCTTTCTTTGAGCGAAGGGTTTCGTAAATGGTGATGGGCATGCCTGGTACAGCATCCGATATCTCCCTGAAAAACCTGACCACTTCCATGTCCGGAACCTCCATCCAGAACGGCAGGGCAATCTGGATGGCATCTGCGCCCTTTTCCGCCGCATACTGTGCGCGCCTGATTGCACCGAGTGTGAAGGTGGACGTGCAGCCTATCATGACCGGCCTGTGACCATTCCCGCATTCCTGTATCGTTGCGTTCGTTATTGCCTTGAACTCGGCAAATTCCAGGGCATAGAATTCTCCGGTCGTGCCGCCGGTATATACACCCGGCACCCCTGCTTCACAGCAGCTTGCGACATCACCGCGATATGTTTTTTCATCAAAGGTAAAATCATCGTTCCATGCAACCGGCAAACCTGCCCACGGTCCCACAAGTTCTTTCCTTGTCAGCATCCTTTTGCTCATTTATTTATCCTTTTCCGGTATGTGCAACCTACCCATCCGTAAAAGTTCTTAATTAATTCCATTTCTTTTGAGAATATCGTCCAACGCGTTTTCCTGTTCTTTGTTGAGAGCCCTGGGGTCCCGCGAAGACAAAATTTCTTTCACTTTCTTTCCTGCTTCTCTCAACATGTCAGGTTTTTCCTGGTTCCACGCACTTGGATTAAGTCTCTTGATTATTGTGGGAAGCCAGAGTTCTTTGCGGAAATGTGCGGCTGTGTGTTCTTCGGACAGGAAGTTACCGCCTATTCCCACGTTCTTTATGGTATCAAACGCAAGCGTTTCTTCGTTTACATCCATGCCCCTGACGAGTCTGTCAAGCATGCTGATTATCTCTGCGTCAATCACTATCTGCTCAATGCTTCCCACCAGTCCGCCAGGTCCCAGTAAACCGGCGTTGTTTATGGTCGGGGGTAAACCCGCCAGAGTGAAAAGCATTGCCGTGTAAGTTTTTTCTATCCCTGCCTGTATCCCGGGCTTGCACTCATCACTCTGGGTGAGATGGACGCCGCATTCAAAACCGAGGTACCTGAAAAGATCGCCAGCACCCATAGAAAGAACCGCCCTGTCCGGACCGGAGTACAACGAAGCGCCGGTGCTCTGGTCCATAACCACCGGAGCCATGCCCGGCTCCCACTGTTGTCTTGTTGCCTCTGACAATACGAGCCCCGTATAGCTTTCCGCCAGGCCAAGGGCAATCGTCCCCGCAAAAGTTACAGGACCGGTGGCGCCGGCTATTGTCATGGGTGCGCCGAACCTTACCGGTATTCCCTCATCAAGTGCTCTGAAAGCCAGATCTAACGTTTCAACGTCATATTTAAGCGGACTGGTAATAAAGGCGTAGTAAATCAACATGTTCCTCTTCAGTATTTCCTCTGTCGTCCCTGCAACAACCTTGCACATCTCCAGCATTAAAGGTATATATTCTGCATTATGAATCTCGTTTCTTACAGGGTTCTTCACTCTTCTCAACATAACATCAAGCATTAATACATCCGCACAGCCAAGTCTGTCTTTCGGTTCAAAAAGAGGAGCCACGGAGTTGATTCCGGGCAGTGACAGCCCGACTACAGTTGCCTGATCCAGATCTTTGCGGTTCGGGTATCTTACGATATCTTTTTCAGCATCATATATCTGGCTTGCCATGTATCCTACGTGGACCTGTCCCTCACCTGTTGTCTTTACCGGCTCCTGAACGGGAACGTTTGCCAATAAGTCGTCAATTTTGGATGACTCAATTTTGACTGTATCGCCGTCTATTGAATATTCTTTCTTCTTAAGGATTTTCAGTAAACGCGGATGTGACACCTTAAAACCCACTTCTTTCAGAATTCTTCTCGCAGTAACATCAATTGCACGGCAATCTTCCTCATTAAGAACGACATACTTCTTTTCATCTGTTGCGTGTATTTTCTTAAGGATACTGAGCATGTTTCTTCCTCCTGTGAACGATTTGCCTCAAGCCGCGTTTCCAAAGTGAAATCCGTATATTGTCGCTTTTTTGCTCAAGGCAAACTTAAGAACAATGTCCGTCCTGACGGGTAGGCGTCTTTTGCCGGTCTTCCAATCAACCTTCTGGGATACACCGTCTTGCACCAGCGGGCGGCATTCATCAAATGAAAGTAATGTTCTGTTTGCCTTCACATCATGCAAGGCAACCCTTATAGTATCGCGTGCGCTGCATTTTGCATTGACAAACAATTCAAGGGAACTCACCTTAATGT
>CAYQXZ010000250.1:0-2537 GCA_964421645.1 uncultured bacterium
TAACAGGACTCCGGCGAGGGGACAGGCTCTTCTCCGCACTGAAGGCCTTTCTCGCGCAGGTACCTGTGAAACGCTTTCTGCGCCGGACTGCTGAAATCGCATGAGGCCTCTGCGGCAGCGGTTCTGATGAACCATTCATTCGTGTTAAGCGCGCAGGGCAGCCATGCAAAAACGCGATTTGAATAAGTCTGTTTGCGAACATGCGCAACTATCGCTTCAAGACAATCCAGGGCGTGGGTATCCCAGAATTCATCCCCCGGGGATATGCCAAACGTTGAGTGGTGATTTTTATATTCGGTTGCAAACCTGCTGTTCTCGGTGATTCTGCCCGTTTCCACCTTGCCCCAGGGATTGCGGAATTCTATAAGGTTGGCGGGGTTGCCGTGCGAATCACGGAATTTATCAATATACCACTGCGGAGAAAAAACCGCTGCCTGTATCCTAACCGCTACGAACGCCTTGCATTCTTCGTCCGGGGCAATTTCGTCGTAAAGCTTCAGCACGGTTTCTATACGCCGGTCAAGGTCTTTAAAATCATACTGCCCGGGTCCTGTCCAGTCAATAAAGACAGGCACCCAGCAGTTCGTGATGCCCTGTTTTGCCATACCGGGTATCTCGATGCGCGCAGATTTTAACATCGCTTCGGTATCCGGCGTTTCCGTTATCTTGAAGGTCGTGAACGGCTGTACCGTCCCGTTGATAAAAAAAGCAGGCGCCCCGTTATACCTGCCTGTCGTCACTGCCGGTTCTTTTCCCATTTTTTCCATTCTCCGGTCAATCACCGGAAGCTTATTTCGTATACGTGTCTCTGGAACGGCTTGAAGGTATCTCTAAAGGTCCCACGTTCAGTCTTGAGAGTTCTATCCTCAAACAGAACCTTTACTTCTCTTACGTCCGCCATGTCCGACACATCAAAAACGGCGGGTATTTCTCTTCCATGGATATTGACCGCGATAATATACGCCTTTCCGAGGCGCCTTCTTGTCATGGACAGGATTGTTGACGGAGAAACGGCAGCCTGTTTTATGTCCTCACCGGCGAAAATCGCCGGCGTCAGCTCCTGAAGCTCCTTATTCAACTCCTGAAAGGCCTTCCAGTGCCTGCGTCCCAGCACCTGCCCGAAGAAGTACCCGGTGCCGCTTACGCCTTTCACGACATTGGCGTATGTCTGCGCAACCTGCTCTTCTGCTGATATCTCGCGGTAGTGATTGAAAAGCGTGCTTCCCGCGAGATAGTTCCATGTGGGTGTATGCATTTGTTTCGAAATGCCTTCCATGGTGTCAACAAGCCGCAGGGTCTCCTCTATGGTTCTGCCCTCAACCGCGGTAAGATAGTAGTCAAGAGACATGATATCCCCGGGCAGGCCCGCATACCTGCTGACAGGACCTATCTGCGTATAGTTGATGTAAACAGGATGATAGGGGTCCAGTTCTTTGACTTTCATGATGCCCGCGGCAACGTCTTCGGGTTTCAGGCTGGTAATCTCCGGCTCGTCGGCAGGCATCCATGCAAGCAATGCGGGTTCGTCCTTCCACCTTATAATGAATTTCTCGAGTTTTTCAGGGTCGTTGATGAGCACCCTGTACCAATGCCCCGTCCAAAAAACGACCACCTTCAGATTATGCTGCCTTGCCGATGCGAAAACCCTGTCCCATATCCTTTCGCTCCATTCCATGTCAGCGTTTGCCCCGACATGAAGCGCCGTGAAACCGTGCCCGGCCCACCATGACATCATAGCGTCGATCGTCTCATCGTAATTACCGTAAGGATGCCCGGCGGGCACATGGAACACCTGCAATGGCATAAATGCAAAAAACGGTTTGCCATCCACGAGCAATACCCGTCTTATGCGGTCAATCTTCACCTCGCTGCCCGAAGGCTTGAGTTTCCTTATTATGTCTTCTGCCGACGCAATCTCTTTTTTCCCGCCGTCCAGAAGCCTTGCGGTTAACCTGTAGGTGCCCGGGGCAACATCGCCAAGCGGTACTTCAAGTATCATTCCGCTGTTCTTAAGGGTTTCGGTACCACGTTTTACAGGTGTCCCCTCGCTCTTAAGTTCCCAATGTACGGAAGCATTCTTCAACACTGCGTCCGCAGAACCGGGCTCAACATGCACACGCGCGGATTTCTCCGTCGTATAGTAGGAACGGTCCGCAACCATGCTGAACGTATCCCCGGGTTTTACAACCGGCTGTTCAACGGCACGGAAGTGTCCTGAAAGTACGCCCGGATTCTCAAAATTGAAGACAGGATACCTGGAGACCTGGTGATAATACATGCCTTTATTGGTGGTCAGTGCGATATGCGCACCTTCCTCGGCTTTCCTGTTGGTTCTTCCCACGTTTATGCCCCAGGAACTGCCTGTAAGAGGACCCAACTCAAGAGAATCAAAAGGGATGGCTGCCTCTGCCGTCCAGAATCCGTCATTGATACCGGTGACCGCAGTCCATGCTCCGTTCCAGGAGGTATCAAGCGTGTTATCCTCCGAGACCTTGCCCGCCGGATTGAGGATGAACCTGAAGTAGGTCGTGCGGTCC
>CAYQXZ010000251.1:0-2522 GCA_964421645.1 uncultured bacterium
TCTCTTCCCCTGGGGCTGGCCTGCGCAATCTACCTGTGCGAGTATTCGCCCAGGAGTTCCGTAGTGAATATCATCAGGATAGGCATTAATAACCTTGCCGGGGTGCCTTCGGTCATCTTCGGGCTCTTCGGGCTTGCAGTTTTCGTAAAATTATTCAAGTTCGGCATCTCCATTCTTTCCGGGAGTCTCAGCCTGGGAATAATGATTCTTCCTCTCGTCATCTCCACAACCCAGGAGGCGCTCCTGGCAATACCCCAATCTTTGAGAGAGGCGTCGCTGGCTGTGGGCGCGACCAGGTGGCAGACAATAAGAAAAGTCGTTCTGCCTGCCGCTTTTCCCGGGATTTTAACCGGAGTTATATTAGGCATAGGACGGGTGGCCGGGGAAACGGCGCCGATTCTTTTCACGGCTGCGGCATTCTATATGAAAGGCTATCCGAAATCCGTTTTTTCAGAAGTGATGGCCCTTCCTTACCATATTTACGCCCTGATGACGGAAGGGACGCAACCGGAGGCGCAGACGGCCATTGCCTACGGCTGCAGTTTCATTCTATTGATTATGGTGCTTGCGATTTCCTTCCTTGCCATACTCCTCAGACAGAAAAACAGGGGTTACTATCATGGATAAGACGGTAAAAATCAGCATACAGGACTTGAATTTCTTTTACGGAAGCAAGCATGCCCTGAAAAATATCAACCTGGATATTTTTTTCAACCAGGTGACAGCAATCATCGGACCTTCGGGCTGCGGCAAATCAACATTCATTCGGCTGTTTAACCGTATGAATGAGCTTATTCCCGGCATCTCGTGGACCGGGAAAATCTATCTTGATAATCAGGATATTTTCCACTCCGGCAGTGACCCTGTGGAAATAAGAAAACGCGTGGGCATGGTTTTCCAGAAGCCGAACCCGTTCCCCAAAAGCATATTTGAGAACATCAGTTACGGACTGGAGATCAACGGCATGAGGAACCGGCATCTCATCCAGGCAAAAGTCAGGGAATCCCTGGAACAAGCTGCGCTGTGGGAAGAGATCAAGGACCGGCTGCACGATAACGCCCTCAAGTTATCGGGAGGCCAGCAGCAAAGACTTTGTATAGCCAGGTGTCTCGCAGTAGAACCGGAAGTGATCCTTTTTGACGAACCGTGCGCAAGCCTGGATCCCATCTCCACCGCGAAAATAGAAGAATTGATCCTGGAACTGAAGAAGAGATATACCATAGTTATCGTGACCCACAACATGCAGCAGGCGGCAAGGATTTCGGATATCACCTGTTTCATGCTTATGGGCGAGCTGATAGAATCAGGCCCTACAGAAAAGATATTCAAAAACCCGTCGGACAAGAGAACGGAGGATTACATTACAGGAAGATTCGGGTGATAACCATGAAAAAAATACTGTTTGTTTGCGTTGAAAATTCCTGCCGCAGCCAGATGGCGGAAGGGTTTGCAAAATATCTGGGGAAGGAGATACTGGAAGCTTACAGCGCGGGTTCAAAACCATCCGGGACAGTCGATCCGAATACCATAAGGGTCATGCAGGAAACAGGGCTTGATATTTCAGCGCAAAAGTCAAAGGGTTTTGATGACCTGCCGGTGAAAGAGTTTGATTATGTCATAAGCCTCGGGTGTAAAGACATATGCCCTTTTTTCCCTGCGGACAATCATATCGAGTGGAAGATAGAAGACCCGAAGGGCAAGAGCATTGAATTTTACAGGAAGACAAGAGACCTGATCAAAGGCAAAATAGAAGAATTGATTGAAAGCATTTCCTGAAACCTTGATGAGGGAAAGGAGGAATTCATGCATTTCGACGAGGAACTCAAGGAATTGAATACCAGCATTCTGAAGATGGCGGCAATGGTTGAGGAATCCATCCATATGGCAGTCGACGCCCTCAAGAACCGGGATGAACAGCTGGCCAACAAGGTAATAGCGGATGACGGGAAAATAGACGAAAAAGAGCTTGAAATTGAAGATTATGCCCTGACGCTTTTATCCCGCCACCAGCCCCAGGCAGGAGACCTGAGATTTATCACCAACGCCATCAAGATAAACAGGGACCTGGAACGGATAGCCGACCTGTCGGTAGACATCTGCCAGCGCACACTGGAACTGGCAAAACAGCCTATTCTTAAACCTCTCATGGATGTCCCCCGGATGGCCGTAATTGCCAGGGATATGGTAAAAAACGCCATCAATTCTTTTGTCAACCGGGATGTTGAGCTGGCGAAGAAAGTCATTCTCTCAGACCAGGAAATAGACAACCTGCGCAACCAGGTGCAAAGGGAATTGATTTATGATTACATGGCCAGAAATTGCGCGGATGCTCCCCGGGCGGTACCCCTCCTGCTCATAGCCCGGCACCTGGAAAGAATAAGCGACCATGCCGTCAATATAGCGGAAGACATAATCTACATGGTAAACGGCGAGGTCGTAAGGCACCATCCCGAACGTTTGGGCTGATTAAGCGGATAAACGTCAGAAACCCGGCAACAAGTCCTTTCTTTACAATATCCAGT
>CAYQXZ010000252.1:0-2517 GCA_964421645.1 uncultured bacterium
TTTATGCACGAGGTTTTCACATCTTGCATAGACGCTCGCCGGAAGTCCGAAAAGACCTATCAGCACGTCAAACATGTGGGTTCCCATATCCGACAGCGGGCCGCCGCCGGACTTTGCCCTTATCACGCGCCAGTGCTTGGGGTCGTCCTTTGAAGGACTGAACCACGAATAGTAGAGCATCCTGACAAGTACAACCTGCCCGAATTCGCCGTTCTGCACCATCTTTTTTGCATGGGCGTATCTCGGATAGAACCTTCTGAAGTAAGCGCAGCCGGCCTTCCTTCCGCTTTTCTCCGACGCCTCCAGCAAAATACTGCATTCCTTTGCACTCAACCCCAGGGGTTTTTCCGCGAGAACATGCTTTCCCTCCTCAAGCGCCCGGACAGCCATGGGAACGTGCAGAAAGACCGGAACAGCGAGGTAAACTGCATCGGCCCCGGATTCGGAAAGAGCCATGGAAAAATCAGTGAACACCTTTCCGCAGTTGAAATCCTTTGCAAGGGATTTTGCGGATTCCGTATTAAGGTCGCATATGCCCGCAATCTCTGAATTTTCAACACCGGCAAGAGCCGGTGCAACACGCTTTCTTGATATGTCTCCTGCTCCCACGAGCAGCCACTTCACCTTTTTCACCTTAATCTCCCATTTGGTTTGACTATTGATAATCCCACAACGTCATCGCAAATCCCCTCCCGTTTGTCATTGCGGGGCGAAGGAATTTCTTTATAAGGTTGAGATTGCCACGTCGCATACTACGCTCCTCGCAATGACAACCATGGGATATTACTTATGCAATTTTTAAAGCATGTGCTCAGGCATCTCTCCTGGCTTTCTCTTCTTGTTCGGACGGAAATCAGGCACAGTAAACCTGTCTCCCCCTGACTCCGCCGATTTGACCGCGAGAATACACGGAGCGGCAGTATCAACCGCCTCATAAACGTCCATGTACGGCTTGTCCCCGGTGAGCAGGCAGTTTACGAAGTCGGCGACCGGATAGAAATCCATACCCCCGTGCCCTGTTGCCCTTGATGCGGAGGTGCTCCTCAACGCCTCGGGCATCTCGCTCTCCAGGGCATAAGCCAGGTCGTCGGACGGCCGTCCTCCGGAATAAAACCATGGCTCGGGTGTCCGCGCAAAATGATAAACTCCGTCATGCATTACGGGTGTCGGATAGAAATATGAATATCCGGTTTCGGCAGAACCACGCCGCGTCTCAATCTCCCCCTTCGTTCCGAGAAGATGATACCAGTGGGACTGACTCACGGGCGATGAAAAATTTGCGCCGAATCTCAGTATCGTCCCCTTTTCCGTAAACATGAGGGCGACCTCCATGTCAGGTCGCGGGCATTCCTCAAACTGGCACGGGAACGGTATCTCCTTCCACCTTTTGTTAGGCAAACCCGTTGAATAGCAGGAAACGCTTGCAACCCTGTCGTCCAGGACCTTGAGCAGCGGGCTGAGTTCGTGGGGTCCGTACAAAACCGGATGTCTCATTGACCACATCCGTGTCTTTACTCTCCTGTCGGTTTTCTGCGCCTGCTCCCAGGTGAGCAGTTCACCGGTTTCCGAGTTGCGCCAGAACCTGTCACAGGCCATGGCGTGGATATAATGCCCCTCCGCAAACAAAACCGTGCCGAGAGCTCCGCCCCTTACCAGTTCCCGCCAGTATCTCATAAGCAGGGTATGGCGCATCTGCTCTCCCAGGTAATACACCTTCTTGGTTCTCTCAACCGTAACCACGAGCTTCCAGCAGTCTTCAAGCGAAAAGGTCACAGGCACATCCGAATAGACATCGTAGCCGGCCTCCATCGCCTCCACGGAAAGAGAGGCCTGGTATTCCGGCTCGGTAACGACTATCACCGCATCAAACCCGCCATCCTTCAGCATCTTCCGGTGGTCGGTATATTCACGGATGGAATCGTCATCGGCGAGTTTCTTTATCCCCTTTACCAGAGGACCGACCTTATCGCATAACGCCACAAGTTTTGTCCCCTTAACCGCCTTTATCGTTCTCGGGTATGCAGGCGCCCTCCGGCCGCATCCTATCACCGCAAAACGTATCTCACCCTTGCTCTTCATTTTCCCCCTCCGCCGGATTGTTTTTTCAAATCGGCTATGGACTCCTTGATCGCCCATCCGATATACTTCAGGTCTTCTTCTGTCGTATTCGGAAAAACGGGTGTGCTGAATACCTGCTCGCATGCCTTCGCCGCCACCGGGCATCCCTCTCCATTATACCCCAGTTTCCTGAACGCTTCCCATGTCCACACCGCAGGATAGTGCTTCGCCGTGCCGACCTTATATTTATTTTTCAGATGGGCTGTCAGTTCCGGCGTACTGAACCTGACCCTGTCGGTATCAAGGCGTGGAACGTGCAGGTGGCTTCCATGCCCCTTCCCGTGTCCTGAAGGCAGGATTAATTCTTCAACATCGCTGAGAATCGTGTTCAACCTGAGCATCCTCTCCTGACGTATCTTCAATATCCGGTCTATCTTGGACAACTGCGTGATACCAACC
>CAYQXZ010000253.1:0-2501 GCA_964421645.1 uncultured bacterium
ACCCAGAGAGATTTGAACGTCTTAAGTATGAAACTTTTGAACGCTGGAGCCGCGAAGACATAAAAAAAGAAGCAAAAACTCTAAGAGAGAAGCGGGAAGGAGAAATTCCTGCCAAGAATCCCGATCAAGGGAGGGAGCCGGGGGGAAGGAGGAGGTAGAAGGAGTTGTGGTGGAGCCGGATGGAGAGGATGCGGGATTTGGGGAGCCAGTGCTTTTTGACGTGGAGTACAAGGATAGCGTTGTCGGTTTCGTGAAGGATGCGGACTTTGTGCCAGGTGGGACGGTTGGAGTTAAGAAGAAACATTAGCGGGCCTCCTTTGGGTTATTATCAACCCCACCTGAATCCTCCCCCCTCAAGGGGGAGGAAGAAGAAACATCACCCTCACCCAGACCCTCTCCTCCTTCCGCCACTGATTCTTTGGCGGACTGCCGCAAGGGAGAGGGATTCTTCTTAAGATTAAATAAGCAGGATTTGCGGGCGGTGCGAGGGTCGATGTTGAGTTTTTTGGCTATGTCAACGCAGGTCATGCCGAGGGTTTTCAGTTGGATTGCCTTTTCTGAAAGTTGCTGATATACAGGAGGGTGTATTACCGGAAGGATTTTTATTGAGGCACGTATCAGAGAGGCGGTTCGAATTGGTTGCAGGAGCGTCCGCCACCGCTCAAAGACGAGCTACGGCGGATAAATCCGTTGTCGTTACTAATAGGGAACCGGCTCTCTCCACAATTTCTCATCCAGGCTGTTCCCGTCAAGCGGACACGGGCCTTCCGGAGCAATCCACAGGTGGTTGGGCCAATTTCCACAGTCAAACATCTGCCCTTTTCCTGCAAGCTCTATCGGACAGGTGCCGTATATCCTGTGGAAACCTTCGTAGCTCTGGCATCCGTCCGACGTTCTCCCGCAGTTTTCACATGCAAACATGGGAACGAGAGCGGCTCCGTATTTTGGAAGATACCCGGCGAATTTTACTCTTCCGCCGCACTTGAGGCAGTGGGAACCCTCAAGCTTCGCAAAATTGAGCTTGACAAATCTCATGCCTTCGTTCCGGGGTTTGAATTCCTGCGGGTAGGATGCCGGCAGGCTTATCATCTTGGGCAGGGTTATCCCGGCCCTTTCAAAACTTTCGTACATTCCGGGTATGAAATTTCCAGTCTTGCGGAAAAACAGGTTCTTTTCTATTTCCTTTGTGACTCCCGGGGAAGCGCTCACGAGTATAATAAGAGCGCTGGCAAAAATTAATCCGTTGATTATGCCGAGAACGGCCCCCAGAGATCTGTCAATGGATAATTTTATTTTGATTTTCCTGCGTATTCTTTCAAGTGGAATTTCCACGGCAAAAAAGAGACATACGCATATGAATACGTAGCCTGTGAGCCCTGCAGCGCTTCCGGCTATCCCGGATCCGGCCAGAAGTTTTGCAGGACCCGGGTACAGAAACGATCCTGCATACAGAGCAACGAAAATGCTGAAAAAATCAATGATCATTCCGGAAAATCCGCGCCCTGTACCGCCGAGCATCCCGGCAAGAATCAGAACTGTCACCGCCAATCCGAGTCCGCCGAACATTTTTATATTGTACCGGAATCCGTCATGCCGGGCATGACAACAAATAAACTTGCGGGAGAGGAACATTTTGAGGTAAGATATTTAATTAAGGGAGACCTTATATGGAATACCTCAGGGAGTTCTACGGAAGTCTGTCCAACCGCAGGAAAGCGATCTTGTGGGTTTGTCTCTTCTTCGTACTGCTGTCGGTCGTGAGAATTGTCGCATGGGTCTCAAAAGGCGGCGTGCCAGGACCCAGGCAATTCACAAAGAAACTTGCAAGCGAATCAATTGAGGAAAAGAAGTTCGCCATATACGAGGTGGGCAGGCTGGGTATCAAGTCTGCCGTTCCATCGCTGGTCAAGATAGTGAAGGAAGACCCCAGGCCCGACATAAAAAGAGCCGCCGCCGCAAGTCTCGGAAAGATTGACAAACAACAGCTTGTTGCCCTCCTTAACGAAACGCCAAAAGACGTAAAATACACGGTAATGGAGACCCTCATAAAACTTGACAGGAATAACATCTCCTACCTGATGGAGAAGTTTAACGGGGAAGACGCTGAAACGAAAATGCTGATACTCTCTTACGTGAATCTGGTAACCGACAACAACTATAGAGACAAGCTGATGTCGGTCAGTGAAGATACGCAAGAAGATACAGCCATAAGAATGGAAGCCCTCCGCATGACCGGCAAGTATCAGCTGGACCCGGCAACGGAAAGCAGGTTATGGAATCTCTACTACAACGATCCTGACAGGAATATAAAGGACCTGTCATACGCACTCATAAAAGAGGGAAAGAAGGCAGTAAATCAGACTCCTGCAGGACCCGTCATTGCGAGGTGAAACCGAAGCAATCTCATTGGATTGCCGCGCAAAATACCCCTAGAACGGGGCGCGGCGCTCGCAATGACAAACAGGAAAAAGGAGGCGATGAAAAGATGAAGAAAGGGTTTA